>PLSV01000236.1 GCA_003165235.1 Syntrophobacteraceae bacterium
GACTTCAACAGATTCTGTTCAGTTTTGGTTCCTTTGAGACTGCGCATAAAAATCTCCTCCTTACATGATTAGGCCCCTGGTGAGAAAAATCATGACACAGGCGACAACCGGTCATACCCCAACCTCCGTTGCCTGTGAAGCATACCATAAGTTTAAACTATGGCTGACAGGGCCGGACCAGGCCAGGCGCCCAAATCGGGGGAGGGGGAAGCCAGCCCCTTTCGAGAGAGGGGCGCCTCCCTTTCAATGTGTTAGCCATAGCACCCGTGCGCCGCTTTCTACATCTTATCAGGCAGCGGCTGTGGGCCGACGGGAATCATTAATTTTATGCAACCCCTTCAGGGTAGGGACGGGTTTGGTTTTGTCCGCCCTACCCAGGGTGGCGCTCCGCTTGCCCTGGGCCATTATATCCAGCCCTTTCGGGGCAAGACAAACTCTAAAAACCCCAAAGGCCGAATTAACAGTAGAAAGATACTGCCCTTTCTCGGCCTGCCGGCGCCAGTTTGCCGGACGAACCTGATTCAGGACTTCCCAGGCTGCCGAATCGGGCAAAGTATCCAGAAGCCGGTAGGCTTACTTCTTGATACTTTCGGTTTGCATTGCAGGATCTCTTTCTTGAGGTCCAATTATTTATAAATATACCATAGTGTGCGCTCATTCCAGCACCTCACGGCAAGTTGCGTTCCAGACCGTTCGCGCTGAGGTATCGAAGGGCGGGCGCCCCGGTCCGTCCATGCTTCGATACCCTTCGGCGCCTCAGGGCAAGCCTCAGCATGAACGGACAGGACATACCGCCTCCTTGAACGCACCTTACACCGGGAGAAGATTTCGCGCCCCGCCGATTCCCCCGGGGTAATAAACGGATCAGACCCGAATTACGAACTTGTCCTTTCTTGGGGCTGCTTTTGGATGCTCGCCCTCGGGATATCCTAAAACGCAGGAACCCACGCCTATATAATCTCCGGGAACACCCCACTTTCTCATGAAATCCTTGCCCTCAGTTGTTTCAAACATCTGCTTTGTGCGGTGAACCCAGCAGGACCCGACCCCCAGGGACGCAGCCGCATTCAGCATATTGCCAATTGCAAGAGTGGCGTCTTCGAGCGGCGTGATCTTGGTCTTGTCTGCAAAAACGAGAATGACGGAAGGCGCGCCGTAATAGGGATCCATATCCTTTCCCAACACCGCAGCATTCATGGCTGAGAGCTTCTTCAAGGTTTCCTTATCCTGAATAACAACAAAAAGGGCTGATTGCTGGTTTGAGCCGCTGGGTGCGTACCTTCCAGCATCAAGTATGGCGTTCAATTCCTTCTCGCCGATCTGCTCAGGTTTGAATTTACGAATGCTTCTTCTCTCAAGAAGAGTTTTAATAGTTTCGTTCATATCGCTTGGTCTCCTTTAGTTATGAGTCGCTTCATTAATAAACACAGGCTAAACGCGAGGAATTGAGGGATTGAAGAATCCCTGAATCCTTTCTATAGTTTCATACCAGGCTGGATCGTCGGGGCCTCCGGTTGCTCTTTGCTTTTCTCGACTATATTCAGCCACTTGGAAAGGCAGCGGTCGAGGATTTCTTCGGCCCGGCGCCCATCGAGCCGGTATTTCTCAGGAATGAATGCGACTGTCGGCGCATAGATTCCATCCTTTTTAGCCAGAAAGGGACATCTTTCCAGCAATTCGTCCGTGAGCTTCACCAGGCAGGAAAGAGCCCTGGCGAGCACAGTGCGGCAGTCCCGGACAGGCACATTTTCCGCTGTGCAGCAGTTGGCGAAAATGCGAAGGCCCACAAAAACCACATCCCGTTCAAGGTCCTCGGGACGGATTCCCTCTCTTCTTAGAAAGGGCAGAGGAGCTATCAGCGAAATCCTGAGCGGCAGCGAGGAATAGTCCCTGTAGGCTGTCTTTGTTTCCCTCAGCACGTCGGCCAGCCGCTCTGTCCCCGGGTCAAATTCCCTTATGACGCTTTTCGCGGGCAACTCGCCCAGTGAACTCAAAATTTCTTCTCTCAAATCACTTCGCACCAGGATAATGCATCCGTGATCTTCCGAGCAGAGACCGGCGTCAGTCAGTCCCGGAACGGTCTCGCCGGGGTTATCCAGGTAGACTGCCCGCAGCTCCTTGAAACCTGCTGAGGCAACCTCAGCCAGGGCTTCTTGCGCGTGGTCCTCAAAAAGCCGGTCCAGCGAATCAATTTCTTCCTGTTCGATAAAAGCCACCTGCGAGGCCTGGACAATATTGTCAACAGCAACCACCTGGAGCACGTGTCGAGAGTAATCGAAGGGTTCGTGGTCGCCTTTCCACTGGTCGAAAGTAAGGATTTGAAGTTCGTCCTTAAGGGCGTCAGGGAGTCTGTCTATGCCTTCAGTCCCGGTCAGGTTCTCCCTCGGGAAAATCAGGGTCTTGCAGCCCGCTGCATAGGCGGTCTCCAGTTTTACGCCCATCCCTCCTATGCTGGTAACCCGCCCCTGGGTATCAATTTCGCCGGTTGCGGCGACATCGCGGCGGATCTTTTGCTGCCCGAAAAGCGAAGCCAACGCAAGGGCGATCGCCACCCCGGCTGAAGGCCCATCCTTTTTGGTCGAGCCGCCCATAAAGTGCAGATGCACCGGAATGGACATGTCCGCAGCATCTATGCCCAGTTCTTTTGCGAGGTGCAGGATGGCAGTCGATGCGACCTTTCGGCTCTCGTCCATCACGCGCTCGATATTTCCGGTGGTATGGACCATACTAAGGTAGGATTGGGACCCATTTTTTCTATCATGGCCGGTCCGCACCGGAGTCGCCTGAATCGGGATCAGGGCGCCGACGCCCATCTCCATGTTGACCCCAAGGGCCATCATCTCGCCGATGCGGTCATCTTCGTTGATGAAGCGCTGGCGTTTGGGCAAATTGAGATATTTCTCTATTTTAACAAGGTCAAGTTTCACGGAGCTTTTGCCCCTGGCCATGATCTCCTTTCGCTGGGTGCGGAGAAAAAGTGTGCGCATGATGCGTTCGAGGTCGCGAACACCCGCCTCCGAGGTGTAATCGCGGATAAGGCGCCTAAGGATTTCGCTCTCCTCCCCGGGGTCGAAGAAGATTTCATCCTGTCCGATCAAGTAACGCTCCCGAATCCGCTGCACCAGGAACTCCCTGGCAATGGCGATTTTTTCGTCCACGCTGTACCTGTCCAGAAAAATCACCTCACAGCGGTCGAGGATTGCCGCCGGGACCGTATCGACCGTGTTGGCCGTCAGTATGAAATGGCAGTTCGAGAGATCTATATCGACGGTGCTCTGCGTGTACTTGTCATGGAAAAGGTGGTTCTGCTCCGGGTCGAGTATCTCCAGCAGGGTGGCGATTGCGAACTTTTCCGTTTTGTCCGCCTCGTCCATTATGAACATCCCGTTCATCACGCCCATCTTTAAGAGGCCCTGAACGATGAGGCCCGGTTTCGAGCCCTCATAGGTAAACCCGTAGCCCCGGATGTCCGCCTCGTCCTTCATGCCGCCCAGTGAAATCTTGTGGTAAGGGATGCCGAGATTGCGGGCGATGGACATCGCCAGAGAAGTCTTGCCCACTCCCGGGGGACCAACAAAGAGCAGGGCGCTCCCGGTCCTGCGCCAGTTCCGGCTCTCAGATTCTTTGAAATGCTGATATCGCCAGATCAGGTTGGCAAAAAAATCCGATATAATTTCTTTTGGTGTTTTCAGACCGTAATGCGAGCTGTCAAGTCCCCGGTCAAATTCTTCCGGAGATACCCAGATCTTTTTTATTTTCCCCCATGGAATCGCGAGAAGGGTTTCGATCAGTTCCGTGTACTTTGCACCGCTTTGCCCGGCCGCATTCATCCTATTTTTTTCAATCAGCTCATTTACTGCTTGCGGTATATCAGGGTTGGTTCGAGCTTCATCGATGCGCTCTTTGAGACTCTTTGGCTGCTGGGGCGCAGGGTCCGTTCTGGTTTGGGGCATAACTATCCTGGTTTCCTGCTGATTTATGACGTCTCCAGGTTCCACGAACACCTCCAGATTCTTTTTGAAAATCTCGAAAAGTTGAGGACCAGGTCTTTCCAGGTCCAACTCCGGCGAAATATCCAGCTCTTTTAGAAGCGGCGCCGCCCCCCAGCGTTTCCTGAAGGTTCTGAACAGCTCCATCCCTTCGCCTGAATCGTGGTGAATGGTAATGGCAAACAACCGCAGGACCTTCCTCAGATCCGCCGTTCTTTTTGAAGGCGCCTGTGCGGAGATGCGGCTGCTGCGGTAAGTATGGCTCAGGACCCTCAGCTTCATTTCCAAATCCAGGTCTGGAAAAAGATCCATGAGGAAGCCTGCTGGTAATTCGGCAATGTTTCTGGCGTAAGCCGCCGCTATCCGCCCCAGCCTGAAATCGAATTTCTCGAGGCGTTGAGCCCGGTCAAGCAGCTCGATATAATTCTTCCCGATTATGCCGTTTGCCGGATTGCTCAGCACTGCCACAAACGCATGGTAACCTTTAGGGTCCTTCTTTGCCCAGCCTGCCGCAAACTCGATATCAGAGCGGATAAATTCAAGCTCGCCGGCGTTGGGGAAGACGAGATGCTCGAAATGGTGTCTCAAAAGGACTTCGGAGAATTTGAGCATCCCCCGCTCTTCGAGGGCGCCAGCGGGCTCTTTGAACTCAGACCGAAAGGAAAGAATATGGGCCAGGTAATCCAACAGCCTCTCATGAATCAGGATGGTCCAGTTCCGTTTTTGCCGTAACAGCAGCGTCGGCAGCGATATTTTATTTTCCTCGTCCTCCATGCGTCGGAAGACGATGGACTGACGAAGGTCTGCAAGCTGTACAAGGCTCACCCCCCTGTCGTTTCTGAAATAGGGTATGATATTTTGGCTCAATATGGTCTGCAGGGTCTCAAATACTCTGTTTATCGATCTATACGCAGGAACCGGCAGAGTATTCAGAACCTTGTGATCCAACTCTATGGGGAGCATCGGCAAACCTCCTGATCACCGTGAAGCTCAAACTGACGAAAATCGTCTTAAGAGAATATAGACACACAGCCAGCTTCTATCCAGTGTTCGTCACACCGATTTAGCCCTTCCCGAGTTCGGCCGACCTGCGTGAAGCTGCTTCCACGCATTCCATCAAAGCGCCCCTGACTGAATATGATTCCAGGAGCTGCAACCCGTGGATCGAAGTTCCCCCTGGGGATGTAATCATGTCCTTTAGCTCAGCGGGGTGCTTTCCTGTGCTCTCGAGCATCATGGAAGTTCCGACAACCGTCTGGATCACCAATTCCCGCGCGGTTTGCCTGGGCAGTCCCATTAAGACCCCAGCATCAATAAGGGCCTCGATTACGAGCAGAACATACGCCGGCCCGCTTCCGCTAAGACCGGTCACTGTATCCATCATCTTCTCCTCGACTTCGACCGCTTTGCCCACGGCGCGGAAAAGCGCGAGGCTCATCTCCATCTGCGCAGTCGAAACCGCCTTCCCACGCGAAAGAGCGGAGGCCCCTTTCCCGACAAGGGCAGGGGCGTTGGGCATGACCCTGACGACGGGGGTCAGGTCCGGCAGGCGCCCTTCGAGAATTGACAGCGCAATTCCAGCCGCAATGGATATGACGAGCGGCTTGTGCGAGAGATGCTCACGAAGGGCATCCAACACCTGAGAGATCACCTGGGGTTTCACGGCAAGCACGATAATGCTGCTGGATCGGGCAAGCTCGCCGATGCTGCTGCGCCCCTTTATCGCCAGTTCCTTCTCCAGGTATTGAATACGGGACGGCATTACGTCGTGAGCGAAAACTTTTTCGGCAGGAAACACTGACGCGGCGATCAGACCGCTGATTAACGCCTCGCCCATGTTCCCCCCGCCTATGAACCCGATGCTTTGGTCTCTTAACATGATTATTCCTCCTAATATGCACTATAAAGGTCAGGATTAAGCAATAGCAGACCGGTATTCGGTTCGCAAGCGAAGACGTTTGGATTTTGCGTGGCACAAAGGCTTTTGGCCGCCATAGGCATCCACGCCCATGGGTTGTCTTCCTGGGAGATGTAATTATTCTTTTGAGAAACCCTCACAAATTTTATAATAGTTTATGTCCGACTAACCGGATTGAATTGCGAAAAAACAGATGAAGGGAAGATCATGGATTTATCCTCCAAAGTTAGCCAGGCTGCCGGAAAGCACTCCCCTCTTGAAGAAAGAATTCGAAAGCTTCCAATTCCCGTGAACTCCGTTTTTCTGGGAAAAGACGGCAAGATAAGGCCCGCCGCTTTCAAAGAAACCGGCATGAGCCTTATTTGCAAGCGGTGCGACAGAATCGCGGAGGTCTTCGCCAAGACGATCTCACGGAGCAGAAGCATCATTTTGGAGGCCGTCGCCGCAGATGAATCCGAGAGCATCAAGGGGAAAAGAGTCGCCGTGCTCTTCTCGGGGGGTCCGGCGGCGGGGGGCCACAACGTGCTCGCCGGTCTTTCGGCCGCCCTGGGAGACGACAACACCCTGGTAGGGATAAGAAAGGGACCCAAAGGCCTGCTCAAAGGGGACCTTTTTGAGATAAACAAAGAAAATATCAAGTCCATTATCAATATAGGCGGGTTTGATTTTCTCGGGACTGACAGGACGAAGATCAAGAGCCCCGAGCAGTTCGCAAAAGTCAGGCAGATAGTTGTCAAAAACAGGCTCGATGGTCTGGTGATAGTGGGGGGCGACGATTCCAACACGAATGCGGCATTCATTGCGGAGTACCTGGAGACCGAGGGGATCGATTGCAGCGTGATCGGAATTCCCAAGACGATCGATGGTGATTTGGCGGCAGGGAAGTATCTGCCCATTTCATTTGGTTTCGATACAGCCACGAAGATATTTTCCGAGCTGGTGGGCAATCTGAGCCAGGACGCCGCATCGGCCGTGAAATACTACCATTTTGTGAAACTGATGGGGCGAACAGCCAGCAAGATCACCCTTGAAGTGGCCCTCCAGACCAAGCCCGCTATTACGCTCATCTCTGAGGAAATCGCCGAGAAAAACATGTCCCTGGACGACATTGTCGATTATATCGTGCGAATAATAACCCGGCGACGCATGAAAGGCATAAACCACGGGGTGATTCTCGTGCCTGAGGGGCTGGTGGAGTTCATTCCGGAGATGAGGGGGCTGATCGCCGAGTTGAATATAGCGCTTGTCGAGTATGAGAAGGACATTTCGGACCTGCCGACAATCGAGAACAAGCGGGAGTTCCTTTTGCCGCGTTTGACGGCCAAATCGGCGCAGTCAATGGCTTCGCTTCCGCCGGATATTCAGGAGATGCTGATCCTGGACCGTGACGATCATGGAAACGTGAAGGTCTCTCAAATCGAGACAGAAAAGCTTTTGATAGAAAAGATCCGCTATCGAATCTCTGAGATGAAACGGCACACGGACCGGTTTTTTGGAGCAGAAGAGGGCAAGATCGAAGCGACTCCCGAGCAGGTGGAGGATTTCAAAAAGGNNCAGTCTCATTTTCTTGGATATGAGGGTAGAAGTTCGAAACCCACCAAATTCGACGCCGCGTTTACTTTTCAGCTCGGTTTGACGGCCGGTTCTCTAGTGCTTGCCCGAAAGACGGGCTACATGGCCGCCATAACCGACCTTGACAAGGGCGGGCGATTTCTGGGCCTGCCGCTGACAGGGCTGATCACGGTCGAGATGAGAAAGGGGAAGGAAGAATTTGTAATTGGCAAGTCTCTTGTTGAACTGGAATCCCCATCGTTCAGGGTATTTGCGCAAAACCGTGACAAATGGGCGGCAGAGGATCTTTTCAGCAGTCCGGGGGCCATTCAATATTGGGGGCCGACCAGCAAACAAATCCCCATCATAGTGGCGCTTGACCAGGACTATGCTGATTTTGACAATTTCGATCTCGGCACGGAAAAGCAAATCGTGGTCGAGTGAATTTGCAAATGTGGATCTGGATTTTGAGAATGAAGTTGTTAAGAATATCCGTAATGCTGCTCTTTTTGCTGTGTCTGTCGAGTTACCGTCTTCCAACGCCGTTTGCTCAAAACATCCCTCGCGAAGGTGACGTGTTTCCCGATCTCAGGCTTCCCCTCCCCCAAAAAATGGCGGAGCGGGAATATCTTAAAATCGATCAGGGTCCTTTTCAGCTCTCCCAGATCGATTCGGCAGTATTGATCGTCGAGATTTTTAGCATTTACTGTCCCTTTTGCCAGAAAGAAGCCCCAAATGTCAATTCGCTCTTTAGGACGATTTTGGCCAATCCTGCGATAGAATCCCGCGTCAAATTGCTTGCAATCGGCGCAGGAAATTCCTTATACGAGATAAATGCCTTCAGGGACCTTTTCAAAGTTAAGTTTCCTCTCATCCCCGATGGAGATTTCACCGTTCACAAAATACTGGGTGAGGTTCGCACGCCCTATTTTTTTGTCCTGTTGAAGAAACCAACCGGGATGCAGGTCGTGTATTCCAGGGATGAGGGTTTCGGAGACCCTGAGGCTTTCCTGGAACTGGTATGCGCCAGGACCGGAATAGGCAAAGGGAAGCAGGCCCAAAAGTGAGAGACCGACGCGGGGAAGGGGTGACGCGGAGAGAGGGAGATGGTCTTTAGGTATGGACAGCAGGGGTATAATCATGTACATCGACTTTAGGCGGCCTGGAATGGAGACACTCTGAGGGTCGAACTTGAAGTGCCGGAAAACCGGAACCGGAGGACGAACATGGATGGGAAAAAAAGGCGAATAGTCCGGGGGCAATGTCCCCAGTGCGCGTGTGGAGATGTATCATTCATACCGCCCGAGGAGCTTAAAGAGAAGTACATCGGCCCTGAAGACCAAATAGAGATTTTATGTCCCAGTTGTGGGACCAAGATCAAGGGTCAATTGGAGTTGGAAGGGGAGAAATAGCAGAGGAACCGGTTAAAGTTGTTCCGCCATCATTAAGAGGAGACAAAAATGAACACGCCCAAAGCTTGTCCTGGCTGGGAAAGATTCAAGAGCCTGTCATCTTTCGAATGCAAATGCCCGGAGTGCGGGAAAACAAAGGAGATCTTCTCCGACGAGTTCGAAAAGGAGCACTACTGCCACGGTTGCCAACAGAAAATCGATTTCACGAAGTGCACGTTTTTAGGTTCGGGAAAATCGATCTGAGACGAAGCCCGTGAAGCCGGCGTCCGGATAACGGAGGTCGAACATGGTCCAAGCTTGTCATTCCCGCGGCGCACCGCGGGAATGACGGTTTTCGATAATCTGCCCTGTCAGTTTAGCGAAGGTTTGACGGAGGGATAATAGGGGCATTTAGACTGCATGCAGGCCGGTTTTTCCCTCCAGATCTGAAACCGGCTGCAATAAGTAACCTCGAAAGAGATTTTATCCTACCCCATCGAAATCACTTCAACTAATGCTTATCAAATGAGAGTCCATAACTTATCTGGCCGAAGATTCCGGCGTGGTTTAATTTTTTTTGGAAGGAGCCAGAATGCCTAATCGTCTTGCGGGGGAGAAAAGCCCCTATCTTTTGCAGCACGCCCAAAACCCGGTTGAGTGGTATCCATGGGGAGATGAAGCATTCCGGAAGGCGAGCCGGGAAGACAAGCCCATTTTCCTCTCAATTGGATACTCAACCTGTCATTGGTGTCACGTGATGGAGCGCGAATCTTTCGAGGATGAGGAAGTTGCGGGCCTGCTCAACCGGAGTTTCGTATCCATAAAGGTAGACCGTGAGGAGCGGCCGGACATCGACCAGGTTTATATGTCCGCGTGCAGGACGGCCACAGGCGGAGGAGGGTGGCCGCTGTCCATTTTCATGGGTCCGGACAGGAAACCTTTTTTCGCCGGAACCTATTTCCCTAAAAGAGGCCGGATGGGAATGCCGGGTTTGATGGAAATAGCCGGTAAGATTTCTGAACTCTGGGCAGGTGAACGTGAGCAACTTGGCAGGATAAGCGAAGAAATAACGCGAGCCATAGAGCCGAAGAGTTCGGAACGACTAAACCGGCTTCCCGGTTTGGAGCTGCTTGAGAAGACCTGGCGCGCATTGGCCAGGTCGTTTGATCCTGTGTGGGGTGGATTCGGGAACGCCCCTAAGTTCCCGAGCCCTCATAATCTCACTTTCCTTACGCGATGGCACAAACGAAATCCCGGGTCCAATGCATTTCAAATGGTCGAAAAAACGCTTTTGTCCATGCGTTCCGGCGGGATATTCGACCAGATCGGCTTCGGTTTTCACAGGTATTCGGTAGACGAAAGATGGCTTGTGCCGCATTTTGAAAAAATGCTCTATGACCAGGCGTTGCTCGCACTCGCCTATACCGACGCGTTTCTCGCAACGGGCGAAGAGCGGTACGCAAAAGTGGTAAAGGAGATCTTCGAATACGCAACTCGTGAGATGCAAAACCCGGAGGGCGGCTTCTATTGCGCACAGGACGCGGACAGCGAAGGAAAGGAAGGGGTTTTCTTCACCTGGACGCCGGGGCAAGTGGCAAACATTCTCGGTAAAGATGCGGGGGAGATTTTTTGCCGGGCATACGGCATCACCCCTCAGGGAAATTTCGAAGATGGGATGAGCATCCCGTTCATTCCGAAGTCTTTTGAGATTCTCGCGGGGGCTTTGGGAATGGGTCTTGCGGAATTGGAGAATCTGCTCGAGGATGGCCGCAAAATGCTCTTGGAGGCCCGCGAAAAACGGGTGCATCCATTAAAGGACGATAAAATCCTGGTCGCCTGGAGCGGGCTGATGATAGCGGCCCTCGCCAGGGGCGCGCAGGCGCTGGGAGATGACTCCTATGCGCAGAGGGCGGCGGGAGCGGCAGATTTCATCCTGCAAAGAATGCAGACCGAAACGGGGCGGCTCTATCGCAGATACCGGCAGGGTGAAGTCGCCAATCCGGGGTATGCAGACGATTACGCATTCCTGATCTGGGGTCTTCTTGAACTCTACGAAACCACTTTCGATGTGGCCTATCTCTCCGAAGCGGTTAGACTTCAGGAGGATATGTCCAGGATTTTCGGCAGCTCCGATGGGGGGTTCTATTATGTTGGAACCGACGGTGAGAAGATGATCGTAAGAGAAAAGACAATTTATGATGGGGCGCTCCCTTCGTGCAATTCCGTTGCGGCGATGAACCTGCTGCGGCTCGGCAGGATGACCGGAAACCCCCAATTCGAAAAACAGGCAGATTTGCTCATGACTTCATTTTCCGGACAGGTCGCCCCTCTACCTGCCGCTTACACGCAATTCATGGCGGCGCTCGATTTCTCGCTCGGCCCCACGCGTGAAATACTCATAGCCGGAGATTTATCATCTCCCGGGACAAGGCAGATGATAGAGACCGCTCACCGGCTCTACTCCCCAAACCGGGTGCTGATGCTCAAAGAGAGTGGAAAAAACGGAGAGGATTTATCAAAAATCGCGCCGTTTACCGGGCCGATACCTTCAGGGGGAAACGGTCCCTCTGCATATGTATGCGAGAACTTCAGTTGCCGCAATCCTGTCGGGAGCGCAGCCGAGTTGGAGTCTATTCTGCGAGGTTAGCTTGCTTACATGTATGGCGCGATTAGGGCGCGATATGGCAGGCAAATGGCGTAATCATGGCGTGATTGCGAAAATGTGCTTCGGGAGTAAGTGCTTGTAATATGGGTTAAAACTGAAAATCCAAGTCTTGGCATGCATATTGCTCACTCCATCCTAGAAAGAGAAACCAACTCTTTCCTCCTCAAGAGCTAACCGGTTCTAGCCCCTCCGGTTAGCTCTTTTAGTTGCGTGCAACCTCTTTCAGGAGTGCAACGAAATGGTAAAAACTCTTCTAGGAATCTCCGCTTCACCAAGGAAACTCGGAAACTGCGAACTTTTCATAAAAGAGATTTTCAAGCAACTGGGGGAGGATTGGGAACTGCGGCTGGCGCGTCTTCCGCAACTCGACATAAAACCATGTCGAGCCTGCTACGAGTGCCTTTTCAATCAGATGAGGTGCCCTCAGCAGGATGACTTCCTCCAGGTGATGGATGCCCTTGCAGAAGCTGACGCATATGTGGTCGCCGCCCCTGCCTATCTTCTGTCGGCAAACGGGAGCCTCAAGAAATTCCTGGACCGTGGACTTCAGTTTTATGCCTTTGTCGACGAGTTATGGGGAAAACCTGCGGCGGGAGTGGCGATCGCCGGGATAGAAGGCATGGAGGGGAGCACCAAGCGAGACGTGGAGAGCTTCATCAAGCTGACGTTGGGCGATCTGCGCGGGTCCGCCGTGGTTTACGGGGCGCTTCCCGGTGAGGCCCTGCTTTCTTCGGCGAACAGAGAAACCGCTGAAGAACTCGCCCGCGTTATATTGGATCCGGCCAAGCGGGTCAGCCCTGTTGTCCCGGTTTGTCCACTGTGCGGAGGCGACACTTTCAGGTTCCTGCCGGACGGGAGAGCAAGATGCATGCTTTGTTCGAGTTCCGGCCCCTGGGAATTGGAAAACGGATCGCTACGGTTTCACGTCAGTGCCGGGGAACATCAGTTCTTTCTTAGCAAGGATGACGTAAACCGCCACGCGGAATGGCTCCGGGGGATGAAGGAAAAATTCCTCCTCCGAAAACAGGATTTGAAGGCGGTAGTCAAAGAATATCTTGGGGTAGGGACATTTATCGAGCGCAAGCAAATAGTGGAGCGGTGAGCGCACACTGAGGCGGCGGCTCTTAAACCTGCGCGGGCGACCTCAAAGCATTTCCAATAGTTTCATCCGCTGTTCCGCCCCCGGTTCATCAATTCGGGGCGGGATAGCACGGGCTTCGTATTTCAGTCCTCTTGACCGGAACCGGTTCTCGTTTCAGAAATCCAGGATTCGATTCTCGACTTTATCTCATCACGAATTCTTCTCGCTCCCTCCAGTTTTTCGCTATTCGTTCCCTGCAATGCGGCAGGATCATCGAATCCCCGCAGTGTCCTACGTAAGAGCTTCCCCTCTTTTTCAGAGCAACCAATTCTATTATTCTGCTATTTTGTAACCTTTCCAGCTCATTTTCGTCTTGTAGGTGATTGCGGCAAAATGACCGTTTAATTCTTTTAGAAGGAGATGGCATTATGGACGAGAAGACAGAGCTCTTGATTTGCCTTGGTGCGGCGACGGCTGCAAATTGTGTCCCCTGCTTCGACTACTATTTCAAGAAGGCTTCAGCAGCAGGAATTCCCGCCGAAGATGTTGGAAAGGTCGTCGAACTTTCCTGCAAAGTTAAAACGGGCGCGGGGGTTGTCATGAAGAACTCCATCAGAGATATAA
Organism: Syntrophobacteraceae bacterium; assembly: GCA_003165235.1. Classification (GTDB taxonomy): domain Bacteria; phylum Desulfobacterota; class Syntrophobacteria; order Syntrophobacterales; family Syntrophobacteraceae; genus SbD1. The sequence goes on from PLSV01000236.1 coordinate 13,220, forward strand.
CCGGCGAGGATTGGGACTCCGAACAGGCAGATGACGGGAAAGCAGGTCATTCCTGCTGCAAATGATTCAGACAGGATGGCAGCAATGGAATTCTTCGAAATCCACGACCAGTACTACAGAAGAGTGAGAAATTTCGTTTTTGCCTCGGTCCGGGACGAGTGGGCAGCAGATGATCTTACCCAGGAGACATTCATTCGAGTCCAGAAGAATCTCCATACTCTGAAAGACTCCTCCAAATTAGCTTCGTGGATCTTTCGTATTGCGCACAACCTCTGCCAGGATCATTTTCGCAACCTGAAAAGAACCTTATCGAATGAATGCGAACTTAATGAAGCAAAAGACGTGTTTAAAGAGGCCATGGTTCAGAAAAGACTCGAACAGCACGAAATGAGTTCCTGCGTTCAGGATGTAGTGAAGCTTCTGCCCGAAACCTTTCGGACTGTTATCACACTGTTCGACATGGCGGAACTCACCCACCGTGAGATCGCAGACATATTGGACACGACCGTCGAGAACGTAAAGGTGAGACTACACCGTGCGAGGAAGGAATTGCGGGCGCTGCTCGAAAGAAAATGCGCCTTAGAAGTCGATGAAAGAAGCGTGCTGGTGTGCGAGCCGCTAGATAACGGCAGGGAATGACTCGGAGCGCTTTCCATGAAAATTAAGCATCGAAACGGCCCCATTATGGGGCCGTTCTTATTTCCCTCTCTCGAGTTTGTAACCTTCCTCTCCTCCGTCACGTCTTTATAACGAATCAAGAAGCCCTAACAAACAAACGGGTGCTGAAATCCTAAACGAACGGGAGGAGGTGATTTCAATGGCGGATCAAAATTCCGGGCGAAGCAAAATGTCTTCCGGTTGCTTTGCCATGATGCCGGGGATGATGGTGAACATGATGTCGAAAAAAGGCGGTTCATGCTGTCCTTGTGCGGAAACGATGACTGAGATGATGCAGGATTGCTGCTCGAATGAGACTGAAAAACTAAGCCCGGCCGAAGAACAAGGCCAGGATGCCCCGAAATGAGAGATACACATCTGGGCCGGACAAGCTTGTTCTCCAAAGGAGAAGAACAATGGGTAAGGCAATCGAGGTCCAACTGGCCGAGCATTCTTGTGCAGCAGGGCTTCGTTATGCTCAAAAAGAGTCCTCCTCTTCACCGAAGGATGCGGTGATATGTTGTGAGGGTATGCGCCTCAAAGGCAAAACCGCAAGGAGGGCGGCAAACCTGATTGCTCACAAGCTTGTTCCCGATGGAGCCGCGCGACAATGCTGCAGGGGCGGGTTTATCCCCGCCCTGTCTTGAACTGACAGAAGGGGCCTTCCCGGGCCTTGAACCCGAAGTGGTCTTAACCGATCAGCTTTTCGAATACGACCAGGACCTTTTCGGAGTGGACAAAATGTCTGATTCTCAGATCAGCCCCGACGCCAGGAAAGTCGCAGAGCAGGTTGCCGAAAAATACTTCTGAGGGGTGTGCATGTTTTTGCCTTGACAAACAGCATGCTTGAGCTGATACTTCAGCTAAATCTAAATTATCAGTATAATCAGGTATAACTGATGAATCAGAGAGGATAGCGAATGACAAAGAAGAACAAGGACGAATCCTGTTGTGCTTCGGAGACCAAAGACACCTGCTGTAAAGTCGAATCCCTCATTACTGTCGATGAACGCGGCCAGATGGTTTTGCCAAAGGAACTGCGCGATAAGGCCAATATACGCGCTGGAGACAAGCTGGCCCTTATCAGTTGGCGCAAGGACGGAGAGGTTTGCTGTTTCACGCTGATTAAGGCGGATGCCCTGGCTGCGCGGGTGAAGGAATTTCTCGGTCCCGTACTGAAAAGCATCAGCTTGGAATGAGCAGCGGGGCAATGCGGCGATATTCACAAAGAAGGAAAAGACCATGATGCCAAGGCAGGTGAATCAAAGTTTCGCCGATTTTCGCAATGCAGCCGTCAACAATGGAATCATAGATCCCAAGACGACTTTCATGATCCAAATGGGAGCGGCAACGGCCGTCGGGTGCTATCCCTGAATGGAGATGCTCTCTGGGGTTGCCGGGGAAAAGGGAGTGTCGGATGAGGAGGTTGGAGCGATTCAGTCCATAGTCATGCTCGTTTCCGCAGGAAGAGTCTTTGCACAATATCGGGAGGTCTGCGAAAGGATCGGGTCCGCAACCAAAGCTAAGGCTTGCTGCGAATAAGTTCGGAATGAATCTCATCCTTGGATACGATCACGGGAGAATGACAAATGAAAGCTGACAAAATCAAAGAGATCGTTAAATCACGCTACGGTAAAGTCGCCCTCCAAAGCATACCGTGCTGCGGGACAAGGAAGTCCTGCTGCGGTAGCCCGGATGCGGCGGACATGAGCAAAAAGGTGGGCTACAACGACATGGACTTGAATTCGGCGCCCGAAGGGGCGAATCTTGGGCTAGGTTGCGGCAATCCGGTGGCGCTCGCCTCGCTGAAGGAAGGCGACGTCGTACTCGATCTTGGCTCCGGAGCAGGGTTCGATGTTTTTCTGGCCGCTGCCAAAGTCGGTTCATGCGGAAAAGTCATAGGGGTAGACATGACCCCTGAGATGGTAGAGAAAGCAAAAGCAAACGCTGTAAAGGGCGGTTTCCAAAACGTCGAGTTCAGGTTGGGCGAAATCGAGAACCTGCCCATTTCCGGTAGCGAAGTGGATGTCATCATTTCGAACTGCGTTATCAATCTCTCACCTGAAAAAGGAAAGGTCTTCAAAGAAGCCTTTCGAGTGTTGAAACCAGGCGGCCGGCTGATGGTTTCCGATCTCGTTTTGCTGAAACCTTTGCCCGAGAGCGTCAGGGAGTCTGTTGAGGCATATGTCGGCTGTATTGCAGGCGCTGTGATGAAAGATGAGTATCTTGCAGCCATAACGGCTGCAGGTTTCAGTGATTTAAAAGTGGCTGGTGAGGATGTCTACCCTGTAGGACTGGCCGTAAACGATCCGGTAGCCAAGGCAATCTACTCTGATGCCGGCATTGTTTCAGATTATGCAAAAGAGCTATCAGGATCGGTCGCCAGCATCAAAATAAGCGCAGTGAAGCCGAGCTGATCCCTAATTGAGATCTGGCAATGGGTTGGATACACTACATCTCTTAAAGGTGACTGCAATGTCGCTTTCGCATCAGGAGTACGAATATGCAGACCAAGCACGCCATCAGCGCTCTTAGCTCTCTCGCGCAAGAAACGCGGCTTGAGATCTTCCGTCTCCTCGTGAAATGCGGGCCTGAGGGCTTTTCCGCTGGCGTCATCGCCGAACGCCTGAGGGCCGCGCCGGCGACGATGTCGTTCCACGTGGCGCATCTGATGCGCGCGGGCCTAATCGATCAGCGGCGCGGGAGCAGATCGTTGATCTACACCGCAAACTTCGACAGCATGAATGCGCTCGTCAATTATCTAACCGAGAATTGTCGCGTCGAGAAGGAATGCAAGGCGTCGTCGAAGGACCGCGCATCGACCGTGACTGAACGACCCCGAGCACGACAGACCGCGGCGAAATATCGCTTTTCAATTCCGTAACGACGCGGAAGGAACGCCTTATGCCCGCAAATAACCTGCCAGCGCCTACCCGCAGGCTTCCGGAGCCAAAGCCAAGAGAATGCCCACCGACACACTCCGCTCCCAAGAGCGCGCCTGACCCTCAAACGGAAACCGTCATATTGCTACATGGCTCGGGTGGCAGCGGTGCGTCATGGCGACGTATCAGCGATGCGCTACGTCCCCTCTGCCAAATTGTTGCGCCTGATTTGATCGGATACGGAGGCTCGCCGCGGTGGCCAGCAGGCACGCCGCTCGATCTCGATGCCGAGTGTCGCGCGCTTTATCCTGTACTGCCCTGTTGCGCGAGCCCATATCATCTCGTCGGACATTCCTATGGTGGCGTCGTTGCATTGCATTTGGCACTCGCCAGTCCCACCCGGGTTCGTACCTTGACCATCATTGAGCCGGTATTTTTTCAAGCGCTTCGTCATACCGGCGACCTCGAGTCATTCGATCAGTTTTGCCGTATCCGTGACGACTTCATTGAGGCGCTTGCACGAGGGGAGCGGGAACCTGCGATCGCGCGCTTTATCGACTTCTGGACGGGCGACGGCGCCTGGGAGCGAATGCCTCTTGCCGTGCGTGACGCCACGCTGAAGATCGCGGACAAGATCGTGCTGGATTGGCGCGCGTCGTTCGCCGCTAATCCCAACCTTGACCGATTGGCGGCGCTGGGGCCGCGCACATTGTTACTGTGCGGAGATCGCAGCCCTAAACCTATGCAGCGTCTAGTGGACGCACTGAACCACCTGATGCCGGGTAGCGAGCGCGCCGTCATTTCCGGTGCTGATCATTTGCTGCCACTGAGTCACACGCAGGTTGTCACCAACGCCATCATATCTCAGCTTCACGCTGATGCTGAACGAAGAGCGCGCTAGTTACCGTCAAAAACTCACTAGTACCATGTAACAGCTATATT
>PLSV01000374.1:0-11993 GCA_003165235.1 Syntrophobacteraceae bacterium
ATTTATAAACTCACGGATTCAGGTCTTAATCTAATACTTAAAGGGAAGGATTACAGCCTACCGCAAGAAAATACGCCGAGATGATTGGGGAGGGCCACCGGGAGACACCGGTCCGTCCGCCAGCGCGATGAAGGGGTCAGATTCTTGAGCCAAAATTTCAATGGGGGGCAGGTATGCTTATCCCGATGGTCACCTGCATGATCGGGAAAGTTAGTAAAACCGCATTCCATCATGTTGGTCTGATCGACATTCTTTCTTGCGGGTTTTGATTGGGATATCATACGGTTCACGGACATTCGGCATTCCATGAGCTTTTTCGCCCGGCAATGCGGTTCGGCTCCAGTTGAGGGTCAAGTTGAGGCATTATTCAGGTTTACTTGTCCGTTAGTGGGTCCCTATTGTATTTCCGCTCACAAACATTATTTTAAATAGTCGCGATTGGGCATGAACCCTTTTTGCTCAATGCGATTATCGTCAGAGAAAGGGCTATTCGAGGATTCGTACAATGAAGAATTTGAGCACCGGCCCGCTAAGGGGACCTCTTTTCTTGTTGCTCACGTTTCTCTGTGTGGTCATTGTTTCCGGCTGTGCATCCCTGCCGAATGTACAGGAAATGATGGCCCATGTACTCTCAAGCTCCGATCAACCGACAAAGGTCATGGGGCCTAAAGGAGAACTCTCTTCAAAAACAAGCAAGGCCATGATTAAAAGGCTTGAGGGGCAGGTCGATGCAACCAAACTTCTGGAGCAGCAGGTTCAGTTGATGCAGTCCGTCAGTGGGAGTCTTTTAGTGGCCGGCAACAAGGTCACCCTGCTCATTGACGGTGAGGCTACCTACGCAGCGATGTTTGAGGCCATCAAAAACGCTAAAGATAACATCAATTTAGAAACCTTTACATTTGAAGATGATGAAGCCGGCAAACGATTTTCCGATCTACTCATCCGGAAAAGCGCCGAAGGCGTGCAAGTGAACCTGATTTACGATAGTTATGGATCCATGAATACTCCTGTTAGCTTTTTTCAGCGCTTGCGCGATGGCGGGGTTCGAGTGCTTGAATTCAATCCTGTTAATCCCTGGAAGGTACTCAAGGGAAAGGTATGGGCATTACGCCATCGAGATCATCGTAAGATTCTGGTCGTTGACGGCGCCATCGCTTTCACTGGCGGAGTCAACATCAGTGGCGTTTATTCCGGAAGCTCACCCAAGTGGCCTCGTAGGGGGAAGAAGGAAAAACCCTGGCGGGATACAGACGTTCGAATCGAGGGTCCGGCGGCGCTACGGCTCCAATGGCTTTTCATGAAAACCTGGGAAAGGCAAAAGGGACCGGCGCTTCCCGGCAGGGACTATTTCCCTTATGTGGAGCAGGCTGGAAACACGCTGGTCAGGGTGGTCGGCAGTTTAACGGGTGAAAGGAATCGGATCATTTTCATGATGTACATTTCAGCCATTACTCATGCGGAGAACTCCATTTACTTAACGACTCCCTATTTTGTGCCTGACGAGCAAATGTTAAAAGCGCTCACCGATGCTACAGCGCGAGGTGTTGACGTGAAGATCCTGCTTCCCGGTTTCAGTGATTCCGCATTGGTTTTCTATGCGAGCCGACATTACTATGCCCGGTTGTTAAAAGCGGGCGCGCAATTATTTGAGAGGCGCGGAGGGATGCTGCATGCAAAGACGGCAGTTATCGATGATGTCTGGTCTACTATCGGATCGAGCAACCTGGACAATGAGAGCTTCATAACCAATGACGAGGCCAATGCTGTGGTCCTCGGCCGGGACTTCGCCGATAGTATGCAAACAATGTTTGAAAAAGATTTGGAAAAGTCTGATCAGATAACTCTGGATGAGTGGAAAAAACGGCCTTTCAACAACCGCCTGAAGGAATGGCCTGCCCATCTGCTCAAACACTTGCTATAGCGCAATGGTGAAAGTCGTCGTTGAAAAGTATGCGGTTATAAAATTCTCAACCCCATTCCAGTAGTCATGCCCCGATCTGAGAGGCCTTTGGCAAAAGGGTTCGATTTCCAATGATGCATCCTGATGATTTTTGTCATACCCGGCCAAGAAATCCGCACGTAAGTGTCCTTGACAGCAACCATGACAGATGCTTACCAAAAACCCTCAAAAAGTGATTTCCCATCAGTGGGTAAAACTCCCGACGCACGGCGGGCGGGAGCAGGATTTGATCTTTTGGGAGATTTAATTTGTATGTGCTTAATGAAGCAGAAGGTGCGACCGATTCTGAAGAAGTCGGTAAAAGCCCTGTTGGAACAACAGGACAGGCAAGGCTGCTGGAGTTTTCCCGCCCATCTGGGTTCTCATTATATTTCGCTCTATGCGCTATTCCTTGAGTGGCTCCGATTCCGGGGATTCTCATCCCGGTTGGACTTAAACAGGCTCGCCAGGATACTTCTGGAAACTCAATTGCCGGACGGTTCCTGGAGGCAGGCGCGTGACCCGGCGCTGCCTTCGGGCGATATCAATGCGACCGTGCTCAACTATGCCGCGCTTAAGTTCTTCAGGGCCTTCATCTCGACCGCCAATGTGCAACCGGCGGTGGATGCCGCCAGAAGATTCATCCTGGCGGCGGGGGGGATCGATTCCACCAACCAGTTTACCAAAACCTTCCTGGCGCTTTTCGGATTGCGTGGCTGGGAGGAGATCAGCGAAATCCCCTACCTGATTTTCCTGGAGGCGCTGCCGCTTAACTACCGGAAATTCTCGCAATGGGTCATCCCCCACCTGATGCCAATGGCTTACCTGCGCCACAATCGCGTGTCGCGCAAGATCGTTGGGACTTTCGGGCCGGAGTTTGAGTTGAGCGAACTCTATGCCGGGCATCCCTGGCAGCCGAGCGAGAAGGAACCCGAACCCTCCGCATGGTATGACGGCTTCATGATCAAGAAAATCCTCCGGCAGCAGCGGAACTATGGAAGCTGGGGCGGATACACGGTCTCGACTCTGTTCAGCGTCGCTGCCCTGGACCATTTTCACCGGAAGCATCCCGGAAGTTTTCCCGCTATTCCGGGAGCGATGCAGCGGGGACTGGAGTTCGTGGATCCGCTGTATTTCGACCACGGAAAGGGGAATTACCTCGGTTGCCTGATGGACGGCGGCGTCTGGGATACCATCCTGGCGGCGCAGGCGCTGCTTCTGGCCGGTGAAACCAGCGATCCTCTGGTTCTTGCCGCCGAGAATCTCTATAAAACGCAGACGGCTGAAGGTGGCTTTCCCTATGGGCGGGACTTCGAGCAATACCCGGATGTCGATGACACGTCCAGGGCGTTGGCGTTCCTTGAGAAAATGGCGCCATTCACTCGAAGAACGGGAGCGGCGGAATCCCGAAAGCAGGGACTCCAATGGCTATTGAGACGGCAAAACTCCGACGGCGGCTGGGGAGCCTTTGACCAGGACAACGTCGGGAGCCGGATGATGAAGCTGTTCACCCAGGACCTCACAGATTCGGTGGAATTGTTCGATGGCAGTTCCGCTGATAATACGGGGCATGTGCTCGCTGGGCTCGGCGCCTACGGCTTGACCGCGGAGAACTCCCGATCGGTCAGCCGGGCCGTCCGCTTTTTGCGCGGGACGCAGGACCCCGCCACTGGCCTCTGGAAAGGCCGATGGGGCATTACGGCACCACCCAGTCTGGAATCGGGCTTCTTCGGGCGGGGGAATCGCCTCAATCGCTATATCTCGTCAGGGCCGCCAGAATGCTGATGAGTTTTCAGAATCCCGATGGCGGCTTTGGTGAATCGACGCTGTCCTACCTCGATGACGGCCATCGGGGCCGGGGGACAAGCACCCCGACCCAAACCGCCTGGGTACTCGAGTTTCTCTGTGAAATGGGGCTTCGAGATGCCCATGGCGTTTCCAAAGCCGTGAATTACCTCCTGGAAACCTGGAGCGGGTCGGAATCCTGGCGAGATGACTCTGTGGTCGGGACCGGACATCCCGGGATCTTATACGTGGAATATCCGGTGTATCCCAAGGTGTTTCCTGTGATGGCATTGGCCAACTATTTGAATCCTCGCTAATCCATGGGGGAAGGCGGTCAGATGAAACGACTCCGCAACAATCAAAGTGAGATGACGGCGCCGGATTCCACTTTACAGTTCACGCCCCGGCATATGCGCCGGATACTGTGCATCTTCCCGAAGTACGCCTGGTCGTTCGCCACGTTCAACTACGCTTTCCCACTGATGGGCTCGGTCAAGGCGTTCATGCCTCCGCAGGGCATCCTGCTCGTCGCCGCACTGGCGCCGGCCCGCTGGGAAATCAGGTTCATCGACGAGAACGTCCGGCCAGCCACGGAGGACGACCTGCTCTGGGCCGACGTGGTGTTCACCACCGGCATGCACATCCAGCGGGAACAAATTCAGGACGTCATTGCGCGCGCGCGCAGGGCTGGCAGATCAGTCGTACTGGGCGGCCCGTCGGCCTCATCAGCGCCGGAATGGTATCCCGAAGCCGACATCATCCACTGCGGGGAAGCGGGAGACGCCACACGCCGTCTATTCGAACTCATCGACTGGGCCCCCGAGCGCTTTCCGCGACAGATCATCCTCCGCACTGTTGAACGCCTGCCGATGACCGAGTTGCCGATGCCCGCCTATCACCTGATCAACATCCGCAACTACCTCCTATGCACGGTGCAGTTCTCCAGCGGTTGCCCCCATGCCTGCGACTACTGCGATATCCCAGCCCTCTACGGGCACCGCCCCCGCCATAAGAACCCGGCGCAGGTCATCCGCGAACTGGATTTTCTGGCCGCCGCCGGCACGCCATCCATTTATTTTGTCGACGACAATTTCATCGGCGACCCTGGGGCCACGCGCGAATTGCTCGAACACTTGGTGGCCTGGCAGGATAAATGGGATGGGCAGGTGCGCCTGTCCTGTGAGGCGACCCTGCGCTTGGCGGAGTACCCGGATATCCTGACGCAGATGAGGGACGCCTTTTTCACCAACGTGTTTTGCGGCGTCGAAACGCCGGAGTCCGGCGCCCTGCGCGCCATCAAGAAAACCGTCAACCTCCAAAAGCCGATCCTTGAGGCAATCGACACGCTCAATGGCTACGGGATCGAGGTGGCCGCGGGCCTCATCATGGGGTTCGACACTGACACCGAGCAAACTCCAGTGGCCATCACCGATTTCATCCGCGCCTCCCAGGCGCCCATCCATACCGTCAACATCCTCTACGCACTGCCCAAAACCCCACTTTACGAGCGCTTGCAGGGGGCAGGGCGGATCATTTGCGGAGACCACCGCGACTCCAACATCCAATTCCTTCAGCCCTACGAGCAAGTGGCAGCCAACTGGCGGCGGGTTATCGCCGAGGCTTACGAGCCCAAGGCCCTTTACCACCGTTACGCCACACAGGCCGAAAAAACCTACCCCCACCGTCGTCGTCCCAGGAACCCACTCCTCCAAGCCACGCCGCGCAACCTCCGCCGTGCATTCTCAATCCTCACCCGGCTGATCTGGCATGCCGGCCTCCAATCCGATTACCGCGCCGAGTTTTGGTCAATGTTCTGGACCCAATTGCGCCAGGGGCGTATCGAGAACATCTTCCAGATTGCCATGGTAGCCTACCATCTCATCAACTACGCCCGCGACTGCGTCGCCGGCCGCATGCACGCGTCCAACTACGCCCACCGAATTCGACCTCGGCCATCTACCTCTAAATCTCGCAGCCCCTTATTTTCCAAAGAGTCACCCACTCGATTTCGTCTCAGCACTGGGTTGAAAGGCTTGGGTAAATAGTCTTTCGCCCCCGGTTCAATGCGGAGGGCCACGCTGTCAATTGCATCCAGGCGGAAATCATGATAACCGGGAGGTCCCGCTCGTATCGAGGAGATTACGGGGCGCGATGTCGTATGCTCTCCCCGAGGCTTATACTCTGGCGCAGGCGAGCCAGAGGCCAGGGCGCCCACCAATTCCAAGGGCCAAGCAGTCGCATGGTCGCCGGGACAACCAAGGCGCGCACGATGGTTGCGTCCACCACAACGGCAATGCCCATCCCGATGCCCATCGCCTTGATGACCACCATGTCGGCGAACCCGAAGGCGAGGAGCACTGAGGCCATGATGGATGCAGCTCCGGTAATCAGCCGGCCGGTGCGCTCCAAACTCTCCGCCACCGCTCGGGTGTTATCGCCTGTCCGCTGGTACTCCTCGCGCACCCTGCTTAGCAGCAGCACCTCATAGTCCATCGAGAGGCCAAACAGGATGCAAAACATGATGATCGGCGTCATTGTCTCGATGTGACCCGGCGTGAAGTGGAGCCACGAGGCCAGATGACCGTACTGGAAGATCCAGACCAGGGCGCCATATGAGGCGCTAATGGACAGCATGTTCATCAGCACGGCCTTAAGAGGGAGCAAGAGAGATCCAAGCAGCAGGAAGAGCAGCAGGTAAGTTACCAGGACGATGATCCCGATCGCAGCGGGGGTATTCCTTTTCATGGTCTCGATAAAATCGAGATGGAACGCGCTTTCCCCAGTAACCATGAGGTCGCTGTCCACCGAAGGGTGCGACCGGCGGATCGTCCGGACGAGACCCAGCGCCTCATCACTGCCTGCGCTGAGAGACGTTTGAGCGACGAGCATCACGATGTCAACGCCAACCATCCGCTTAAGGGCAAGTTGTACGCCAGGCGGGAGCTGAGCCATTGGCTGAGTGAGGAGCTGCACGTAATCATTGCGGCTGATGGAAGGGTCCAAATCCACGATGCTGTCCACGTGATTGATGCCGGGGAGCTTTGCCAGCCAGCGGCTCAGGTCGTAGATCCGGCCCACGCGCTCGGAGGTCAGGGGAGAGCCGTCGGCATAGTGGACCACCACGACGACAGGGTTGGTGTCGGGTTTCTGGAATTCACGGTGCAGCATTTCATCGCCATGGCGGGATTCCGCCGTCGCAGGCAATCCGGTGACGTCGCTGGGGCTAAGCCGAATATGCTGGAACGGCATACCGAGCAAGAGGAGAAAAGCGGTCGCCGGCAGGAGCACCCGCCAGGGATGAGCCATTACCATAGTCGCCAGGCGATGCCAGAATCCGAGATGGCCAACCTTGCCGACATTCATGAATGGCAGGTTCCAGGCATCGACCCTGAGCCCCAAGATGGCGAGCAGCGCCGGGAGAAACGTCATAGCATAAATGACGGCCAAGGTCACGACGATGGCGCCTGCCAAGCCCATGGAACTCAGGGGCCCGAGCCCCAGGCACAACATACCGAGCAACCCGATCGCGACCGTCCCTCCCGAGAACAGAATCGCTCGCCCGGTAGTCTCCATGGTGTGCGCCAGTGCGTCGGGGACAGGATACCGGTGTGCTTCCTCCCGAAACCGGCTGACGATGAAAAGCGAGTAGTCGATGGCGACGCCAAGGCCCACCATGACGACGATGCTGGTGGCGAATACCAGGACGGGGGTAATGTGGGCCAGGGCCAGCGTGCAGGCCATGCCGCCGGCTACTGCGAGCACTCCGACGGCAAGCGGCAGCGCGGCTGCGAACACAGATCCGAACACGAGAACGAGGAGCAGCACTACCAGCGGAAGGACCACCAGTTCAGCGCGCCTGATGTCTCTCTCCGGTACGACGGTAAAATCGTGGTTGCGCGGCAGTGCGCCTAACGCGACCACTTCCAGCGTGTCGGATTGCACTTTTGCTCGTAATTTGGGGTAAATGTCCATCGCAAGCGCCGTGTCGTCCGCGGAATCATCCTTTAGCTCCACCCTGACAATAGTACTGTGTCCATCGCGGGAAATGGACCGGTAATTTACTACAGCCGTATCGTAGGCGGTGTGAACGTTTGCGACGCGCAGGTCATTGCGCAACGGTGTCATGGCGCGCTCGACCTCGGCCTGAAAGGCCGGGTCAGTGGCTGGGAGAGATGGGTTTCGAAAGATCAGGTCAAAAGATGGGAGGGTAGGAGGCAGCTCCCTCTTAGTCAGGTCGAGGGATCGTCCGGACTCGGTGTTGGCCGGGATGAATACCGAGTCGAGATGTCCCCCTTGGCTTATCAGCCAGACGGCAGGTCCAAAGGAAAGCACCGCAACGATCAGAACCCACCAGCGAAAGCGGCAAACCCACCGTCCCCAGGATGCCAACATAAATGCACTCCTATCTTGAAGTGAAGGGGCGCCTTATGGACTACGGGTGATGCCCGCCGTCGTCCACAGAGGCGCGCATTTCCCCGTTCGCCATCCGCCCCGTAAAGCAACAAATATAACTACAGATAAGCTCACAGCAAAGTGGGAGGCCAATTTTCAAAGACTGACTCGACCACCCCATGATTGTATTTCGCTATACCTGTCTGTAGACGGTAGAGGGTGTCACAGGTCCTTGTCGTGAGAGCAGCTTGAGGGGTTATTTCTTTGTCGCCATTTTCGCGAGCCTTTTGCAAAACTCAATAAAATCTTCACCCCGACGCAAGCCAGGATGAAGATAGCATTACCTGAACTGCGACGAAACGCTTCCTTAAAGCATACTCAAGTTTCCGGGCCGATGAGGATGGATTGTTCTCCCGGGAATTGACGAGACTATCTTTCGTCTTTAACATTGCTAACTTGGACATTCATCCTGTGCAACCGGCAATATGTCTCTTTTCCAAAACGAGGCATGCACCGCGCAAGTGATAGAATTGCCGCACCCGTTGGTCCTTTCGTTTGTGCTGGCGCCTCGGGATCAGGCAGGGATGCGGCGCCCTGATATGCGTTGACGAACTCGGGACAGTGAGTCAGGCGAAGCGAACGGAGAGCAATGCCGGCCATAGGCTCTTGGTTCCTGTTGTGAAAGGTGGCGTGAGATGGCCGAAAAAAAGCTTAGAGATCGAAAGAAAAGGAGCAGGAAATGAGTCCTGGAGAAACGAGCTATGAAGAAACACCCCGGACAGACATCAAGGCGGCGATGGGTGAGACGGGGGCCACAGTAAGAGAGGGCGTCCTCAGCGGCCTTAAGGGCGTCAACGAGATCGAAACCCAGATTGTCACCCTGGTCAGGAACAGCGTTTCCGATACCCTGAAGGCAACGGGTTCGGTGGCCGATGAGACCCTCAACGTGACAAAAGACTTGCTGCAAGGGACCTTCAAAGCGGCAGAGGAAGTTGGGACAGGGCTTTTGCTGACTTCCAAAAGCCTGGCGAAAGGGATTATCATGGGTGTAAGCGATGTTGGGGGTGATGTGTTGAGCGTCGCCAAGCAGGTTATCAGGGGGACAGCCAAAGGAGCTGCTGAGATTGGAGCTGACGTGGGGCAGATCGCCCGCAGGACGGTGGACGGAATCATTGAGGCGGCAAGGGAGACGGGCGCAAATGCCGAAGAGATGGCGAAGGTGACCGTGAATGGAGTGATCGAGGCGGCGGGAAGCATTGGCAATACGGCTGTTAAAGCTGTCAGGGATGTGATGGTGAACGTTGTGGAAGGTGTGAAGGACGTTGCGGGCGCTGCCCTTGCTGATATAGCCTCTTCTCTCCGGCAGGTTTTGAGCGCGCCTCCAGAATTGCAAAAAGCTGAAAAGGCAGGAATCGACATTGAATTTGCTCAGCCAGCCGCAGGGGCAACCCAAGAAGGTCCACCAGAAGCAAAACCCGCCCTCACGCCTGAGAACTCGATCCAGGACGACAAAGTAATCTGTCTCGAATGCGGAAAAGAGATGAGACAGCTCACGACGAAGCATCTGGTTTCCCATGGTATAAGCCAGAAAGAGTACAAAAAGAAATACGGTTTCACAATGCGGACCCCCTTGGTGGCGAAATCGCTGAGCAAAGCCCTAAGCAAAGCGGCAAAGAAAAGGGGATTGCCCGAGAATCTTGTGAAAGCGATGGAAGCCAAAAGACAGAGTGAGGCTGAAACGACGACAGTGCCGGTATCGATTGGCCCAGAAGCTGAAACAGTCAAGAAAACCAGAAAACGAACTTTAAAGAAGAAGAATACGGCATAATACTATTTCCATATGCTCATCTAAAGATAAGTGACCTGGCCCTGAGCCGGTTTGTTCAGGATGATAACGATGTGTGCCTGAGCTTAAGGCGGATACTGCGGCCGCCGGCTCACACGACCCCGGCATGCCGGATATTGTTATCCGGGATCCAGCATGGTCTATGGGCAGCGGACGAGGACAGTTTCGAAAAAATGGTTTTGGCGGCGGCTGCAGATCAGGCAGATAAGCGCGCCGTTGCGGAATTCTTTGGGGAGCATGCCAATCGGTAATGCCATCTTCCGCTCCCGCTGTTCACTATTCACTGTTTCTCGCTTCCCGCTCCAATGTTTTTCGAAACAGCGCCGAATTGAGTCTTTCTCTTTTGGAATCAAATAGCCGGCTGTTTTCCCTGCGCGCCTCTTTTGCTTCCGCAGCGAAACATTTCAGTATGTGCAGGTCCCCGGCTTCAAGTTCGCCCTCCCTCTGCTTTTGGTCCGCCTCGGAGAGCAGGGCAAGGATTCCGAAAGTATAAAGAGAAAGGGTCGTGATGCGGCGAAGCAGAAATTCCCTGTTTGCCGTTTGACCCCGGGCCATACTCCTGCCGTAGAGCAGCAGTGCGCTCAGAAGAAGGATTCTGGCGGCCTTTGCGCTTTTTTTCGCCTCGCGAAGCGTCTTCCGCATAACCTTGTTCTCGAAGGCGACGGGCCATGTCTGCCCTTTTACGAGAAGCTTCAATAGATCGAAGACAAGCCCAAGCAGCGAGCGCCCCGATTCTTTGACCTGTTTTTTGATCTGGCGCATGCCCAAAAGCGCTGGGTAAATCGAGTGCAGCTCGGTAGTGCCCTCGAAAACCGTCGCCGCCCGGAAATCACGCATCCGCTTCTCATAGGGCAGGGTTTTCAGGTATCCCGCCCCCCCGGCCACCTGGAGAGCGTCATAGACGGCGTCCCATGCGCGCGTTGTGCCGAAGAGCTTGCAGTGAGAAGTTTCGATGGCCACGCGAAAAAGCGGCTCACTCTGGAGAGTTCCGGCAATCAGACGGTTCATTGCTGAGCTGACCGCCGCGCCAACCTCAGCACGCACGATCTTTTCCTGGACGAGCTGGAAGCTCCGGATCGGCGCCTGAAATTGAATCCTCGCAGAAGCCCTTTTCAGCATGTCCCTTACCGAGACGCTCATAAGGGACGTCGAAGCGGCCCCCAGACCCAGCCTGCCGTAATTTAGCACTGACATGGCTATTTTGAACCCCTCGCCATGCCCGCCGATGAGGTTCTCCTTGGGAACGCGGACGTTATCGAACTGGATGGCGGCGGTGGAACTGGCTCTGAGGCCCATTTTAGGCATTTCTTTGCCAACCCGCACACCCTTCCACCCGGTCTCGACGATAAATGCCCCCATGAATCCCGGCCTTTTAGGGTCGAGTTGCGCAAAGACTGTCATGGCGCCCGCATAATTGGCGTTTGTAATGTAGGTTTTCTGACCGTTCAGCAAGTAATGGGAATCATCCTGGCTCGCCAGGGCGGCCGTTTCGATGTGCTGGGCGTCCGATCCAACATGAGGCTCGGTCAGAGCGAAGGCAAAAATCATCTCTCCTGACGCTGCCGGGGTCAGGTATTTGCGTTTCTGCTCTTCGGTCCCGAAAAGCTGTATTGCTTTTATTCCGATTGAAAGGTGTGCGAGGAATGTGATGGCGACCGAGATGTCGAGCCTGACCATCTCATCGACCACTCTCAAGTATTCATGCAGGTTAAGACCCTGGCCTCCATACTCCCTTTCGATGCTCAGGCCGAAAAAGCCGCTGCTCCCCATTTTTAGCAGGAGATCTTCGGGCAGGGCGCCGTCAGCCTCGAGCTTACCTGGTGGGTAATCTGTCAAAAGGTCCCGGTAGCGCTTGACAATCGCGCCCACCTTTGCCTCGCCCACCCTGGGAGGGTCAACGCGGATGAGTTCCAGATCGAACTCGCCACTGTAGATTTTCTCCATCAGCATGGCTTGCCTCGCATACAGTTATCTTTACCACGAAGAATGCGAAGTCAAGCCGTCTGATACCAAGTTGCGCTCAAGTTGAAG
>PLSV01000374.1:12003-34160 GCA_003165235.1 Syntrophobacteraceae bacterium
GAGCTTTTCAGCTTTTTTTGGTACTCACTTGAACGCAACTTCGTATGACGCCTTAATTGCGCTCGCGTTTTCGCGAGACCGACGGCTCTTAACCGCTGCCTGACGGTCCTTTAGCGTTGCCGGTTTCTTCCGGGGCAATGAAGCGAAGGGTCCCATCGGAACTGGTCACGCCATGGACTTTGCCGTCACGGAAAATCACGATGGCGAAATCAAAAGACCAGCGATTTCCATGGATAGCGCTGGGCGTTCCCTGAACGGCAAGCACTTCGTCAGGTGTGGAACCGATTGTGAAATTTTTTGGCGGTTCGGCACCGGATAAGGAGGAAGGCAGGAGGCGCATTTTCAAACTGCCGAAATAGTTGTCGTATTCTACAACCCGCCCGTTTTTGAACACGAGCTCGGAAAAGCCGTAAGACCACTTGTCCCCATCGACCCGCGTAGGGGTCCCCTGGACCAGCAGGACTTCCTCTTCACTCGAGCCGATCGTGATGTAAGCGGGTGGGACGCTATCTTCTGAGACTCCAGGCGCCATGCGCACCCGCAGCGACCCGTCGAAGTTATTGAACTTAGCGACACGTCCATTTCTGAACTGTATCTCAGAAAGGCCGTAAGTCCAGGTCTGGCCTTGGACACGGGATGGAGTTCCCTGGATGCCGATCACTTCGGAGGTAGTCGATCCCAGGGTGAAAAAAGCGCTCGGCGCCTCCGGCTGAGGCTGGAGGAGGGCGGGGGGCGAAACGGGAGAAGGGTTCGCCGTAAGATCGGCGGAGGATTGAGGACCGGTTGCTTCCGGTGGTTTCGGGCTGTTTGGTTCCTTGGCCTCGGGCGAGTGTTCGACGGTCTGCGGGCTTAGAGTTTCGGTATCGACCGCGTTATCCGGAAAAAACGAAGGAAGTTGCGTCAAAATGAAAATGGCCGTCGCCAATAGCAGGACAGGCACGACAATCTTTGCCCCGGCAAAGAGTCGCTTATCGTTTTTCGCCCGAATCGGGGGGGCGGGGGTGGCCTGGGCTTTTGTTCCGGGCCGTTGATCGGCTTGAGGGCCGGTCCCGGGGCCTGCGGCCCGGCGATGTCCACCGCCCGCCCGCCCGGCCGCGAGGCGTACAGTTTTTGCCCAACTCCTGGAAATACGCCGGTACGCCTCGTCGATTTCCCTGAATTTTTTCTCGGCGAACGCCTTGGTCTCGTAAGGTTCGGAATGGTGGCGATCCGGGTGCCATTGCTTGACAAGCGCCCGATAAGCCTGCTTAACTTCAGAGGGCTTCGCGCCCGGTTCCAATCCGAGTGCTCGGAAATCGGCTTCTAATAAGACGTAGGGAGCCATAATCCGGAGTTCCGTATCACTATGGGCCACGCACGCGCTTGGGCGTCGTGCAAAATAAGATTATAACTATATATCAGAGCGTTGAGTGGCAAAAGGCGATTTTTTGGCTTCAGTCTATAAATTACTGTCAATGTTCGTAAGAGTAACTATAATCCAAATAGCACTGCACCAGCGTATTGGCCGGACAGGACCCAGGGAAATATTTATGCGTCCCGTCCCGCAGACCGATTATTTCAAAGAGGCGGGAAACCGATGCTCATACTGACCAGAAAAGCGGGTGAGTCAATTTTGATCGGCGACGATATAGAGATCACAATTACCTCAATCGATCAGAATAAGGTGAGGGTGGGAATTAAGAGCCCCGCGCACATCCCTATATACAGGCAAGAGCTTTACAGGAAGATCCAGAAGGAGAATCAGGCTGCGGCGCTTATCGGCAAAGATGAGTTCGAAAGTTTGCTCGATATATACTCCAGTGGCCGGCAAGGCGGTGGCCCGGACCGGCAATGATTCCCTGAATTGTCACTCAAGGAGTTTTCATGCAGGTTGATACGACCCGTTTCGGACAAATAGAGATAGCGGAAAAAGAACTGATCACTTTCCCCTGGGGGGTTCCAGGTTTTGAACATCTGAAGAGCTATGTCCTGCTGGAATATAAGAACGGCCCCTTCCAGTGGCTCCAGTCAGTGGAGGAGCCTTCCGTGGCTTTCGTCGTTTGCGCCCCTGACTTCCTGGGTCTGGTATACTCCGCGTCGGATGCGAAAAAAAAGCTGATTAACCTGGAACATGATAAGGACCTGATCGTCCTCAATATAGTATCATTCAACCGGGAAAAAGGCGCCATACGCTTTCATGTAAAAAGTCCGCTCCTGTTCAACGTTGCCGCAAGGATCGGCTATCAATGGACAATGGAAGCCGATGAACTCCAGGGACATCTCATAATGCCCGCAGGCTAGCCTCGGCAAACAGGGTGAGTGGATTGGGATTGTCGGGATTAAGGAATTCAGGCGATACTCCCTCGTTCCCTCAATCCATTCGCTGGTTAAATCTTCAGTCCCTTGATTCCTCTTCAAGAAATGTTACTCTTAAAATTTACCCGCAAGATGGAGATTCGGCAATGATTTGTCTTGGGAAACTCTTATGAGATTGAAAATGAGACGAGAAAATGCTGCCGGCAAAAACGGGGGGCCCGGCGGTTTCTCGGTTGCAAGCTATAACATCCATAAGTACGTTGGAATTGACGGCGTATTCGATCCCGAACGTGTCACGCAGGTCATAAAGGAATTGAAGGCGGAGATTGTGGGGCTGCAGGAAATCGACTCACTCTATTACAAAAAGGAAAATCTGGCGGGTGTGATAACCGGAAAAGCCGGCCTGGAAATGGTGTTGGGCCCTACTAAGCGAAACCGTTACGGCCATTTCGGAAACGCACTGCTGACTTCATGCACGGTCAAAGATGTAAGGCGCATAGATTTGAGTGTGTTTGGCAGGGCGCCTAGAGGCGCCCTTGACGTGGATTTGCTCGTAAAGGGGGAAACCATCCGGGTGATAGTGGCCCATCTGGGACTGGGACTCAGGGAGCGCCGCAGGCAGATCAGGCGCCTGCTCGACATCTTTTGCTCAGAGCGCGACAGAATGGAGATAATGCTCGGCGATTTCAACGAATGGCTCCCACTGGGAAATCCGCTATGCCGGGTCCACAGTTTTTTTGGAAAATCGCCGACCCTGCGGACTTTTCCTTCCTTCATGCCTGTTCTGCCGCTTGACCGGATCTGGGTTCGGCCTATGGCGTCCCTGGTGAGTATGTCAACACACAAGACGCCGCTGAGTCGNNTCTCTCGCGCCATTTCATGTAAAGCCAGGCTGACAGTAACGCCAACCGGCGGAATCAATGTAAGCGCTTCAAAACCCCTTTTCATACAGCGCAACAGAATATACTATTGGCGGACCGTGCGCCGATTCTGCTGTCAGGCGCTGTATCTCGAAAACAGGACCCGACCCTTTCGATGCTTTATTCCCGAACCTTTCTTTGCTTGGCTCTGGCAAATCTTTCGTGCCTCTCCAGCTTCGGCGCCTTTTTTCTTTTTCCCCTCTTCATAACGGCCCATGGCGGGGATCAGGTCGACATCGGCATCATTATGGGAGCTTTCGCATTGTCTTCTGTCCTGTGCCGCCCCTGGATTTCAGATATGATAGACAGGATCGGAAGGAAGAAAAGTTATGCGGCGGGATTGACGATCATGACGCTCATGCCTCTTGCGTACCTGTTTTTCAGAGGCGCTCTCGACAGTTTTTATCTTCCTTTAGTTATGGTGCGGGTGGTTCACGGGATTGGATTCGCGATTTGCATTACCGCCGTATTCACCTATATCGCAGACATAATACCCCATGAACGTCTGAACGGAGGACTCGGGATGTTTGGGGTATCCGGGCTTGTGGGGACCGCTCTCGGCCCGGTTCTGGCGGAGATCCTCATCCACGGGGCGGGATTCGACCTTCTGTTCATCGTTGCCGCCGCTATGTCCGGCATGGGGCTGATAATCCTCTATCCACTGAAGGATACCTACGTTCGTGTGGTCAAGCCGGCTGAGTCCTCCTTTTTCCTGGTCCTCCAAAAGAGGCGGGTTTTCATGATAGCCGCCATCGCCCTGCTTTTCGGGTTTGGGCTGGCCGCCGCAAACGGGTTCGTAGCGCCGTATGCGAGTGGGAGGCGGATTTCTTTCATATCGCTCTATTACATCGCATACTCTTCCGCCGCTATCCTCACCCGGCTGTTGGGGGGCAGCTTTATAGACCGTCAGGGCGAAGACAAGATCATATCATATTCCCTGGCGCTCATGGGCGGGGGGCTGCTGATGCTGGTGTTCATGAAAGGAAGCGGCATGCTCTTTTTTTCGGGGTTTATTACCGGATGCGGCCACGGGTTGCTCTACCCCGCGCTGAACGCTCACGCCATCAGGGGGGAACCCCGGAATGTCAGGGGGAAGATAACGGGGGCCTACACCGGAAGCATAGATGCAGGGGCGTTCGTCGGGTCGGTAATCCTCGGATACGTGGGGGAGATCGAGGGGTTCCCGGCGCTATTCCTTGCAGCGGGCGTAGTGGTTCTTTGCGCCATATTCATCTTTCGGCGTGAAAATATATCTAAGTCACCCGTTCCCAACGGCTGAAGAAAGCGCGACCAGCACGCCGATCAGGCTCTCCCCTGCTATTATTCCCGAGGCTGCCGGTATAATATATCCTTCCGTACGGGTTTTTCGCACAAACGATGCTATAAGCGCCCCCAGAAAAATAGAGAGCGTGTTCCAGAAGGGAATTACAAACGCAAGCCCCAAGCCCATTGCTGAAGGAAGAAAAGATCGGATTCGCGCAGGCGCCAGATGATCGAGCGCCGAAAGCAGCGCCCCGGCGGCTATTCCAACGGCAAGGGCAATTTTCGCTGAACCGTGCATGCTGGAGAGGCCGTTGGCGAGCAGTTCGGCCACCCCTTTCCACACCTGAGCGCTGGGAGCGGGAAATTTATCGCCGCCGAGAACGTCGGCCGTTGGCGCCAGAAGGTAGAAAGAAGGGACGATCGCCGCCGCTCCGGCAAAAATGCCCCAAAATTGCGCAATGAACTGCTTCCTTGGATTTGCGCCGAGAAGATAGCCCGACTTGAGATCGGTCAGAAGATCAGCGGAGGAAGCGGCCGCCCCTGCGGTCACCCCCGCTGTCATCAGGTTCGCGGTGATGTTTGACGGAGCAATGATTCCATATGATAGCTGAGTGATCTTCCCCATTGCTCCAATTGGCGTGATATCAGTTTCTCCCGTTGCGCGGCACGCTACGAGAGACAGGAAGAAAGTCATTATTACCGAGAGCGCGCCCATCCACCATGAGATTGAAAAATCAAACACCTGGATCGCTACTATCCCGATGCCGGAAACAATAAGCCCTGCCACAAACCAACTTCCCGGGACCTCTATTGCGTCCATCTTCCTCAAATCTGAAGTCGATCCCCTGTCGGCGCTCTTCAATCCCTTCCAATGAAAAATCTGTCCCGTACGGGCAATCGCTCTCCACACCGTCTTCCATTGAAAGGCGAAAGTGAGCAGACCTGAGGTCACCATCAGGGCAGTCCCGCCCCAAAGGCTCCAGGCGACAATATTTTTGTATCCCAGTCCCTGGATTATTCCTCTTTCGTAGATATAGGGGGTGATCAGTAAATAGTTCAGGATGCCTCCCGCAAGCATGCTCCAGGCCACCTTCATTCCTATTATCGCCCCGGCCGCCACCATGATCCCACTGAATTCAAAGGAAACGGTCCATGACGCAAGGCTCTGTCCGGCAAGTTTACCGGGAAATTCGATCATCTCGGGCAACTTCAGGAAGCCCGGCCACCAGGAGAGAGTGTTTTCCCTTAGAAACGCCGCCGACCCGCCAAAAGCTGCTGCTATCCCAAGGCAATTCGCCTTTCTCGAGGCCGCCTCACCTTTGGCGTAAAGCGAACGCAGGGTCTGGGCCGCTGCGATTCCACTCGGGAAGGGAAGTTGTTCGATGTTTATCATCTGCCTCTTCATCGGGATTGCCAGAAAAACACCGAGAACGGCGACCATGACCGTCCATGCCATCAATGTCCAGAACGGCATGTGATGGCCCTGTATGAGCAGAAGGGCGCTTACCGCGCTGACCATTGTGCTGCCGGTCGAGTATCCTGCCGAACTGGCGGCTGACTGCATGCAGTTGTTTTCGAGAATCGAGAGGTTGGAACTGAGGAGTCCTATGCGCCGGAGAACAGCGCCCAGGGTGAAGGAGAGGATGCACGACGTTATTGCTATGCCGAGGCCCCACCCGGTCTTGAGGCCCACGTAAAGGTTCGACAGGCTCATGACGGCCCCCAGCAAACATCCCATCAGGACAGCCCTTGTGGTGAGCTGAGGCAAATCAGGCCGATAGATGTTGGTAAACCACTCCAGTTCTATCTCGGACGGGGATTTTCCCCTTGGGTCTATGCCTGTGAAGTCGTCCAGAAGAATCTCCACGACAAAAGCATTGAGAAATTGAGGTCTCACGCCGGGGCGCGAAAACAATACCTTGTGCAAACTACCACCAAAAACTCATTTGAACAACCGCACTCCTGTGTCCTTCAGCGGTCAAAATTAGCTGATTTAGTGTGGCCGGCCTCTTAAATAAGGGTTAATATATCGCGCAGGCGTTGTTGAGGGTGGATAAGGCTACTGGGGATTGGAGCAACTCTGCATGAGGGTCCTGCGGGATTTCGCACGAGAAAGGGAGGAGCTATGTTAAAGGTTTTGGTGGTCCTTATGGCGATTTGTGGGATTTTCACCACCTCTAGCCCGGTTTGGGCGCTAAGCGATGGGGCTGCTAACCTGCGCGCTCTTAACGGCCTCTCCGGATTTACCCCCCCGGAGGCTTTTTTGAACGGCAATTTCGTTGCCGATGAAATCGAACCGCATTACGTGTTTGGGAAAGTCAAAGATTTTCGGAAATCCCGGTCCTGTCCGGCATCCTGGCTTATCGAAGACGGCCAAAGAGAGCGGATCAAAAATCAGGAGAACCAGCCGGGTCCCTTTGAATATACCCTCTATCTCGAAGAAGACTGTCCAGGGAAGGTGGTATATTACGTTTTTGTCGATCGCACCCAGGCGAAAGCAGGCCAGTGGATGGAATGGCGCAAGGTGTTTCATAGAAGCAAGGCGGAGCAGGAATACGGCGAGGTCGGCGCCGTTTTGGAACAGGCCGCCAAGAGCGGATTCCCCGTTGACGCCGAGCTTCGGTTCATCGAAATTGGAGGCGATCTGATTTCAAAAAGACCTGAGGATTTTCTGACAGGCGATCTCAAGATCAGGCCGATATACGACTTCAAACAGGGCAAGCCTGTCGCCAAATAATCCCATGGATCACTCATGGGAAGGTCAATAAAAATTGTTGGAATAAAATTTTCACCAAATGTCTGGAGGCCGAGTAATGGAAGAGAAAGAAAAATGCGAAGGTTTAACACGCCGCAACTTTATAAAAACCCTTGGATTGGCGGGAATTGCTTCAACCGGGCTGAGCATGGGCAAAGCCGGCGCCGCTCCTGAACAGGCTGACGCCGGAAAACCCGTCCTCCCCAGGCGCAAGCTGGGAAAGACGGGCGTTGAAGTGTCGGTCCTGGCCCTTGGCGGGATGTTTGACACGATCAATAATCAACTGCTGCTCAGGCAGGCCCGCACGTGGGGCATGAATTTCTGGGACACCGCCGAGGGTTATGGAAATGGTTTGAGCGAGGACGGGTATGGCCGCTTTGTCGCTCGAAACGTCGATGCCAGAAAAGACTTATTCCTGGCCACAAAGTTGCACGCCGGGGAGCCCGCAGCCATGACGGCGGGGCTGGACAAAAGCCTGAAGAGACTCGCCACGGGCTATGTAGACTTATTCTACACGCATGGAATCAGTGACTTCAAAGAAATTGCCGCGCCCAAGCCGGTAAAGCAATGGGCTTCGGAGATGAAAAAGGCCGGTAAGATTAGATTCTTTGGGTTCAGCTCTCACACCAATATGGAAGACTGCCTGCTGAGCGCATCCAAAGAAGACTGGATAGACATAGTGATGTTTACCTACAACTTTCGGCTTATGAACACCGCTAAGATGAAAGACGCGATCGCCGCCTGCGTGGGTAAGGGAATCGGGCTGGTCGCCATGAAAACGCAGGGAGGCGGACAGGTAAAGACGGACAGCGAAGCCGAACTGCAGATGGCCGGACAATTTCTCAAGCGCGGCTTTACCGACAAGCAGGCCAAGATCAAGGCCGTACTGGAAAATCCGAACATTGCGAGCGTCTGCTCCCAGATGCCGAGCCTGACGATTCTTTCGGCCAATGTGGCGGCGGCGCTGGACCGGACGAGCCTTAGCCGGAACGATTTCGAGCTGCTGGAAAGATTTGCCGCCGAAACTCAGGAAAGCTACTGCGCCGGGTGTGGCCGTATCTGCCATGAGGCGGTCGGAGGGGCCGCGCCGGTTAGCGACATAATGAGGTGCCTGATGTATTATCACGATTACGGCGAACGCGACCTGGCGCGTGAAGTTTACGCCGGCCTGCCGGAGCACGTCAGGGCCGGGCTCACGCAAGTAGATTTTTCTCTCGCAGAGAAGGCATGCCCCCAAAAACTTGCAATATCGAGGCTCATGCGGGAGGCTTCAGAAATATTGGCTTAGGGAACGCTTTAGAGCCTGAAATCTCTTGCAGATGACACACATAAACCGCAGGAGGCCCCAATAAGCCGGGAAATCCGGCAGTCGGAAGTCCGCTACAGGCCGGCCGGCGCTCGAAGACGGCCGGCCTCTGGCTGACAGCCGTGTTTCACATGGTATTTCAAGAAGAAATTTCAATAATTCGACCGAAGCTCGTCAGCTCTTTGGTCTTTGGATTTCCTGTTCATATGTCTATCGCTCTCCACCGGCGCCCAAGGTGCAGTCTGCCGGTCGGTCGGTCGCCGGTGAGTATCCTCTTTGGCCTCTGCGAACCGCTCACAAGTGTCCCAACAGCCGCATGCGCTCCTCGGAAGCGGCCAGCCGTTCCTTCTCGAGTTCCGCCCTGAGCCGTCTCAAGCGTTCCAGTTCAATCAGAGCCTCTTCCCGTCCGCGCTCATCCATTCGGCTGATTTCCTGTTTCAGGGCGCTGGCGCAAAGGGATGCCTCCCTGATCTCGTCAAGGACCTCCTGCTCTCTTCTCGTAAAAATATTCTTCTTGTCCGCACAGGTGAGGCCCGTGGAAGGCGCAATTGTTTCCTCATTACATGCGCAGCATCCCAGACCCTCTTCAAAGCGATCCTTCTTCATATGGCTCCCTCCTAATGGAATAATGACTACGAGCTTGACATATAATAATAACCGCAGCAGGTTTGCGAAAGATGGACCGAAAGGGACGCCATCATCTGGCAGGAGCGGGTCCGGACTCTATATGGGAGTGTAATGCGGATGTCCAACAGGAAGCATGAGAATATCGTTTTCCCGGACCGCCGTAAAAATATGGACGATTTTTTCACACATGGTTACATTTCTTCCATCTCAGCCTGTTTGGCAAAGCGGCTTCATTTAAGTATCAGACCTGACCTTGAATAGTTAAGCTTGAACCTTGTGCTAAAATTTGAGAAAACAGGCAGACCGTGAGCCAGGGGGGCCAATCGCCGGAGCCAGGTGCGTGCTTTTACTGTTGTTAACCAGTCTGTCATACGAGGAGCAGATGTGCGTAAAATAATTCTCATCATGTCAGTTTTTTTGGTCGCGGCCTGCATATCGGAAGTAAAACCTATATTGAAGCCCACAGAAGTCGACATACCAAACAGAATCGCCAATCAGCAGAAGTGGCTGGATCAGGATATCGCCTCGAAAGCAGTCGCTCCCAGAGACATAAAAGCAGCAAACTCCATCAGGGACAAAGTCAAACAGATCAAGGAAAAGTACGAGCGGTTGCAATCTGCAGGTGCGCTCACCGCCAAGGACTCCGAGGCAATAAACCGAATGCTTGACCAAACCAGCGAATTGATTTTCCGGTTAACGCTAAAGCGGGAAAAGCCCTTCAATAATTAGTTCCTGGCGCGCGGTTTTTTCGATATCCCGATCACATTGGGAACAGGCAGTGGGATTTGAAGGGAATTATTTTCAAGGCCCCCCCATGCTCCGCATCTCTCAAGGGTCATCTTCGATGTAGACAGATAAAGTGAAGCTTGCGGTCCGCCCTCGAGATACATTGCGCTCTTTAGAGACAGCGGAAGAGAGAGCAGGATTTCTATAAAATCATGAACCGAATGGAGGGTCCTGCTGAAAAGAAAGAGGATATTCCCCTGGGTGTCCATTCCGACCGCCAGGGTGCTCCACCTGGAATCCTGCCTGCTCCAGACATTTTGCAGGCTACAAGAAATCATTCTTATACTTTGGACAAATGATTGATATTTTGGACGTAAGTCATTGAAGTCCTGACATTCACGATCGATGATCTGTATTTCGGGGAGATTTTCTCCCACCGGGTTGAACGCCAGGAGGGTATTGGCGTTGCTGAGCCTCGGATTATTAACATGACTGAAGTTCTTCATGAAGCCCACACTGGTCAAACCATTTTCCTGAAACATCCCGGCGTTTACGGCCGCAAGCATTTGATGCTTCAAAGCCCATTCTCTGGCAGTGAGAGACTCTTTTCCGTGTTCGGTGGCGCACAGAAGCTGAAACGAATAACGCTCGGGGTCGACCTTAACCACCGTGATCTCGTAAGGGTCGTTTTCAAAAACGGACTCGACTTCAGCTACGAGCAAACCTTCATCGGCTTCCTTCCAGGGAATGGTCTCGCTTGTGAAGGCGAAATCGCCGAACAGGGAAACCAGGCCGAACGCGGCTAGGCAGGATGCCAGGATTTTAAGCAGGATAGATACCCGCATTGTTTTTGCCCGTCAGATCGCAGTTTCTTATATTCAAGAGAAACTCTTAACTCATTGGCGCCGCCTGAGTTGCGCGATTTGCGCGTCAAGCTCCACCCTGGCAGTCTCAACCATTTCCAGGCGCCTGCCTGACCAGCCCTTGTCCGCCTCAAGGTTGGGAAGCACTGCGCTGCCGAATATGCCTTTTTCCAGCAGATCGGCTTTGATGCGCTCGACCGCCTGGTCCTGTTCGCAAAGGACCGTCTCGCTGAAATGATGCAATATGGCCTCGATGTCCGAAATATCAAAGTTCAGGCCGTTTTTTATCAAATCGAGCAAAAGGGTGTTGTTGTCGGCGGGGTCGATTCGCCTGCCAATCTCAGCGGCTGCGTCCTTTCTGCCGGAAGCGCCTCCCTCGAGTTGGTTAAATTCCGCCTGAAACCTGTCCAGGTTGATTTGCCCATCCAGGTATTTACGGGCGAGCCTGCTTACAGCCTCCTTGAACGCCGCAGCAGCCTGCTTGCGTTTGTCCTCCTCGGTCATGCTAAGGTGGCGTGTCCTCTCCATGACGAGTTCCAGTGTGCTCTTTATTTCGGCCATTTGGGACCTTTCCGATTCTGGGGAATTCAATCTCGATGCTCAGCGATGAGATGTTTCCGGCCGGCGAATTGAGCGCCAAACCTGTACCCCGCATCGAGCGCACGCCTATTGGGCTCGAGCAGCCTTTCAGGCAGGATTTGCCGGAGCGCCTGCTCGAAGCTCGTTTTGGAAACCGGCAGAATGCCGGTCCCGGCTAATACTCCGACCATGACCACATTCGAGCCGCGCTCGGCGCTGACGGACCTTGCCAGTCCATCGGCATCCACCCGGATCAGGTCCGCAACGTGAGGTTCGACAATTCTGTAAAGCGAATCCTGGTCGGGATAAACGCTTTGGCCGATTGTGACGGTGAAGGGCCGAATTGGCGCGATGCTCGTTATGACCACCGTTTTGGGGTTGCATTTCGGCAGGGCGCGAGCCGCCTCCAGCGGTTCAAAGGCTATCACAATGTCCGCTTCGCCGTCGGCGATGATTGGGCTGACGGCGCGACCCATTACTACGCAGGACTCAACGACCCCGCCCCTTTGCGCCATGCCGTGAATCTCGCTCATCAGGACCGGGACACGCTCCTCCAGGGCGGCCTCACCGACGAGGCGAGTCGCAAGAAGGGTCCCTTGACCTCCAACACCGGTAAAAAATATGCGCAAACCCCTAATTTCTTTTCCCATCGGCATGATCTTTCTTTTTATCAAATCCTTTTAGGACTTATCGAATCGCAGATTTGCGAACAGACACTGCACCCGCTGCAAAGAGATTCGTCTATGAAAACGTGCTCGACCCCGCCTGAAGATTCAACAAAAAAGGCCGGGCAGCCGAGTTCGGTCAGGCATTTTTTGCAGTCTGCACAGGATTTGGATTCATCGGTCCGAAAAACTATTTTCTTTCGCTTTTTGACTATCCGGGCCTCAAAAAGAGGGCAGGGGCTTTTGGAGATAATGACCGAAACCCCGGGTTCGTTCATTTTATCCTTGAAATCCTGCAATACCGCCTGGCTCTTTTTGACCTGGAGAGGGTTAATCCTTGCGACCCGGCTCACTCCGCATCCCCGGACCAGCTTCTCCAGACTCACTTTGGGTTCGATCCTGCCCTTCGGGGTCAACTCAACCCCTGGATGAGGCTGATGGCCTGTCATGGCGGTGGTTCCATTATCGAGGATTACGAGCAAAATCCGGTGGTCGTTTGAGACGGCGTTTACGAGCCCAGGTATTCCCGCATGGAAAAATGTGGAATCGCCGATGAAAGCGACGACGGGCCGGTCCAGCACTTTGCTGAATCCTGCCGCTGTGGATACGCCGGAACCCATGCAGATGAGGAAATCGGCCATTTTGAGCGGTGGAAGAACGCCCAAGGTGTAACATCCGATGTCGGTGGGATATACCG
Organism: Syntrophobacteraceae bacterium; assembly: GCA_003165235.1. GTDB lineage: Bacteria > Desulfobacterota > Syntrophobacteria > Syntrophobacterales > Syntrophobacteraceae > SbD1. The sequence goes on from PLSV01000374.1 coordinate 24,700, forward strand.
CTTCCTCTCCGAAGACCTTCTTCACCGAATAATAAGTCGCCCTGTGGGGGCAGCCGGGACAGAGATTGGGCGGTCTTTGCGGCAGCTCGGGCGCTTGGTGGACTTTAGGCTGCTCGTAATCAATGCTGAAGAATTTGCCGATGGCGTTTTTGACCTTTACCGAATCAAGCTCGAAAGCTTGAGGGATCAATCCCTTGCCTTTGCCTGCAATGTCAACCAAGAGTTTTGATTCCTGGGCGCAGATCTTTGCCGCCTCCTCAATGAACGGCTCTACTTCTTCGACCACCAGGGCCTTCTTAACGCCGCCAAGAAATTGGGCGATCAGGGCTTTAGGCTGTGGATAGGTAAAGCCCAGTTTCAGGACCCTGGTTCTATCCTCCAGGCCCATGCCGATTAGAGCGTCGAGCACATGGAGATAGGAGACCCCGCTTGTAATGACGCCCAGGTCGCCCTTTCCGGAAATAAAATTAAGAGGGCTGCCCTCGGACTCCTCGAGGAGCCTTTGGGTCCTTTCAAGCAAAACCAGCCGCAATTTCCGGCCCACTGCGGGAATTAAAACCAGGTTGAAGGGGTCCTTCTTGAATTCACCCGAAAAGCCCTTTGCCGGTGGAATCGAGCCGATCTCGACAGGGCCCCGGCAATGGTTTATACGAGTTGTAGTGCGCAGGAGGCAGGGCGTGCCGAATTTTTCAGAAATCCTGAAGGCTTCGAGCGTCATGCGGTAAGCTTCCTGTGGAGTTGAGGGCTCGAGCATCGGGACCCCTGAGAGCTTCGCATAATATCTGCTATCCTGTTCGTTCTGACTCGAATGAAGGGATGGATCATCTGCGACGACGATCACCATGCCCGCTTTTACCCCAACGTAGGCAAGACTCATAAAAGCATCGGCGGCCACGTTGAGGCCGACATGTTTCATCGCGCAAAGGCTTTTCACACCGCAAATCGCCGCTGCGCCGCAAACTTCCACCGAAACCTTTTCGTTTACGGAATACTCTACGTATATGCCGGCCTCATCGCCCAATTGGGCGAAACGGTCGATAATCTCCGAAGAGGGCGTCCCAGGGTAGGCGGCCACAAAGCCAACTCCGCTTTCGAGCGCCCCGCGCACAATCGCTTCGTTGCCCAGAAGAAACTGCGGCCTGCTGGTTTGAGGAATCAAGAGTTCGTGCATCAAGCATCCTCCATTGTCATTTCGAGCCTGCGGTCGATAAAAGGTTTAACCCTGTCGCCCTCACGCTTGAGCGAACCTTTTTCGACCAGCTTTATTTTGGGAGTTATCCCGATAAAAGCAGCTATCTTCCTGCTCATGAAATCGACAAGACTACGCTGCTCGCGCATCTTGTCATAGAAAAGCTGCTCGGTCACCTCGACCCAGATCTCAAGCTGGTCCTGACGCCTGCGACGGACTGCCACCAACTGAAACACCGGCCGTTCCCCCCTGATCTGCTGCAGGATATCCCCGATCCGATCCGGGATTATGTTTATGCCCTTGACGACCACCACATCATCGCAACGTCCGGATATCCTGCTGATCCGGCGAGTGGTGCGCCCGCAGGCGCAGGGTTCGTCAGTGATGCTGCAGATGTCCCCGGTTCTATAGCGGATCACCGGGAAAGCCTCTTTGGTGAGGGTGGTCAGGACCAGTTCGCCGCTGATTCCCGCACCCAGAAGGGTCCCCGATTCCGGGTCGATCACCTCCGGGTAGAAATGGTCTTCCTGTATGTGCATTCCGCACTGCTGGAGACACTCTCCGGCTATCCCGGGGCCGATGACTTCCGTTATTCCGTAATTGTCGGTCACTTTGACAAAAAGACGGTCCTCGATTTCACGGCGCATTTCCTCCGTCCATGGCTCCCCGGCGCATATGCAGTACTTGAGAGAAAGACTCTTGGCGCTCAAGCCCATTGAATCCATTCGGTCGGCGATTATAAGAGCATAGCTGGGCGTGCAGACGAGAACAGTGGTTCTGAAATCCTGCATTATTTTTATCTGTCTTTCCGTGCGTCCGACGGACGTGGGGAGAACGGAAGCCCCGATTCGCTCTGCGCCGTAGTGGATGCCCAACCCGCCTGTCAGCAGACCGTAGCCCAGGGTCACCTGTATGACATCATCCTGGACGACCCCGCCCGCGCTGAGAATACGCGCGACTAGATTGCTCCATGTCCGCAGGTCCTGCCTTGTGTAGCCGACAACGCGCGGATTTGTGGAAGAACCCGAAGACGCATGGACCCGGACCACCTCGCGCAGGGGCACGGCAAACATCTCATAAGGATAGCTCCGGCTTATGTCCTGTCCGTTCGTGAAAGGCAGCCGCTCTATGTCGCTTATTTCCGTAAAGTCGTCTTCAGGCCTGAAATCAATCTCCTTGAATGTGCGCCGGTAGAATGAAACGTTCCTGTAGACGCGGTTAAGAGTAGCCTGAAGGCGCTCAAGCTGCGTCTGACGCAGATCCTGCCGGGACATGCTCTCTTTTTCCGGTTCCCAGATCGGCATGGGAGTGTCCTTTTTTAGTGAATAGTGAGCAGTGAATAGTGAACAGCAAAAAATATCTACTCGTTGGTTCTATCACTACGCGATGAGAAGTGTTTTGTTAAATTCACTATTCACTATTCACTATTCACCATTCACTATTTTTCATCAGGCTTCCCAGATTTGCCTGGCGCCCCGGCCAAGATAGGCCCGCTTTACTTCCCGGTGTTCGAGCAGTTGAAGACCTTCTCCCTCGAGCACCACCTTTCCCGTTTCCATCACATAGCCCCGGTCGGCAATCTTGAGGGCTGCGCGCGCGTTTTGCTCGATCAGCAAAATTGTCCGGCCCTCCTGTTTGAGCTCCAGGACGATGGAGAATATATCCTTTGTAACCAGCGGGGCCAAGCCCATTGACGGCTCATCGAGGATCAGGAGCTGCGGCCTGGACATGAGCGCCCGGCTGATGGCGAGCATCTGCTGTTCACCTCCGCTCAGAGTTCCGGCCAACTGCCGGCGGCGCGTTTTGAGGATCGGAAACCGATTATAAAGGCGATCCATGTCCGTGCGCAACTGCTCGGGGTCTTTACGATGAATGAATCCTCCCATCAGCAGGTTGGCTTCAACAGTCATGGCGGAAAAGATCTGGCGTCCTTCCGGGGCCAGCGCAATGCCTTTACGGACAATGTTCTCCGGGGCGAGGCCTGCAATTTGCCCTCCGAGAAACTCAATGCTTCCCCTCGACGGCCCGGCTATGCCGCAGATAGTGTTCACCAGGGTGCTTTTCCCGGCGCCGTTGGCGCCCACCAGCGCGACCACCTCACCTTTGCGCACATGCAGCGAGACGCCCTTGAGGGCATGAATGTTTCCGTAATATGTATGCACGCTCCTGACGGTCAGCATCTTTACGTCGCATCCGTATCCCGGCCGTTTTCCACGCCGAGGTAGGCTTCTATTACTGTCCTGTTTTCCTTGATTTCAGCAGGGGTCCCGGATGCGAGCACCTTCCCGAAATCAAGGACCAGGATTCGGTCCGATATGTCCATAATCAGATTCATATCATGCTCGACAAGCAGCACGGTTACGCGAAGTTTTCTTATCTGCTGGATTAGAGCGCCCAACTCCTCGGTTTCCCTCATGTTGAGGCCTCCGGCCGGCTCGTCGAGAAGGATAAGCCTCGGTTCGGTGGCCAGCGCCCGAGCGATTTCCAGGATCTTTTGCTTTCCGAACGGGAGTGTTCCCGCATCAAGTCCGGCAAGATGGGCAAGGCGGACAAAATCAAGATATTCGAGCGCCTTTTTCCGTATGCGCTCCTCTTCCGAACGCATTCCGGGGAATCTGAACCCGGCGGCGAGAAAGCCTCGCCGAGTCCTGGGGCGCCTTCCCAGCATGACATTTTCGAGCACCGTCATCTTCCTGAAAAGGGCCACGTGCTGAAAAGTTCTCGAAACCCCGAACCTGGCTATCTTGTGTGGGGCAAGCCCTTCGAGGCGACATCCTTCGAGACTGATCCGGCCCTTGGAGGGCTCGATCATCCCGCTTATGCAGTTAAACAAAGTGGTTTTCCCGGCTCCATTCGGGCCGATCACCGCCTGGATGATCCCACCCGGCACTTCGTAGTCTATTCCCTGAAGGGCCGCTACTCCTCCGAACCGCTTTTCCAGGCCCTCTATGCGCAGGATAGGGGCATTGGGTTGGGAAGCAGCCGTGTTCATGATCCGGCATCCTCGAGTGCGGAAGCTTTTTTCTCGCGCCTCATGGCGATCAAGGAGGCCAAAGAAACTATGCCCCCCGGCAGGAAAAGGGCAACGGCGAGAAGTATCGAGCCGTAGACAAGGATTTCGAATTGTGCGAACATCCGGAGCCACTCATTTCCAACGAAAGTCATGAGAACCGCGCCCACGAGCGCTCCCCAAATGCTGTGCATGCCGCCCACCATGACCATCAGCATGAACCGAATGGACCACATAAGGTTGAAAGAGCTTGGGTTTATGCAGGCGACGTAGTGGGCGTAGAGGCTTCCGGCAACGGCGGCGAGCACCGCGCCAAGAATGAAGACCCGGACTTTGTAGCTCGCAGTGGGGACACCCATGCACTCGGCCGCTTTTTCCTCTTCATGTATGGCCCTGAGGGCGCGTCCCACCCTGGAATGAAGTATATTGAGACAGAAGATCAGCGCACAGAAGACAATGCCCCATACGAGATAGTACCATGCGAGATCGCTGGTTATTTTATACCCGGCGATTCTCAGAGCGGGAATGCCGGCCATCCCGGACGGACCGCCGGTCCAGTTTACCTCCTCGGCCAAAACGATGTTGACTATCACCCCGAACCCAAGGGTGGCCATCGCGAGATAATGGCCCCTCAGGCGCAGTGCGGGCGTCCCGATGATCCACGCCACAAGGCCGCACAGAATCATTCCGGCGGGCATGGCGATCCAGGGATCCAGGCCGAATTTGGTTGTCAATATACCCGATGTATATGCGCCGATGCCGAAAAATGCGGCCTGTGCAAGACAAATCTGACCGGCATAGCCAATTAGAAGACTCAGTCCGATGCACACCAGGGTGAAGATGCCCGCAAAGACCATGACGTCAACGTAATGGGAAACGGCTTTGATTTTCGTAACCAGCATGGGAAAGGAGCAAATGAATACCGCAGCCCCCAGCAGGATCAGCCAGTTCTTCTTGCCCATCCTAATGTCCTAGTATTTCTTGAGCCTGGCAGCTTCCCCACTGCCGAAAAGGCCTTCGGGTTTGATGAAAAGAGCAAGCAGGAGCAAAACAAGAGCAACGGCGTCCTTGTAACCCGAAGAAAGATACCCCGCGCAGAAAGACTCCGCAAGCCCGAGAATGAGCCCGGCGACGAGCGCTCCGAAAAACTGTCCCAATCCTCCTAGAACAGCGGCCCCGAAACCCTTCAGGCCGAGCAGCGCTCCCCTGTCGTATTCCATCATCGAAACGGGTGTGATTATGACGCCTGCCGCAGCCCCGATCACGGCGCTCAGGATGAATGCGAGCAGGACCATGCGCCCGACCGGAATGCCCGCGAGCCTTGCGGCGCCGGCATTATTGGCGCAGGCAAGCATGGCCTGTCCATAAATCGATTTTCGAAAAAACAGGGTAAGCCCGATGATAATCAGGGCGCAGATGCCGATTATCCAAAGCGCCTGAGGCTGGATCGCGGCGCCGGCAATCCTAATCGGCCCGCCGGGACTGAACGGGGGAAGGCTGTAAGGGTCTTTTCCCCACCAGAGCAGAGCGCCGCCCTTGAGCATAATGGAAAGAGCAAGGGTGATGATTATAAGGGAAAGAACACTTGTGTCCCGCGCACGCCCGATTACCAGCCTGTCCATCGCCAGTCCGACACATCCGGTCAGAGCGACCGCGCACAGAAAAGCGGCATAAAGCGGAAGGCCAAGGGTCCCGGCAAAGAACACCGCAAAAAGGCCCCCCAGCATCACGAACTCACCCTGAGCGAAATTTATGATCTCGGTCACGCTGTAAATGGCGTTGTAGCCAATCGCCACCAGGGCGTAAATCGCGCCTATCGTGAGGCCGCTTATAGCATATTGAAGAAAGTCGGCGCCCAAAAGTGATTTACGGCTTAGCCGCATCCTCCCATTGCCGAGCAAGTCAATCCCTTCCCAGGGTTCTGTTGCAAACCATGGGGATGGCCACCGTCCGGACCCTCATAGCCGGTCCTTTGCCGGAGAAAAAGCGGGGCGAAACGGGACTGATAAGACCGGGCATGTCCCGCTCCCGAAATTTCCAGTATGATCGTCTAACATTTCATCCGGAAAAGTGTAAACAGTTTTTTCGTACCCATTCACCACAGAGTCGCAGAGAGCGCAGAGGATGCAGAAATAATCAAAATACCCTTAGACAGGATTAACAGGGTTTACAGGATTGAGAATAACCTCTCAGAGCCTGGAGATCTGTTTTGCCCTTGCGCAAAGGGAGGATTCTCCATTTGTACACGTTGTCTTCCTGTAATTCCTGTCTGAAAAGCTTTTCTCTCATTGACCGGACTAAGCCCCGTCCTCTCCTTGACCGGACAATGTCCCGCCTCTGCGGTGATCACTGCCTGGTTTCACGCGAAGACTGATCATAGACAGGTCAGGGAGAGACGCGAAGGGCAAGGGCGGAGGGCGGAGGAGAGAGGATGAAGGACGAGGGGAGCGGGGATGGCGGAAAGGCGCAAAGCCTGGTTTCACGCAAATATCGGATGTCCGGGCCCGCCCCCAAGTTTCCCGTTAAAATGCATTGATTCATTCAGCTTCCCTCCTCTTCGGAATCAGCCATCCCGAGACATTTTTTGATTTTTTCAAGCAGGGGTTCATCATGGAGCCGGATTACAAGGTAAGCTACGAGCAGGATCAGAAACACGATCACCACGGCTGCAATGAAGAAGAAGGATGCACCAAGCAGTTTCCCGATCAGCCACAAAATCGCCAGGCATCCGATACCGGTTATGATGAGACCAGGTGAGCTAAGCAGGAATTTATCCATCCGATTTCTCTTGTCCTCCTTTCCGGTTTCCTCTGTGTTTTCGTTGCAGGTAGATCAGCAGCACAAGCACCAGGAGTGTCAGCAGACTCACGATAATGACAGCCAGGGTGGCCTCTTTTTGGATGAGGGAAGACTCAATGGACCTGTCCCAAAGGAAAGTCAGCGCTGCTATGATCGCAATCGGAATCAATGGAAATACCCAGAACCTTATAACTTCCACCTCCTTTCGATTTGGAATTACTTGGGCAGAGTGGGGCTGGAATGCGATTTGACCAGCATGATGGATTTTTTGAATCTGTGATGGGAGATGGCCAGAACCAGCAGGGCCAAGGAGGAGATGAGCAGGGAAATGGCGATGAGAATTATGGCCACCTTCATGAAAAGGATCTTTTCGAGAACCTGATTGGGGACGAAGGATGTGGAAATTTTGTCTCCTACGGTGGAGAAGAAATGCTGGATGTCCAACGGCGGATCACCTCCTTTTTTGTGATGCGAGATTTAGTTCCATTTTGGCTCAGGGAGTGGAATTATTGGGTGAGTTTTGGGATTGGATTCAGGTATTTATATATGTAGGAGGGGTCTTTAAAGCGCAGGCTGGGTGGGATTGTGAATAGGTTACCGAGGTGGAATCAGAATTTCAAACGGGTGACGAATCTCAAGGATGCTTTTCAATAACTGGAATTTCCGGAAAGTTCACAAGGCGGCAAGCTGCTGCGATTCTTCGTTACAATTAACAACCTGTTCGTCTCACCGTGTTATCTGTGGTAAGGTGAAGGCCCTATAACGCAATGCGTGTTCTTATTGATTTGGCAATCCCAGGCCGCCATAAGGGTTCTCTGTTGACCTTTTCACCGGATATTTTTCCGATTTTCCGTGGAGTCGGATATGAAGGACGAAGACAAATCTAAAGAGCAACTCATAATAGAATTGCACGAATTGTGTGAACAGATTGCTGAATTGCGGAAGAACCGGGCGGAAGAGGCTCTGCGAGCTTCCGAACAGCGGATGGCCGATATCATTGATTTCCTCCCGGATGCAACGTTTGCCATCGACAGCGAAGGAATTGTCATCGCCTGGAACCGCGCTATGGAAGAAATGACTCGGGTTCTGAAGGAATCCATGATAGGCAAAGGCAATCTAGAGTATTCCCTGCCGTTTTATGGGAAGAGGCGGCCGCTGCTGATTGATCTCATATTTGCCAGCGAAGAGGAAATCCAGAAGGACTATCGGTCAGTCTCGAAGATAGGTGAAACCATCGTTGTCGAAGCTTTTGTTCCGGGAACCTATGGAGGAAAGGGAGCATACCTTTGGGGTATCTCAACGCCACTTTATGACAAGTCTGGGAAGGTCATCGGCGCGATAGAGTCGATTCGCGACATTACCGAGCGCACCAAACAAACAGGAGAAATCGAGCACCTGAACCGGCTTTACTCGGTGCTAAGCCGTGTAAGCCAGGCAGTGGTGCGGGCGACATCCCCCGAAAAGTTTCTAGAGGAGGCGTGCCGAGAGGTAGTGGAAGGGGGAGGTTTTTTGCTGGCCTGGATCGGCCAGGTGGAACTCACGACCAACGCCATCGTGCCGATAGCCGTCTGGGGAAGGATAGGCGAATATGTCCAGGTTATAACGGTCTATGCCGACACTCGCCCTGAGGGTTTCGGACCTACCGGTACATGCGTTCGCGAACATCACTCTGTTGTGCATAACGACTTCCTGCATGACCCACAGACCCTTCCGTGGCGTGATCAAGCGGCACCTTTCGGCATTACCTCTGCTGCTGCATTCCCTATTGAAAGGGGGGGACGCGCGTGGGGTGCGTTGACAATTTATTCCGATGAGGTTGACCGCTTTGGCGGCGAAGACGTCAAGCTGCTCGAAAAGGTTGCCGGTGACATCGAATTTGCCCTCGACAACCTGGACAGAGAATTTCGGCGCAAGCAGGTTGAAGAGGCGCTGCGGGAGAACCAGTCTCGGCTCGAGCTTGCTCTGGAGTCAGCCCAAATGGGGGTGTGGCACTGGGACTTAATTAAAGACAAACGTTTTTTTGACGATCAGGTTTGCCATCTTTTAGGTATTGATGCGGCTAAATTCACGGGAACTGCAGATGAGTTCTACAACACGGTACATCCTAACGACCGTAAGGTGCTCAAGGCGGCATTGGCACAAACCGTTGGACAGGCTGTGCCGTATGAAACGGAGTACCGAGCGGTTTGGTCGGATGGAAGCGTCCATTACATCACTTCCCGTGCAAAATTGTTCTGCAATGAAATAGGTCAGCCAGTGAGGATTAACGGGCTTATCTGGGACACTACCGAGCGCAAGCGGACGGAGGAGGAGCGGGAGCGGCTGAAAGCACAGCTTCGGCAGGCTCAGAAGATGGAAGCACTCGGCACTTTGGCTGGTGGAATCGCCCATGATTTCAATAATATGCTGGCCATTATCATGGGTTATACTCAATTACTCCTCTTGGAAAAGGATGCAGGAAGT
>PLSV01000286.1 GCA_003165235.1 Syntrophobacteraceae bacterium
GTCTGGAAACAGGTAGTCCCGGATACACGGGAGATTTCGGATCCCTCCGGTTTTGAGGACCCGCTCTCCGAAGAACGCCTTGCGCCTGTTCCAAACCTGGTTCACAGGTATCCTAATCGCGTCCTGTGGCTGGTGAGCGACCAGTGCGCCGTCCATTGCAGGTTCTGCACACGTAAGAGGAGATGGCGGAGCAGCCATTCGCAGGAGCTGGAAAATGCGGCGTCGCCTGATCTTGCGCCTGCCCTGGACTACATCTTGAGGAATGAACAAATCCAGGACGTGCTCCTGTCGGGCGGCGACCCTCTTCTGCTTCCCCCGGAGCGTCTTCGGGAGATCCTGAGCAGGCTGCGGGAGCTGAAGCACGTGCAGATTATCAGGATCGGCAGCCGGGTCCCCTGCGCTCTTCCCCGCTGGATCACTCCGGAACTGGCGGCTATGCTCGCTGAGTTTCACCCCCTGTTCATAAATATTCATTTCAACCATCCCGCCGAACTTACGGCCGACTCGGAGCGGGCCTGCGCGATACTGGCCAACGCAGGGATCCCACTCGGCAGCCAGACTGTCCTTCTACGCGGCGTAAACGACAGCGAAGCCATCCTCGCCGAACTTTTTCACCGGCTGCTCTCCTTTCGGGTCCGCCCATATTACCTGATGCAGATGGACCTCGCCACGAGCACGGCCCACTTCAGGACCCCAATCAGCACCGGACTCCAAATCCTTCGCAAACTTCGAAACCGGATTTCAGGGCCGGCGATGCCCCATTTCGTCGTCGATCTGCCGGGTGGGCGAGGGAAAATACCGCTGCTGCCGAATATGATTCGCGAAATCGGCGGCGGGAGAATGATACTGCAAAACTACCTGGGAGAATTGTGCCATTACCCGCTTCTTGACGGAGAAGAACAGGGGCTGAAAGCGGAGGTCGGGTGGCGTATGGAGGGTGGCGGAGGCCGAGGCCCGAAATTAGCCTAACGGTTGCAGGTTGTCGGAATACCGGCTGCCCTGTCTAGAGGAAAGCAACGGAAATCTCCTCTTCCCCGAAGCGCCGGTCAGTAAGAAAAACCCTGGGCTTAGCTCATCTTCAGTCCTCATCGCCGCCCGGACCCAAATCGCCAATGCCAGGGCCCCCGCCCTCTGAGCCTTCCTTTTCCGCCATTGCCTCATCCATCATGGCGTCCACGTCGAAGTCCTCCCCCAGGTCCTCTCCCATCTCCTTGCTCATGGACTTCATCCATTTCGCCATGCTCTTAGGGTCGTTTTCATCAAGGCCTGAAAAGCGGGATGGATCGGCCAACCGTTCCATTCTGGTCTCCTCGGACAACCGGACCCTGACTCGAGATGGAATCCGCTCAACCTCGATGCTGCCGCAGTGGCTGCAGTCGACCGAGACCTCCTCGGACACCCGAAAGGTTATCTTCTCGAATTTTCGTTTGCACTTCCTGCACCGGTATTCGTAAATCGGCATTTACAACAGACCCCCTCAATCAGACGATTACATATTTTTTGATCGTGTGTACTACTTCGTCAGGATCATCAAGAAGCGTAACAAAATCAAGATCCTCCGGAGAAATGTATTTGCTGCCAAGAAGGGTGTTGCGAATCCATTCCTGGAGGCCCATCCAGTACTGCCTTCCGACCAAAATCACTGGAAAAGGCTTTATGCGCTTGGTTTGGATGAGAGTAAGCGCCTCAAAGATTTCATCCATTGTCCCGAACCCGCCCGGCATCCCGACATAGGCCTGAGCGTATTTGACAAACATCACCTTGCGGACGAAAAAGTACTTGAAATCTATCTTTAGCGTGGAATAATGGTTTGGGCTCTGTTCGAGCGGAAGTTCGATATTTAGCCCAACCGATTTAGCGCCCCCTTCCTTTGCCCCCTTGTTCCCCGCCTCCATCACCCCGGGTCCCCCGCCCGTGATAATATTGTATCCGTGCTGGGCAAGTTTCTTGGCGATCTCGCATGTTTTTTCATAAATCTCATCGCCGGGCTTCACTCGAGCCGACCCGAAAATAGTAACAGCCGGGTAAAGATCTCCCAGGGTTTCGAAACCATCGACGAACTCCGCCAGAATTTTGAAAAGGCGCCAGGAGTCGTTGACAGTTATTGCATCGATCAGGTATTGCTTCTCGGGCATAATAATGGCCCCCTGTCCAAAGAATTGGATTTCTGCAAAAATGATGAGTTCTCGCTGAAATCACCTGTTTTGTGGTTGAACCAGGAATTATATTGAAGAGTTGTAAATTGAACAAGAAAAGAGTTGGAGCGCCGTCGCCAAGCCTGTTCATGAGAGGATAAATAGGGTTGAACGCATGCCGCTAATGAGCTATTTTGTCCCGGCTGCAATACATTTTTAAAAAAGTTTTCAACCGTTTGCTTTCCTGTTTTAAACAGGCTGTTTGCATAGAGGAGGGTGTTGAATGGATATGAAAGAATTTGTCAGGGCGGCCCTTAAGAAGGTTGGACAAAAACTTCGCGACGGTAGCCTGGATAAGAACGAAGAAGGTTACAACGATCCGGAGGAAATGCTTCTCGACTGGATCTGGATCGAATTGAAAGAGGAGTCGCCTGACAAGGACGCCGTCGTAAACATGGACCTCGACGACCTCTATGAATTAATCCAAAGTTCGGCCGATACTTATGAGGATTACTATATACTGCTGGACTCCGTAAAAGCCGGGGCGTAAAGCTCAAAAGCGGTCCTGCCGCCGCCAGGCGCTCTTCACAGAGCGCTTTTTTATTTTTTTATTTATTGCGGTCGAACCGGAGTGGTTATTCAGGTGAGCGGGTAGCTCCGATTCACCCTGTCGCATTTCAGGCAGGGAAAGTTTATGAAACAACCTGGCATCAAAACCTTGACCCTGCATCCAGGGCGCGAGCGGCGCATTCTCCGTGGGCATCGCTGGGTATTCAGCAACGAGATAGCCGATCCGATCCATGATTTTGAGCCCGGAAGCTGGGTCGAGGTGCTCACTGCAAAGGGCCTCTCTCTCGGGGCCGGCTATATCAATCCCGCCTCTCTTATCGCAGTGCGCCTCGTTTGCCCCCCGGGTAAAAAGCCCGATGAGAAATTCTTTCGGCAGACACTGCTCGAGGCGGCAAGTCTTCGCCAGTTCCTTTACCCCGGAGCCGAAAGCTGTCGTCTCGTCTTTGGCGAATCGGACCGCCTTCCCGGACTTGTTGTCGACCGGTACGGAGACGTTCTCGTCTACCAGGCCGGAACTGTTGGGATAGCCGGGATGGAGCAGTTAATGAGGGAGCTGCTGCTCGATCTTTTCAGGCCTGCGGCCCTGGTATTCCGAAATGACTCGCCCTCTCGCGCCCTCGAAGGCCTTGCAATGGAAAAGGGGGTAGCCTGCGGAAGCGTGACCGGCGATGTCCCCATTCGCATTGACGGGGTCCGTTACCTGGTTGACGTGCTAGGAGGGCAGAAAACCGGCATGTATCTCGACCAGCGCGATAATAGAAACGCCGCCAAACATTGGATGAAAGGCAAAAGGGTCCTCGATCTTTTCTGCTACAACGGAGCATGGGGCCTTTCGGCAGTTGCGGCAGGGGCAGCCGAACTGATAGGGGTCGATCAGTCTGCAGACGCTGTCGGCCAGGCCCGCCGGAACGCGGAGATCAATGGATTCGGCGGCCGCTCAACTTTTATTGCCGCAGATGTTTTCGATTACCTCAAACGGATTGCGCGGGCGTCTTTCGACGTAATCGTCCTGGACCCGCCGGCATTCGCCAAGACCAAGTCAGCCGTAACAGAAGCCGCGAAGGGCTACACCGATATAAACCGCCGGGCGCTTCTTGCCCTCAAGCCCGGCGGGATCCTGATCACCTGCTCCTGCTCCTACCACATGAGCGAAGAACTTTTCCGGGAAGCCCTGATCTCCGCAGGACTGGCAAGCGGCAGAAAACTCCGCTTGCTCCAGGTCCGCGGCCAGTCGCTCGACCACCCGGCCCTTTTAGCCATGCCCGAGACCAGATATCTGAAATGCTTCGTGGTGGAAGCAGCTTGATGGTCGAATGGCGTCAAGACCACCCACAAGGGGCTAAACTACGGTTAATTCGCGTATATTGCCTCCAGGTCGCAGGGGGCGGATCTTCTCGACGAATCAAA
>PLSV01000417.1 GCA_003165235.1 Syntrophobacteraceae bacterium
CGCGCGCGGCCAAATCTTGCGGGGGCTGGGGGGGCCAGGGGAAGTCACTTCCCCCTCTTTTCGGTTGCTTCAACTTGGGCGCAACTTAGTATTACTCACGCTCAGCGAGGTTTGGACATGGTGGACTGCTTTACCGCATTTTAAAAATTGTTCAAACCATAGGACGTCACGATAAAACGCAGTATCCAATTCCAGGGCGTTGACATCAACTGAAACTGCTTTTACGTTTTTTTTAACGAGTTCTTGTATCGTGTTTTGAGGTGGTTGTCACATTTAGAAGAATGACTATTCGGATTTTCAGGAGGGAGATAGAAATGTGTAAAACACTGATCGTTGCAATGGCGCTTTCGCTGGTCCTTGTCAGCGGCGGCCTTTTCAGCGCGCAGGCGGACTGTGGCCTCAATCCCTGCGGCTGGCGTTTAAACTTAAACCCTTGTAACTGGAACTTAAACCCTTGTAGCTGGAACTTAAATCCCTGCGGCTGGCGCTTGTCCTCTTGCTTTAGCTGTGGCTCAAGAGACGCGGACAGGCAGGCTATAAACAAACCAGCGGTTTCTAACGACAATAATATGGACACGGGAAGGTATTAGTCAGGCGGGGGCTGCCCATCCGGCCCGGGCTTGAAAATGGCTGACGGCAGCCTGATGCAGACATTGAAGGTTCAATCAAATCAACTACAAACCCCGGCGCTAAGTTTCGCCGGGGTTTTTTAAACTTGAATTCCTCAATTCGTCTTTAATCCCTCAATCCCTTCCAGGTATCCCTTTGCCTGACGGTGGACAGCAGTGCTGGTTCGCTCGGAGACATTGCTGACGATCCGCTCCAGGGCGGCGGTCACCAGACCCTGGAGACCGGGTTTCATCTTGCGCACGTGCTGAAATGTGTTCAACATGCGCGAGGCGTTCGTGTAGTTGATCGGCGCAAGCTCGATGACCATGCCGGCAATCCAGTTTACTCCCCGCTCGTTCCAGATCATCTTGTTATTGTTGGCCATGGTCAGGAAAAGCGCGCGGCACCATGTCGGCTGAGTGATCTGGAAACCCGGCCTGCTGCGCTCCTTTTCGATTTGTTCGAACACGTCCCTGCACGTTCCGCTGCCGATGACACGCAGGTAATTTGCGTATCCCGATATATTCGAACGCCACTGGCCGTAAACTTCCTCCAGGACATCGAGCCTTTCGGGGGCTGAACTGCGATTGAGGGCCACGAGGGCGGAAACCTTGTCATTTGCCGCAGTGGCGCGGCGGAAGTGATCCAGTATGGTCATGTGGCTCTCGGTTGAGTCCTTTACCGTTATCAGCTCCAGCAGCGCGTTTTTGAGCAGTCGGTCTTCGAGTCCGTCCAGCAGTGTTTCGGCGGACCAGAGAGCGTAGGTGTCGAGACGGTCGAACTGCTCCCGTAACTCATGCCGATAGAGATTATGGATAGAGAGCATGAGTTGTTCTCTCGCATTCACAAGTTCGGGGAACCATGCGCTGTAGGTCCTGTCCATCGGCTGCTCGTCAATTCTCAGGAAAAAAGCCTTGAGCGCGGACGGAAGGGAGTTGTCCGAAAGGATTTCTCCATACACCCCCAGCCATAGGGGATCTATTTCTTTGGTTTCACCGAGGAGCAGCTTTTTGCGTTCGATATCGGTGAGCATGCGCATCGCCTCGACGCGGCAGTAACGGTTCGGGTCGATCTTTGCCTGCATGACGAGCGTATCGGCGTTTGCGCCCTGGTCTGCGAAGGCGCCGTAGAAGGAGTAATCCCTGTTAATCGATGCGAAAGCGGGCTGTTCCCGGAGATTTTCGAACGTAAGTTCGGCCTCCGGTTCGTTCAACTCGAACACCCGGTCGGTCCCGGGAATGTCCCTGCCGCGCGCATCGACCAGCGCGAGCCGGATTGGAACGACAAAAGGGGGTTTTGCTTCATCATTTTGCTGGAGCAAACCGATATGAAAGGTCTTCTTTTCAGGGTCCCAGAAAGTTTTAGCGCGCACCCTCGGGTAGCCGATCCTGTAAAGCCATTGTTTTTTGAACTCATCGAGCCGCCTGCCGGATGCCTCCTCGAAGCATTCGAAAAACTGATCGGTATTCGCATTCTTAAAACGATAACGCGTGAAATAGAGCGTCTTGCCGGCTTTGAATTTTTCCCCTCCGAGCAGCAGGCGGAGCATGCGGATAACTTCCGCCGCCTTGACATAGGTGACCCCGTCTATCAGTTCGTCAGGCTCATTGAATCCCTCGCGCACGATGCGGCCGGCGTGTCCGGAGTCCTCTATGGCAAGCGGGCCGAGAAGCGGATTTCGAATGCTTTCAACCTGGTTCAACCGGATCACCGCCGGATCGAAAACGTCCGCCATGAACTGCCTCTCCACGTCCACGGTGAACGCCTCATTGAGCCAGACGTCAAAGGGGGTCTCCATAGTGGTTTCACTGCCGCACTGGTTATGTTCGAACTCGTGAACTATCACCGCATGGGCGTAGAGGAGAAACTGGTCCAGCGTGTGCTCGCCGACCAGGGCCGCATCAGTGACGATTGTGGTGTTTCCGGCGTTTTCCATGCCTCCGAAATTGGACCTGCCCATGCAGATGGTCCGATAGGTATCTCCAGTGTATTCATAGTCCTGGGTCGCCTTGACCCACAGGACCGACCTCTTGAGGATTTTCATCGGGACCTGCGCGCCCCTGCTTTCGCCCGGAGGAACAAGATATTCAAGATCTACGGCGCGGCCGTCATCATAGACTGTACGGTCCCTGAGAACGTCCCATGTCCCTGCACAGGCGATGAAAAGATAGGGGGGCATCGGGACGGGGTTGTTGAAAGTGATGGTCTGCCTGTCCGGTTGACCCGGCTTGCGGACAGGAACGCCGTCCGGGTTGGTTGCAGGGTCTATATCTCCGTTGCTTATGAGATGCGTATAAGCGATGTCGGCTTCCAGGGTCGTTCTAAATGTACACTTGGCGCGGCAATCGTCGAAGATGGGCATTATTTTCTGAAAGCCCCATTGCTGACACTGGGACATATACTGCTGCGGCGCTCCGGGTGGAGTGACATCCCTGTAAATGCCTTCCAGGACGTAATCTGAAGGGTGGCAGACACTCCTGATGCGCACGGAAAAGCTTTCTCCCCCCCGCACTTTGCGCGGTAGAAGGACGATCAGCTTGTTTTGCCCGGCAAGATATTCATACTGAAGATAGTTGCCGGCTGAATCGGGGCCTGAGCACCATTCGACGCTTGCTATTTCAAGGTCGCAGGAGTCGAGCGCAATCCTGTCAAGCTCATGCCGGGCGGTCATTCGAAGGCGGTTTACAGCTTCGACTCTGTCGTTCAGGAAGTTTAGATATATGTCAAGATGTTCCAACTGTATGGGAAGTTCCCCGAAGTCCTCGCGAAGATATCTGTATTTTTCGTCCGGCAAGTCAGTCCTCCTCGGTCTCCACGAAAAATTTAAACCTCGTCGATCATTCGGCCGCGCACGACCATGTTGTCGCGAAAACGGCTGTGGATTTGGTCCAGGGCCCGGTCGAGCCGCTCCTGCCTGTCGCTTTTCTCGCTTGACGAACCAATCGTCATTTGACAGGGGCCGGAAGAAAGGTTCGATACGCCTGTTCCTATCAGGCGCACCTTTCGCGTCAGCTTCAGGTCCGCTAAGAGCTTAAGTCCGGCGTTAAACAGAACGTCCGTAGCAGCGAACGGCTCCGGCAAAGTGCGGCTTCTCGTGATCGTTTTGAAATCGGATAGCTTTATCTTCAGATTTACCGTCCTTGCCTTGAACCCGAGTTTGCGAATTTCCCGGCCAACTTCCTCGGCCTGCAACATAAGCATCTTCTCAAGCTCGGCTATGTTGTCGGTGTCCTTATCAAAGGTGTGTTCGGCGCTGATAGATTTGGGGTCGCTGTAAGGCTCTACCGCCGAATTGTCTATTCCCTGCGCCTTTGCGTAGAGGGCGACGCCCCATTTGCCGAATTTGTTTTCCCACAACTGCGCGGGAAACTTCAGAATGTCCGAGGCGAAAATAACGCCCAGCTTGCGCAGTTCCTCGCCACTTTTCTTGCCCACTCCAGGAATTTTACCTACCGGCAGGAGCTTCAGAAATTCTTTGACCTGCTCTTCCCCGAGTATCGTCAGCCCGTCGGGTTTCTTGAAATCGGAGGCGATTTTGGCGAGAAATTTGTTTGGCGCTATTCCGACTGAACATGTAAGGGAAGTGGTCTCGCGTATCGCCGCTTTTACCCGGTGGACCAGGGCATAACAAGGACCGTGGAGCCTTTCTGTCCCGGAAATGTCCGCAAAAGCCTCATCGATTGATACCTGCTCGACAAGCGGTGATATCCCGCGCAGGATTTCCATGACAACGCGGGAGACCTCTTTATAACGGTTCATTCGGACTGGAAGGAAAATGCCCTGGGGGCAAAGCTTTCTCGCCTGGAAAACAGGCATGGCGGAGTGAACGCCGTAACGCCTGGCCTCGTAGGATGCTGCACAGACCACCCCTCGCATCGCCCCGCCCACTATTACAGGCTTTCCGCCCAACTCGGGGTTGTCCGACTGTTCCACGGCGGCGTAAAAGGCGTCCATGTCCAGGTGCATTATTCTTCTTGTCACGGGATTTTTCACTTTACAAGCATAACCGGACAGTGGGAAAGGACCCCTACCTTGAAGCTGATTGTCCCCCAGCCTTCGGTGACGTTTTCGGGATCGAGTTTGTGCGAGCGCATTATAATCAAATCGACACCGTGTGCGACCGCAAAATTGAGTATTTCGTAAACTCGCCTCCCGTAGAGCACCTGCTTTTCCACCCTGAGGCCTTCCCGGCTGTATTCGGCCAAGAGTTTATCGAGTTTCCTGCCGGCGCGGGCGCCAAGTTGCCTGTAGAATTTCTGAAAGTCCTCAGAATCGATTTCCTCGATGGTTTCGATTACATGGAGCAGGGTAACCACAGCTCCGCTTTCCAGCGCCATCCTGACGGCGATATCCATCGCTTTGTGGTTTCTCTCGGTGAGGTCCGAGGGTACTAGAATGTTTTTGAACATTGGGGCCTCCGAAGTAAATGCAGGTGGCACGGATTAGACAGAAGCAAGCCCGGTGATTAAGAATTTAAGACCGAAGCAGGCCGGTAACCAGATGGGGAATTGCGTTCTTTTCGCTGAAACAATTGACAATCAGCGGAAGTAAGTCTTTTAGTACAGCTTTGCTGAAATCTTCGCGCTCAACCGTTCGCAAACCCAAAACGTGGAGGCGATCCGGATTTAGGCGTTCGTGAACCCAGGCGGAGGAAGGAACGCTTGCAATCGCGCTCGAATTAGCCTGGTTTCCAACCGGAGGTGGGATGGTACTAAGTTGTGCTCAAGTTGAAGCAGCCGAAAAGAGCGGGGAAGTGGCTTCACCGCACCCCGCAAGAATTGGTCGCGCGCGTCTGCGCGCGACCAAGCGCTCGGCGCAGGCGGCGGT
>PLSV01000381.1 GCA_003165235.1 Syntrophobacteraceae bacterium
TGAGCAATGGCTGGCGTCGCCTCACCAAGCGCTCGAAGTGCTGGCCTGATGAAGGGTAACCGCTGGAGCCAATCGGGCAGCGTCCGGCCGCGGCCCACCCACAGGAGGGCCATGGGAACGGCTGCTGCCATGGGCGCGAAGATGGCCGCCGGCAAGGCCATTAACAGTGTGAGGTCTCCGTATACCCAGACTATGGCTAGACCGAAGTTCCTATAACTGAAGTGCGTAACTTAGCGATATGGCAGTAACAACTAGTGTAACGCCATATGTATGCCTGTCTACATTACGAGTTTGACGCCGAGCAGATCAAGGGCACGCTGCTGTACGACGGTCGGTCGTGTCATCTTCTCAAACCTCGCGGCTCCGCCAGTTCCCGTGGCCTCCAGGGTGTTCCTGCTGATGGTGGCAAGGTCCATAAGTAAGGTCCTGAAGCTGTGTACCGGCAAACCATTGTCAGTGACCTTCATATTGGCTTTCCGTTTGCTGGCGGCGGAACGTTGTGCCGGGGCCACAATACTTTGGCGGTTGTTGGCCGCATCAACGGGGTCGTGATCGTCGAAAAGGATTGGGGCCAGGCGGTTTCTCATATGCCATTCCACGTAATAGGCCAGCATGCAGAGGAAAACGTGGCTTTTCACTCTATCGGCCAAACGATGATGGATTGGGCGGATCTTGAGATCAATGCTCTTCATGCTCCGGAAGGCCCGCTCTACCTGACTTAAGCTCTTGTAAGCACCTACTGTTTCGCTGGCGCTCAGCACCTTTTCGGGCACACTGGTACGGATCACATAGATACCGTCGAGGGCCGCTTCGTTTGCGATGGAAGACTCTTTTCTCGTATAGGTGAAGCTCTCTTCTTCGATAGAGATCTCGAAATGCTTGGCCATTTTGAATTTGCCAATCATCTTTCCGACTCGAAGGCCTATCTTTTCTTTGCCCTTGAGGCGCCTCTTTTCGCGAGATGTGGCGAGGGCGATTTTTTCGAGCCCTTTCTCCGTTGCAGCGAGCAATTCCTCTCGCTTGCGCGCTCTTTGACTTGCAAGCAGGGGGTTGTGGCAAACGATCAACCGCTCGTCCGGGAAGTCCGGATGGGTGATTTCGGCCATGTCGCGGATATCGAAAAGCGAAGGTTGGAGACTGCCGGACTGGACCAGTTTGCGGATTTGCGGAGCACGCAGCGCCGTGATCCAGTCCAGGCCCTCGTTTCCTTTGATATCCTTGCGGATACGGGCCTCGGTGATCATGCCTCGGTCACCCACAAGGACCACTCGCTCAATGCCGAAGCGCTCACGGATCTTCACGATCTGGCTATTGACCGTCGTGGGGTCGGAGCAGTTGCCCTCGAAGACCTCAACTGCCACCGGACATCCATCCGGGGCACACAATAGCCCGATCACAATCTGCAGCTTATCGCGCTTCCCATCCCGGCTGTGGCCCAAATGAGCCAAGGGGCAGGTCCGCCCCTCAAAGTAAGTGGAGGTGACGTCATAGAGGACAAGGGCTCCGCCACGCAGATGCTTCGCGGCAAGTTTGTTTTCAATTCGTCCCTGCTCGGCAACAAGCCAATCCATGGCGTGATAGAGTTCGTCTTCGCTCACCTGGTCAAGCCCGAGCACTTCGCCAAGGCTCGTTGCCGCAGTATCAGGATCAAGCCCCCTGGCTGTGGCAAGTTTTGAGCGCGGATCTATGACACGAGCGACCACCATTGCCAATATAAGAGAGAGCTCCCGGCTCTTTTGTGAAGAGATGATGTGGTCAAGACCGATATTGAAGATTGTTCCCAGCACCGCGGCTACATGCCCATGCGGTAAGCTGCGCACCACTTCCAGGGCATCGTCAAAGCTCTCAACGGCCTGCCCGCCACGGAGCAGGATGCGAAACTTCTCGATTATGTCCTCGGGGAGTTTGGAAAGATTGGCAAGAGTGCGCTTTTTAACCTCTCTGCCCTCGCGATAGGATTCGCGAAGCAGAACAGCCGGCGGCGAATTACGATTGGGAACAGTGTCGATATACATGGCCACCCTATATACTATACAGGGCTGGGCGCAGTCAATAAATAAATATGCATTTACATGTCTACATTATTGTAGATTTTCATGGACGCATATTTTTGAATATCGACAACTTATCATTGCTTGGAGAATAACTCTTCAGGAACTTCGGTTTAGTAATTCTGCACAACTTCGCAGGGCAGCCAAACGATGGGGCTTACCCCCAATATGGGTTGCTAACCCGCTCCGGGACAACTCTTTACGGGATGACCACTGATGGAGGCGCCAATAACAAGGGCACGATTTTCACGTTCGACACGAAGACAAACGTTGAAAAGGTCCTGCACAACTTCGCAGAGGGCGCAAACGATGGATATTCGCCTGGCGGGTCGCTCACCCTCTCCGGGACAACTCTTTACGGGATGNNCCGGGACAACTCTTTACGGGATGACTAATTCGGGAGGCGCCACCCCCGGCGCCGACGGCCGCGGCTTAGGCGCCATTTTCTCGATTCCCGATGTTTCGCCGTCCACTATAGCGGGCACCGTGAAAAATGACACCCCGGGTATATATGAGTCGTTACCGACTGTGACCCTGAGTCAACGCAACTGGACCGAAACGCAAACCATCAGCAGTTCCTGGTCTTATTCATTCCCCGGCCTGGTCCCTGGCAAATATACCCTTACGCCGAGCTTTCCAGGCTTCGCATTCACGCCGAAGAGCGTGCCGGTGGCCGTAAACGGGAGTAACATTACCGAGAACTTTACTTGCGCACCCGTCGCAATTTCAGGCTCGTTGACG
>PLSV01000383.1 GCA_003165235.1 Syntrophobacteraceae bacterium
CAGTTATATTGACACAGAGGGAAGGGCCTGGTCAACCGTGTAACAAAGTCTTTCTTCCTGCTCGTGATTCTCTTGATTAAAGACTCAACCCCTTCAATTTAGGAAAAACTCCGTTGACGAGAGTCAGGCAGTTATTATTCTCTTTAAATACGTTCACCGACGCTTCCTGTGGCTCAGTACCATTTTTGTCGATGGCACTTCAGCGCATGACATTGATGAAACTCATTTCTTAACTGCTTACGACTATTTAAAGGGACTTTGGGACTTCAGTGTTCCAAAAAGGTTTTTCAGACAGTCTCGAGAGATAATTTGATTTTTCTCCAAAACGAAGAAAGGTCAAGCCATTGCTGATTCACCCTCATCAAACTATCTAAACCAGGTGCTTTTTCACATGAGTACCGGCTCTATCGGCAGAGGGAGCCCCCGGCTCCCCCTTGTCTTAGGCAGTACCGGCAGTGGAGTCAGGTGGATGTTTAGCTTCAAATCTTCTTGACTGCGCCATCAGTTGTATCGTGAGTGGATTGCCGTTATAGCGAAGGCATGGCGAACGGACAAGCGCGCTGATATCGCTCTGTACCGTGTCTATTTGCCATACTGGTTCCCGCTAGCCCTGTTCCTCCGACCTGGTTGGTTACGAAGATCAGGCCAGTGCCCCTCCATTACCCTTACGAGTTATTGCTTGTAAACCGCACTGACTATAACCAAGCGGTCGATTCTTTCAAAATATGCAATTTTGGGCAGCCATTTCTTGGTTGCCGGGTGGTACCACTTGTACTCCACCCAACCTTTTCCTTCAGCGGCGGCTTTGTCCACTATCTCTCTTATGAATTTCTTCCCGTCGGAATCCATCAGTTCTGAGAAGTCTTCCCCTACAAACTTTTCGTTAACCCCATGGGCCAGCATCGTGCCCGTGGGATTGAGGGCATAGATGTACATTTCGCCTTGAGTAAACGCGCCTTGCGGATTGCTGAACTCGGCCAGGGCAATCCTTTTCCCGGTTGCTTTGTAAAAGGATACCGCATTGTTTACCCAGTCCATTGCATCATCTCTTGGTCTTCCACTCATAGCGGCCCTCCTTGCAGGAGAAGGTCTGCTCCGTTTCCGTGGGTTCAAAATACCAGGCCATTTCGGCAAGAGTCATTCCGGCGACCACACAATATTTAGGAGCGAGTGGTTGTTGCCCCCAAACCGGCTCACGACCTCTCTGATGCTTTCATCATCCCATTCAAGGTGATGGCAGACGGCCTGAGCATGCAGCCTGCCATTACCGTTTGCAGGCACAATCTCGTCCCTGCACGGGCTGACGTTATTCTTGACCCAATCTACGACGTCTTTAAGCTTTGCGTCGGGGTCGAATATTTCCTTTATCCCCATATCTTTGAGCTTGGGGATATCCTCCGGAGGGATTATGCCTCCACATATTACAGGTATATCTTCCGCTTTGCTCTCCCTCAGAAGCTCAAGGACCCGTGGCAAGGAATATCTGTACATGTTCGAGAGGATGCTTAGCCCGATCAGGTCCACGTCTTCCTGGACGGCGGCGCCTACGATCTGCTCCGGCGTTCGACGGCATCCGGTGTAGATGACTCGGAAGCCCGCATGATGAAAAGCGAGGGCTACCATTCGGACGCCAAAATCGTGTCCGTCCAGCCCAGGCTTGGCAACCAATACACGAAGTTTTTTCGCTTTTTCCATCGAACCAGCCTCCTTAATGAATGTGAAGAGCTTTCGGTCGCCCCATCCCGACTGTTTTTACGAAAGCGCCCATGATATGGTTTCCCAACGCCGACCTATTTTTGAATTCCTCCATGCCCAAAGTGCGCACGATCACATTGAGATCCAACTTCCGGGTCACCTCATACTCGCGTCTGAGCCTGTGGATCTCATCGGCTGCCGGGCACTCTTCCTTCAGCATCTTGATCAGAACCTGGCGGTGGTCTTGAATCCGTGTTGCCCGGTAGATGATGCTGTTTTCGGATTCACGAAATTTGGTGAGATTCCCGTATCCGGCAAAAGACGAGGACTATGGTCTCCCCCCAACCTAAGCTATCGAATCAAATGAGAGAGCTTACGGCAAGACGATCACCCACCCACGCAGCCCAAGATAAACTAATCTGAAGCTTTATACAATAAAATCGCGAAAAAATCCTTTCGTGCTGAGGAAAGCCTCCGGAATGGCCGCACCAAACGGTTTTTGCGCTGACCTTTCGACAGAAGAACCTACTCCGATGACCTCACAATACACCAGTCAATTCCGACTTTGCCCCGAGTTCTATTATCAAATAGTGGTTTCGAAAAACTTACAGAATCGCTTAAGCCTAAAAAGCTAACCTATTGAAATGAGGCCTAATACGATGGGACTCTGATCCGGACCAAATTTTTTATGCCTTGGATCTAGTCTTGAGAGAAAGCAAGACAGGCAAAGGGTCTGCAGCAGCCTAATCATTTTCGGTTATCCGGTTCTGCCTCTTCCTAATGATAAGCCCCATCCCCCAGAAGGCATCCTTTTCCGTTGATTCCATCAGCGCAATGTGAAAACAGCTTGCTAATCCATTGAATCCACAGAACGGACCACGCATAACGCCTTATGATCTTAATTTGTGAATTTCCCTGAAGCGGCAACCTGTGCGATGAAATCGGAAACTGGGGTGTGAAACGCGAGATCATGTTGAAACAACCACATTTTACAACCGACGCCGTCATGAAGTTGAGGCCGGCTTTGTCTACTTCTCTGCCCATGTCTCCCCAATCGTAACTTCCACCTCAACTGGAACTTTAGAAAGATAAGCTTTCCCTGCTTCGATCATGGTCTCCCGTAAAATAGCGGCAGCGGCGTATGCCTTCTCTTCGGGCACTTCCAGGATGATTTCGTCATGCGCCGTTCCAATAATTCGAGCTCCAGTATCGGCCAATCTATGTGGGAGAAGGCCCAGTGCTTTTTTTGTAATATCTGTGGCCGTCTTTTTAACGGATGTGTTGTAGAGTGTGTCCTGAAAATACAAAAACCGGTCCCTCGACGTATAACTTGCGTGTTCCGACCGGAGATTGTATACTTTTTCGAGTCTCACCCGCGCAACTCAAGTTTTTTCGGGCAAAGAACCGACCCGAAAATGCGGTTGGGATGCATGGTACTGAAGTTGGTGCATTATTCCGGCTAAGTAGTTCAACCAATTAGTAGAGAGGAGGCATTGTATGTCTGGTGACACCATTGAAAGTCTAAGGAAAGCAATTGTTGAATGCAATTTAAAGAGTGCTGTCAGCAGTACTAAACGAGCACTGGAGGAAGGTCTTAAGGTCAACGATATCATCCAAAAGGGGCTGGTATCCGGAATATCCACTGTCGGGGAGCTATTCAGCAAGGGCGATTACTACCTTCCTGAGTTACTACTTGCAGGAAAGGTTATGAGTAGCGCATTGGAGATCCTTGCACCAATACTGGCATCGAGCTCTGATACATCTTTTCATACTGGCAAATATCTGATCGCTACCATCCAGGGTGACGTACATGACATTGGCAAGAATATCGTCAGTACGATGCTCAAAGGTAATGGGTGGGAGATAACGGACTTGGGAGTTGATGTACCGCCCGAAAAGATCAACTCAGAGATCGCGAAGGGCGGCTATGACATCCTTGGACTGTCTGCTCTTCTGACAATGACTATGCCCGCAGCCGCTGCAACGATAAAAGCGATAGAGCAGGCAGGCTTGAGGGGCACAATAAAGATCATGATAGGGGGTGCTCCCATAACTCAAGAGTTTGCAGACAAAATAGGGGCGGATGCATATGCCGAGGATGCCTGGGCGGCGGTGGTCAAAGCGGGGGAGATAATGAGAGCGCAGAGCGCGGAACGGAGGTCATGATATGAAAATGACTAGTACTGAGAGGGTTATTGCAGCGCTAAAAAGAAGAGAGCCTGATAGGGTGCCTCACTTTGAATTGGGCATAGATAGGGCAGTCAGGGAGGTTATACTTCCAGGAGCTTCCGACGAACAATTCATGGAACATATGGATCTGGACGGTTTTGCTTTTTTCGATAAGATATACGCTTGGAAGTATGATACTATTGATGAGGCTAGGGGATTGTTGCGTGATCAATGGGGCGCTGTCGTACAAAAAGGAAAAGAATTGTTGTTTCATCCCGTTGATGCAGCGATTAAGAGTGAAAAGGATCTTGAAAAGTATGTACCACCAGATGCTGATGATGAATCCCGTTACGAGCCGCTAAAGCAAATGGTCAAGAGATTTAAGGGAGAACGTACGATCATCGCCCATGTTACCGATGTGTTCGATATAGCTCGGGAAAGTTTGCTCGGTGACAGGGTTTACTTTGAATCCATGATTGAAAACCCCGATCTCGTCGATCGCGTAAATGCTATCGTACTGGATTACAACCTTAAAGCAATCAAGAATCAGATTGAGCTTGGTGCGGATGTCCTGTCCATTACCGGCGACTTTGCAATGACGAAAGGACCGATGGTCTCTCCGAAATTCACCGCTCGATACTTGACCCCAGCATTGAAAGCCGAGGTCGATTTGGCACACAATATGGACATCCCCGTCTTCAAGCACACTGACGGAAACCTCTGGAAGATAATGGACCTTCTCGTAGAGACGGGAATCGATGGTCTGCACCCCATAGATCCCTTGGCAGGGATGGATTTGGGTGAGGTAAAGGTTAAGTACGGAGACAGGTTGTGTTTGATGGGAAATGTCAACTGTGCCGCCACTCTCAGTTGGAATACCGAGGAGGAAGTGAGAGAGGAAGTGAGAGAATGCATCAGAAAAGCGGGCTATGGTGGTGGATATATATGCATGTCAAGCAATACGATTCACTCTGGTGTCAATCCGAAAAACTATGTAGCTATGGTGAAGGCAATCAAGGAGTTCGGAAGATATCCTCTGCAATTGAGCTAAAAAGCTATCATGAAGTGATGATGAATGCACCAGGATGAGAACGGTCGCACAGCCAGGCGCCGCCGCTTGGCTGTGGTCTCTAGAAAGGGTCATAGGGCATGCTGGTTGTTGCAGAGAGAATTGACGTATCACGCAAAACTATCCGGGCCGCTCTTGAGGTTGGCTTTGTCTACTTCTCTGCCCATGTCTCCCCAATGGTAATTAGTAACGGTTAAATCCCAGAGTTTTCCTATTTCAAGGCCTGACCCCTGTTTTCCCGAAGAATTTCACCTTTCGTGACTTCATCCACACCAGTTCACATGCACTGCCGCCATTTGGTCAGAAATTCCCACTCCTGGTCGGAATTCCCTGTGAAAAGAAAACTGCACAGGCTTTGCGCGAAATTTAACCGTATGCGCGGATAGAAACTGTCGGGTTTATCAGTGGCCTTCGTGAAATGGTGCTCATGAGGCTGCGCTCCAGAGGTTTTGATGTTTAGCAATAGCCACAGGAGCAAAACCGCATGCTTCTCGTCGGGATTCACCTCTTTGCGCGAACGAACTATATCCAGAATGCTTTCAAGGATGATTTCTCTGATCTGAGCGATATCGCTGGTCTGTGCGATCCGCGCTGCAAAGTTGGTCGGACGATAGCGTTTCAGGCTCTGGTCCTGCTCTTCGTTCGTTTCAGTCTCAATTAGACCCAATTGGCAGCTGATTCTGACGTAGTCGTCGGAGTTTGGCGGTATGCGCAGAATTTCATCGCCGAGCAGGTAGTCGCGTCCTTGCCCCTTGATGCTGCCAACTACTTTTTCCAAGAAGATAGGAAGCCGCATCCAAGGTGTATGACCTATCATTGTTCTACTTGCCGTTAGAACATAGTTTCTTATGGGTCTGTCCCTATATCGTATTTGGTCACTGATTTCCATGCTCTCTTCCCTCCCTTCATCCTGATCCTCGGGTTTTGTGTGTGTTTCCAAGTAAGATGACGGAGCCTTCATCCAATCGTCAATTTCCTGTCGGTTGAATCTTAACCGGAATAATGCATCAACTATGCACTTCGCTAACGCCGAATTGAATTTCGAGCCGGATTCCGCCCGAAAAAACTCCCTTGACAACCCGATAGACCGCAAAATCATACGATTCCCCAATCAAACATGCAACTGAAACAGCAATGGCACTGGTTTTTGCAATTTCAGGACACACCCCCTCCCCGCATTTGGTGTACTCGTTTGCCACTGGGTGGCAGGCTCAAGCGAAAATGATTCGATAGTAACGAACGAGAGGGAAAGCCGACGCAACATGGACATACCACCTCCGGGAATGATAGACCACTCTGGCCCCAAACTTTACAAGCCGTCTGGTTATCGAATCTATGGACGGCTTGACACTCTCAAAACGATATCCAATGTCGTTTCGAAATATTTTTTCAAAATCACATCGAAAACCGTAGAATTGCTTGCGAGACTGTCGGAAAAGTCTAATTCGGATACTTTTTTAAAGATTAGTGTCAATAATATCGATTTTCCTGTAAAATGGTGGTTTCAATTCCGGTATTTGACGGAGACCGTCGCCTTGGGCGGTGGGCCGACCCTATAGATAGGACGGCTGTAGCGCCCGCCAGGAAGACTGGGCGGGGAGTCGGAGCGGGAGCTAACGAAGGAACATTCCTGTAAAATTGAGGAGGTTTTGTTGCATGGTAGTTCTCGAGAACCTGCGGGTGGTGCTCGATCCCGAAGAGATGAAGAAGCATCTCCGAATAAGGAATGAGGAGCTATGGGAGATCGCCGAGCCGCTGATCGAAGCTTTTCACTCGGTTGTAGGCAGGGCTGTCTACCGGCCCTGTTTCGTAGAATCGCGGGGCGACAACTTCATCGTGCTCGATGGTGTCGTCCTGACCAGCAAAGTCCTGAGGAAGAACGCGGAAGGGATCGAGCGGCTCTTTCCATACGTCGTAACCATCGGCAACATCGTCGAAGAGACGTCCAAGAGCTGCGAGGTCCTGGGGCAATATTACTGCAGCCTTATCGGCGATAAGGTTCTCCGCCTGGCAAAAGAGCAGCTTATCGAGCACCTGCAGGAGGAGTTCGGCCTGGGGGAGCTGGCCTTTATGAGCCCCGGTTCTTTGCCCGACTGGCCGCTTCCGGAGCAGAAACCTCTTTTTTCGCTCCTGGGGGATGTAGAGACCGCAATCGGCGTGAAGCTCAACGAAAGCTGCGCAATGCAGCCGAACAAATCGGTTTCGGGGGTACTTTTTCCGAACGAGATATCTTTTGCAAGCTGCCGCCTGTGCACGCGGGAACGCTGCCCTTCCAGGCGCGCACCTTACGATAAGGGACTGGCGGCGGAGTATAGGGTCTGAGATCAGTAGAAGACTGAGGACGAAAAAGAGATTCTTCAACGCAGAGAGGCAGAGAAAAGAAAAAAAGGCGAGGAGAGCAAAAACGGTACATAGCTTAAAAATCAAAAGATAATTCACCGCGGTCATTCACGTCCTTGTGAGGGACACCCTAAACCAGGATGTGAGGGCGTTTCCTTGCAAACGGGCTCAGCAAACCGTGCTTGATGACCTCTATGAAACAGTAAACATCAAAAGGCCTGACATCGAAAGAAAAGCTTGCTGATTATCAACATTATTTCATTTGCAGACAGTTGAACTCATTTGGAACATGACCGGACGACAGTATTGTTCTGGATTAAATGTTTTTCTCCTTTAAAGTTCTGATAAACAATTTTCCAGAAATTTGGGGTCTTCCGGCAAACGCG
>PLSV01000253.1 GCA_003165235.1 Syntrophobacteraceae bacterium
TCCGTGGAAATCCAGGCTAGAGGTTGGCACAGGTTCCGGATACCAGGCCGCAGTCCTCGCAGAGTGTGTGAAACAGGTCTATACAATAGAGATCGTGGAAGAGCTCGGGAAAGAAGCGCAAGCGCGGCTAAAGCGGCTCGGTTACGTGAATGTCGAGGTCCGCATCGGCGATGGCTATGGCGGTTGGAAGGAAAAAGCCCCCTTTGACCGGATCATCGTGACCGCCGCCGGAAACAATATCCCGCCCCCCTTGATCGAACAGCTCAAGCCGGGGGGAAGGATGGTGATTCCAGTCGGCGGACCAGATGCCGCCCAACAATTGATGTTGCTCGAAAAGCAAGAGGACGGAAAGATCAAAACGAGGCGGGCGCTGCCGGTCGCCTTTGTCCCGCTCACCGGCGGACATTAGTGAGTGCTGAAGGCTCAACTTCTCCAAATCATGTATTCTTTGATTGTCTTGCCCGATCAGACTTCAGGAGTTGGCAAGTTCCCTCAAAAAATACACCGAATCAGACATCTCCTTGATTGACGTAGTTCTGACATCATTCTATGTTGCTGGTCTCATTTGATGTTTTCTGATCCAGATCATGAATGACGCCATTTAGGAAAGGTGGTCTACCGTCATTCGCCACATTGCTGGATGGGCATGAAGCGTAAGCCCACCTATACAAGCGAAACCGACTTTCGGCAACTTTGACGCAGGTAGAGCAGTGAAAAGATCTAAAAAGAGGCCGGTAATGGCCAAGAATATCGACTTGAATAACGGACGTGGTCAGGCGCCTGGTGATCCGCAAAAGCAGAACGGCACAAAACCCGCTTTGGGGAGCGCGAGTGCATATGCCCCTTTGAAAAACAAGATATTCTCGGAACTTTGGATTTCCAACTTCGCATCCAATGTCGGCACATGGATGCAAAACACCGCAATGGCATGGCTAATGGCGACCATCGCCCCGTCCGCCATAATGGTTTCACTAGTTCAAACCGCCTCCAGCTTCCCTGTTTTTCTGTTAGCTATGCCCGCCGGAGCGCTCGCCGACGTGGTCGACCGCCGCCGAATCATAATCACAACCCAGATATGGATGGGCATAGCCGCGGCCTTACTGGGAGTGCTCACTCTATTTAATCTCATCTCTCCCTGGATGCTGCTCTTTCTCGTGCTGGTACTCAGCCTGGGTAATGCTGTGAACGCCCCCGCCTGGCAGGCGATCATTCCGGAACTCGTACCCCGTTCGGAAATCCAGCAGGCGGTGGCACTGAACAGCGCCGGTTTCAATCTCGCACGCGCTGTAGGTCCGGCCCTTGGCGGTTTCTTGCTCGTCGCCATCGGAGCGGGTACGACATTTCTGATCAATGCGGCCTCGTTTCTCGGCGTAATATTCGTTCTTTTCCTTTGGCAAAGCCCTCCGCGTGAGAGCGTTTTGCCCGCAGAACGCATGATGGGGGCGATGCGTACTGGCATTAGGTTCGTTCGGTACGCTCCTGCGCTTCAGGCCGTTTTCATAAGGGCGTTCCTCTTTGTTGTGTGCGCAAGTTCGCAGTCGGCGCTTCTGCCTCTATATGCCCGTGACCTTCTAAAGGCGGGACCTGGCGAGTACGGTCTGCTCCTCGGCTCTTTCGGGCTGGGGGCTGTAGCGGCAGCCGCGGCTCTCCCCATAATCGGAAGAAAACTTACCATAAACGCTCTTGCTCTAGTTACTACTTTAGTTTTTGCCGCATCGCTCAGTGTCATTGCCGTCTTCCATATTCTCACTATCGATTTTTTTGCGATTTTCCTTTCCGGCTCGTGCTGGCTTGCATTGCTTTCGAATTTCAACAGCAGCGTCCAGTCTATGTCGCCTGCCTGGGTGCGGGGAAGGTGCCTTGCCGTATATATGATGATCTTTTTCGGGGGCATGGCGGGGGGAAGCTTTTTGTGGGGCGCAATTGCCCACTGGATTGGCATTCCGGGCGCACTGCACGCTTCCGCTGCAAGCCTTGCCTTGGGGCTTCTCTCGGCTTTCCGGTTCAAGCTGATCTCGGGGGGTCGTCTTGACTTGAATCCTTCGCCCCACAGGTCCGTGCCGGCAGTAATCTTGGAACCACAGTCGGAAGAAGGGCCTGTGATGGTCACTGTCGAGTACGTTATTGATCCGGATGACTGGAACGAATTCAGAGCGGCAATGCGAAGGCTAAGGCGCGTGCGGCTTCGGGGAGGGGCCTTCCGGTGGACCGTTTTCATGGACCTTAACGATCCCAGGATATACCGTGAGATTTTTCTTGTCGAATTCTGGCTCGAACACCTCCGACAGCATGAGCGCCAGACGGTAGCCGACCGGGAGATCAGGGAGAGAGTAGCCTCATTCCATAAAGGAGAAGCCCCCCCCGTGGTCAGACACCTGATTGCAAGGCCTCTTACGGAGACAAGGAAAAGATGGTGAAGCGGCGAGGGTGACTGGACAGCGACTTTAGTTGGGCAATGCGTTCACTCAAAACGTAGTCGGGATCAGATATTCATGAGAGTGACAAAGAATCTGATCACCCGCTGACCGAAGGGGATGAAAAAAGAGCATACAGTTACGAAGTATGACAAAAGAGCTGGTGCTTGGCCTCGCTGACGGTAGATCGGCTTACACCATCCATCAGAAATTAACCTAATTGGGCTTTGTAGTGATCCTTGGTTGGGTTGAGAATTTTGTTGCCGGCCACT
This sequence comes from Syntrophobacteraceae bacterium, assembly GCA_003165235.1. Lineage (GTDB taxonomy): Bacteria > Desulfobacterota > Syntrophobacteria > Syntrophobacterales > Syntrophobacteraceae > SbD1. The sequence goes on from PLSV01000253.1 coordinate 2,687, forward strand.
TTGCTAAATTCGCCGGTATAGCCAAATGAGGGCAGACATCTGTTGCTGAGGTTAGAGCAAGAAACGGGTCAGGACAAAAATCGGCAGACTCATTCACCTCCCAGACGACGCCAGCGATAATTATCTCAGTGACTTCTACAGCCTTTGAAATTGCAGCCTTTGGATGGTCCTTGTTGCGGTCTCGCACATCCAAAATACAACTCCCCAGTCTTGCGAGATTTCCTTGCTACTACTTCCGAATAACCACAATTAGGGCATGGCCCAGTCTTTTCCCCTCGTTCCATTGGACGATCCATTGGATCTTTCATTTTGACCCCCTACAAACCGTACTTGAATGGGCACAGGCATTTAACTGCCCCTTCGTCAGGTCTCAGGCAAAGAGAGCTGAGTTGAATGCGTAAGCCCTCCGGACCACCAGTTCGTCAGATACCTTCATCAAGCCTTTGTCGGACATCCATGAGACCATTCACAATAATATCTTTGTTGCAATGCTTGTGGTTCACAAAGAGGGGGCTAGGATGTGGCAATTTGAATATTTTAAGGTCCGGTCGTAAACGCGACAGATCGTCCTCTGCTTCCTGAGCTTTACGCCCGAACAAGACCACTGTACGCAGCTTGCGTAGAAGTTCAAGAAGACGAATGAGGTGTTGGATCCCGACTTCAATGTCCTTATTCTTTGCATGGCGGATTCTTGTTTGAGAGCCAATGTACCACGGGACGATATTCCATGAAACCGTGCGGTCTCGCAATAAGCCAGCCTCAACATTGAACTTGAAGAAGTTTTCGGCCGTTTGATCGTTATTGTTACGAGAAATAAAGACTGATTTCCCAGCATTGCGGCCCGGAGCTTCAAAGAGGAACAGGCACTCTGCGTTTTTGCCTCCATCCCAAGGATCAAAATAAGGAATGCTAGCTGAGGAGCCTACTTCAGCACGAAGTTCCTCCACAAAAGCGGTTAGTCGCTTGATGTGTGACTCTTGAAGCTGTGCCCGCCGAGCCTCTACGGCTAATTCATTACGAAAAAGCCTGGGTTGATCTTTAAAAGGATGATATCTCATTTTTCAAAGTCTTTGCCCGTATGCATCCAAACCTCATTGAGGGGGCAGATTCTGCTCGAAAAAATCTTCCGATGCAGCACCAAGACCCACGAAACTGTACAATTCCACAATCTAACATGCAAGCGATAGTTCAATAAGACTGGTTTTCAGTTTCAGGACACACTCTATAATAAGCCAGTCCAAGGGACAGCCGCAGACATCACAAAGAAAGCACTGGCGTTACTCCCCCAAAGATTGGCGGATACCGGAGCTAAGATCATTGGAACGGTGCATGATGAAATCATTCTCGAAGTTCCTGAGAAGATGACAGATGATGATGCCGCCATTTTACAGGAGACCATGATCGGAGCAGGCAAAGCTTATCTTTCTAAAGTTCCGGTTGAAGTGGAAGTTACCATTGGAGAGACATGGGCAGAGAAGTAGACAAAGCCGGCCTCAGCTTCATGACGGCATCGGTTGTAAAATGTGGTCGTTTCAATTCGATCGTACGCGCTTCACACCCAGGTTTCCGATCTCATCGCACATGTTGCCACTTCAGGGAAATTCACATATTAGGATCATGAGGCGTTATGCGGGGTCCGTTCTGTGGAGTCAATGGATTGGCAAGGAGTGTGAAGTTTCACTGAGCCTGAGCAGAGTAGGAGAATTCTTCTATGCCCTTTCCGTCTTGGGCATCGGGAATTGCCTCACAATGATCAAAAAGAACTTATATTCCTTTGAGAGGAGTACGTATGAGGATAAGCAACTTGCAAAGGATCGTACTTTTGGTCACCGCTCTCGGCCTGTTAATTTACTTCGTCAACATGGTTCTGCATCCGCCTCTTGCCTTGTACCAGATGTGGCCCGTATGGACTGTTCTGGGCGTGCTGGTCTTTTTGGCCCTTTTCCCTTCACGGGGTAAGGATTAGATTGGGGCTTTCTACCTTCTGAAGATGGAGCCTAAGCCTCCTGTCAGTCTTCCGATCACGCTATTGAAAGCATTGTGCTTGCGTGGGTTGTGGGTTTCCGGTGGCTGCGGCTCCTGAGCCAGCACGCTGTCGGATGGCGGCAGTTCTTGAACCGGAGGGCTGCCGGCGAATGCGGCATAGGTCCCACCCGTATCATGGGGATGGAGGATGGCCCCCGTGTTGGGATTCATCCTTGCCATGACCACACCAGGCGGAATGGAAAAGCTCTCGGGCTGCTGGTCCTTGAGGTACTCCTGCATGAAATACAGCCAAACGGGGCAGGCCGCACGCCCTCCGGTTTCTCCGTCGCCAAGGGGCGCATTGTGATCGTCATGGCCCAGCCATACGGCTGCAAGGGTTGATGGAGTATACCCGACGAACCAGGCATCCTTCAGTTCGTTGGTGGTTCCAGTCTTTCCGGCTGAAGGCCTGCCAAGGGACTTTGCTGTCGTTCCTGTGCCTTCTTTGACAACGCCCTCCAACAGATTCGTCATGATGTAGGCTGTCTGGGGTGGGATCACCCTCTCGCGCTGCACTTGGTGTTCCTCTATGAGGCTGCCGTTGCGATCGTAAATGCTCTCGATGAGATACGGTTCTACCCGCTCACCTAGATTGGCAAAGGGAATGTACGCTGTGGCTAGCTCCAGAGGAGTCACGCCGGAAGCGCCCAGAGCAAGCGAGAGGGATGGGGTGAGTTCAGAGGTGATGCCGAGCTGCCTTGCATAGCTGATGGCATAATCCACTCCGATGGAATCGAGAAGCTTCACGCTGGCCAGGTTGCGAGAGTGCACGAGGGCCTTCCAGAACGTTATGGGTCCCAGGAATCGGTGATCGAAATTGGCCGGTTTCCAGACCTCCAGAAGTTTATTGTCGTCTCTGACTAGAGGAGTATCCATGAGAATGGAAGCCTCCGTGTACCCTCTGTCGAGTGCGGCTGCGTAAATGATAGGCTTGAATGCGGAGCCCGGTTGGCGAACTGCCTGCGTAGCGCGGTTGAACTGGCTGGTGTCGAAGTCTGTTCCACCAACCATGCAAATGATTCTGCCGGTTTGGGGCTCCATGCGACAAGTGCGCCTTCGGTCCCGGGCTCGAGCTCGGGAAAAGCATACCAGGTGTTGTCGGCCAAGAGTTTTTCCAAATGCACGCGTATCACATCTCCGCGCCGGAACATCCTCAATGGGCGGCTCGAAGATGCCTCGTCCGATTCACCCTCGGAACCTCTAAGCACTGCCTTATGCGCACCAAGGTCCAAATCACAGGCCTCTGTAAGGGAATCGCAGCTCGTTACCAGCGCTGTAACGACTTTGCCTTCGGAAAGCTCGCCGTTCTGGTACGCAAGTTTTTCCAGCACGTCCGGCCAATTCTTTCTGGCAACATTCACAGGAGACGGCCTGTACCGCTTCTGGCGTTCATCGAGTTCACGCAGGCCCTGGTCCAGAGCTCTTTCGGCGATCCGCTGCGCCTTCGGATCCAGCGTTGTATGAATGGTGAGTCCGCCCTTGTAGAGCATGTCCCGACCGTAGCGGGCTTCCACCTTGCGGCGCACTTCCTCGGTGAAGTGGTTGAACTGACTCGATCTCGAGTGCGCGGGCCTGGAGAGGCGGAGGGGCTGACTCGCGGCCTCCTGTGCCTCTTCATCGGAAATGAATCCCGCCTTGGACATTCTCGAAAGAACATGCTGCTGCCGCTCCTTTGCCGCATCAATGTCCTGAAAGGGCGAGAGCCGGCTTGGAGCCTTGGGTAGCCCGGCCAGAAGCGCTGCCTCGCTCAATGTAAGGTACTTAGCGTGCTTATCGAAGTAGGTGCGTGCGGCCGCTTCGACGCCATGGGCGCCAGAGCCGAAGTATATCTGATTGAGGTAGATGTGGAGGATCTCGTCCTTGCTCAATGCCAGATCAATCCGGTAAGCGAGGATAACCTCCTCGAACTTGCGCAGGTAAGTCCTTTTGGGAGAGAGCAGCAGGGCTTTCGCGACCTGTTGGGTTATAGTGCTGCCGCCCTGAACGATCTCCCTGGCCAGGAGGTTCCTGCCGAACGCACGGACAATGGCCTGGATGTCAACACCGTTGTGCTCGTAGAATCGTAGATCCTCAGTGGCAAGGAATGCCTGGATGAGATGGGGCGGCAGTTCTGAAGGGGCAACCATATAGCGGCGCTCTTCGTATAGCTCGGCAATGAGCGAGCCGTCTGCTGCTAGGATGGATGTGACGAGCGGAGGATTATAACTTTCGAGGGAGAGCGCACCGGACAGCAAAGGTTCCATCTGAACGTAGACAGCGATTAAAGTCAGCCCCGACGCGAGCAATAGACACACAAGCCACACGGCAAGCAGATGGCTCCTCACCCAGCGAATGAGAATTCTCAAGGGATTAGGCCTGGAACGATCGGACTTCCGCATGTCACCACCTGCAAATAAGGAAAAGGCTCTGCCGTCCTAAACCTGAGACAAATCTCACGTTTTATAAAAGCATTGTTAAATCCCCTATCAGATCACGATGTGTTGTAGATTCGCAATCTTACTAGTTTTTACCGTGGCCGCCGCCTCCGCCCTTGGATTTGCCATTTTCCTTAATGTTGGAATGCCTTGTTTATGGAAGTAACCAGCGCTGCCTGTCTTAGCGGTTTAACGAGGTAATCAACGGCGTGCATGCGAAAACTATCTTGAGTTGTTTCTGTACTGGGATATGCCGTCATGATGATCACACTGGTTTTGAGGTTTCTCCACATTACCTCCTGTAAAATGTCTATTCCCCATCCATCATCGAGAATGATATCTGCGAGTATCAGTTTAAATTCTACTTCATCCATTCTTGCCAGAGCTTCCCTGTAACCTTTGGCAGTGATGACGTTATACCCTTCGGCTACAAGGAATCTACTAAAGCTGAACCTGATGGATTCTTCATCATCGATTATGAGTATATTTGCCTTCATGCATTATCCTTGTGAGAGACTCCTCTATTTCAGAAGGGATCCGGCTGCGCCTTCTTCGGAAACGTCAACCACTGCTCAGCTCTCAGGCTCGGCTGACAAGAAATGTCCGGAATGGCCCTTTGGGGGATTTGGATAATCAAGATCTGTGCCGAAGATGCAGATGATACCACCATTCCATATTATGATGGTATAACGCATACTTAAGGCTTGGCAGTGAGAGTGCCAGCCTATAGCCGGAAAGAAAAGAAGTGGTGCATGCAACGGAAGCGTTGCAGGATTTCTGTGTCACGTGCAACACTTCAACATTGAGCGACTCCACAATCTTCCAGGAAGGACAAAACTCCGATTGACCTCAGAGACATGAAAATCAATGAAAATAATAGCCCTTTCCCTCCAGCCTTCCTTTACGCTATTTTGCCATTGCTTCAAGCCGCATTAATATTCCAGATTTCTCTCCTATAGGTTGAGTGGAAGTCTCGGCGATCCTTTTGACATAAGATCATTTACAGCATTATGGGGACGGGATACAATAGTGGGATTATAATGTATGGTAGGTCGAGCGTAGAGATCAAAAGCGGAATCGTAACCGCGCTCACCGCGAAAGCATAAACTTGGTGATCACCGAAATGGTTCCTGTCAGGCTATCCACCAAGGGAGAATGGCCCGTTTCGGGCAGAATAACCAATTGGGCATTCGTACCGATCGAACTCACTATCTCAGACGCAATCCGCTGAGGTATGACTCGATCTCTGTCTCCGTGAATCACCAGGGTGGGAGACCCTATTTTGTCCACCGCTCCTGTTCCATCAACAACCCCGTTGTTCTGATGAGAAATATTGAATCTGGCCATAGCAAAATAGATATCGATATAATTTCTCTGGGTGAGGATGTCTTCGAGGTATTCCTCGTATTCGATTTCGGCAGGCTGGTTGTCCGTATAGATAAGAATATCCCACACCTTTCGGAAAAAGTCTTTGTCTCTGGTGCGGTAAGCATTCAATACTGGTGCCACGAGGGGATCGGAGGCAATCTCTTCTCTCGTCTTCAGGAAGTCACCTGGTATCGGATTGCCATCTTTATCCTTCCTCAGCAATTGGTAACCCTTTACTCCGATTGATCCAAGCAAGATGAGCCGCTTTACCCTTTCCGGATAATCTGAAGCGAACTGCATTGCGACCCCGCCCCCCATTGACCATCCCAGCACGGAAAATTGTGTGAGCTGAAGTTTGTCGGCAAACAGCCTGACAGTATCGGAAAGGTCCCTGAGAGCAGAAACCTGGGTTTTGTAAGATGAAATCCCGAATCCGGGAAGATCGATGGCAATGAGCCTAACTTGGAGCGGAAAGTTGACCATAAGAGGCTCCAGGTGCCTGGAAGAAATCATGTTCCCGTGGAGCAGCAACAGGACCGAATCTCCTGAACCGGATTCCCTGTATCCGACCGTTTCACTGTTTGGAAGCTGAACAGGTTTGACTTTTAGTTTCGCCATTGAAATCTCCATTGAAGGTGAGTTACTGAATCCTCTCCGGCGAGCACCGCAATAGACGCCGTGCAACCTTTGGAGGAATGCGTTCCGCTCGTAAAGATCTCGACGAGTTCTTCCTTCATCTCCAGCATAGCAGTAAACGGTTCAAAAGATCTAATAATGAGCAGTTTGGCAGGATAAATTCTCTGGATCTTGTTCGCGAGACTGCTGATGGAAAATAGGCAGGCACTGGGTTGGACCCACTTAAAGGCCGTGGCGAAGATGTCATTTTCGAAGCGTCCCGGAAAATCTCCATCGTTGAGTGTCCTTGGGTCTGTTTCCAATTATGCGCTATGTAACCGGAGAGGTAAGCAGATTCGGAGTCCCAAGTTAAGATCTCTCCTCCTTCTAGATCGGAGAAGTACCGTCTGATGTATTCTCATACCAGAATCGTATGTTCAGAATTGGGTGGTACGGGGAAGGGCGTTGCCACCGCGCCCTCCCCCATGACTCCTGATCACCCGTATAGGTTTTCAATCCACTTTGTCGCCTCGGTATCGCTGATTTTCCCGAGGTATCTCTGAGTGGTTGAGAGATTGGCATGCCGGAGAATCACCTTGCTCACGATTTCGATTGGTACACCGGATCTCGATGCATAAGTGGCCGCATGCCTCCTGAGATCGTGCGGCCTCAATGCGATGCCTGCGAGCTTTCCTGCCTTCTTGACGACAATCCTGGCAGCCGCATACGTGATCGGAAAAATCCGTTGCTCCGTCTCAATCGCTTGCTCCTTGATGTAAGCACGCAAACGTTCCACCACCTTCCGAGGAATGAAGACAACCTCAGCGTCCTTGCCGCTCTTTGGACTTTGTATAGTCAGCTTATGGTCACTTACATCTTTCGGGGTAAGCTTCAGGACTTCGCCGACCCTCATGCCTCCCCTGGCCATCAGTTCCAGGATAAGTCGGTTTCTCAACTTCGTTGTCCTGAAGATGATTTCGTCCACCGTCTCCTTTTCGACAACCTCCCAGTGGATGGGTTTGCCTGGCCGGTAGATTTTCCTCAGCATCGGAGCATCACACGGGTTTTGAATGGAAAGATCGAGATTGGTCTTGATGAAATTGAAGAAGGCCTTGAGGTGGGAGTAACGACCGTGCTTGGTTTGCTGCTTTCCGCCCTTCGTGATCATGTCCAGAAACGAGAGAATCTCTTCCGAAGTGATGGCGGCAAGATCGCGGTCATTGCCAAAGTGGTCGCAAAGTTTGGTTAGCGTAGTGCCGTAGGACTCAATCGTATTTTTTTTCCTGAATTCATCCGGTGGTAGTCAAGGTAAACGCTTACTGCCTGATCGATTCTCATCATTTTCTCCGTTGCTGTGTGGGAAGAATTGGCTGCCTTGCAGCTGCTGGTCCAAATTTAAGTATTCTTTTCATGTATTCTTTGATTGTCTTGTCCGATCGGACTTCAGGAGTTGGCAAGATATGTTGAAATTTCAAGGTCTCGATTAAATAGGAATTTCAAGGATTTATTACTTACAGCGGCAAGATGATTTTCTCATAAACTCGCCGCGCGATTTGACCTTCGCTTCGGTACAAACGTCAGCGAAAATCGATAGACGTGCGCGAACTTTTCCTGTATCATAGTATTTGGTGAGGTTTGTAGTACTGTGTCAACAGGATATGGCGGCTCACTGTGGCCCAAAATTACCGCCTCTCAGCTTTGTAATCATTTTCCCTCTGCGCATTGCATTCGACTGTTCGACCACAACATCCACGAGCCGGCTTCCATTTTCGATCACCTTGCCCGTTCGGTATCGCATTGCCGATGACAAATTGTCCATCCATTCTTCCAGGAACTGGCTGGATCTCGAGGCAATATTCATGGCGACCATGACCGATGAATTGCTTCCCCGGATCCAGATCAATGTGCTCGGAAAATTCCAGCTTATCCGAGGGGAAACCCCTATCACAAAAAAAGAATGGAGCGCAGCAAAGAAACCGCAGATGCTCCTGAAGGCCCTGATAACCAGGGGTGCGGAAGACGTGCTGTTGGATCAACTTATAGACGATCTGTGGCCTGAGGCTTCATTCGATGAGGGGAAGCAAAATTTTAAAGTAGTGTTGCACAGGCTAAGAAAAATACTGGGCCATCCAGCGGAATCGAGGTCTCGCTATGTATCTTCCGAGGGCGGTGCGGTTTCTCTTAATCGAAACTTGGTTCGGCTGGATATCGACGAGTTCTTCTATCTTTGCAAACGCACAGGGAAAGCGGAGCAGGCCGGGGATCTCAAGAGCGCGATCAACTTGGGGCATTCTGCAATTGAGCTGTACAAGGGGGACTATCTCGAAGACGAGTTATATACCCCCTGGACCATGCTAAAGAGGGAGGAAACGCGTGCCCTGTACATAAGTGTTCTGCGGCGCACGGCTTCACTCTACGAGCGCCAGGGCAATTCGCGCAAAGCTATCGATATCTATAAATTGCTGACTAGAGCCGATCCGGGTTTGGAGGAAGCTTACCGGAAGCTGATGCTGCTCTACTCCAAGATTGGAATGAGGACCGAGGCTATTCGGGTTTATAACGAATGCAAACGGGCGCTTAGCCGGGAACTTGACGTCGATCCCGACGAGCTGACAACCTCGATATACAGGCGCATTGAAGAGAGCTGCAGGCCAGACGGGGAAGGGAAATACCTGGATTTGGACCGGCCCCGTTCTTACACCCCCAAATACCTTGCCGAAAAGATCCTCACCAATCGCAGCGCAATTGATGGCGAGCGAAAAACCGTCACCGTCATGTTCGCCGACTTGGCCACGGCGATTCCCAAGCTGGATCCCGAGGACGTTCTGGAAATCATGGAAGGGTGTTTCCGTCTTATTCTGGACAGGGTCCACAGATTTGAGGGGACCGTCAACCAATTCATGGGCAACGGTGTGATGGCTCTTTTCGGCGCGCCTCTTGCCCATGAAGACCATGCGCAGCGTGCCTGCCATGCCGCCCTGACCGTCCAGAACGCCATAGCGCCATACGCCGAAAGCCTTAAAAGCAGGTATGGAATCGACTTCAAAATTCGTATAGGTCTTAATTCCGGTCCCGTTGTCGTGCGATCTATCGGTAATGATCTGCGTATGGATTACACGGCACAAGGTGAAACAGTCGACCTGGCCTCCGGGATGAAGAACAGGGCCGGGCCCGGCGTAATACTCGGTTCGGAAAATCTGTACAAACTGGCCAGGGATTTCTTCGAGTTCGAACCGGCCGGCGGCATGGAATTCAGAGTGAATGAACCCGTCGAGACGTACCGGCTCATGAAGTCGACAGGGGTTGAAACAAGGTTTGCAGCCTCGGCGGCCGCCAGGGGTCTTACCAGATTCGTAGGCCGCACTCGTAAAATGAAAGCCTTAAATGAGGCGTTCGAAAGAGCCGGATCAGGGGAAGGCCGGGTTGTAGGCATCTCCGGCGAAGCTGGAGTAGGCAAATCGAGGCTGCTGCTGGAGTTTAAAAATTCCCTGCCGAAGGACCGCTCCCGGTATTTTGAGGGCCGATGCTTCCACTACGGTGAATCGATGCCGTATTTGCCCTTGCTGGACGTTCTCAGGTCATTTATCGGGGCAAAGGAAGGCGAAAAGGAAGACTCGATAAAGCGCAAACTGGAGAAAAGAGTCCTTGGTCTTGACAGGAAGCTTCGAAACGTCATCCCGCCGCTCCAGGGGCTTTTGTCTCTCAAGGTGGAGGATAAGGAATACGCGGAGCTTGAACCAAAACAAAAGAAGGAAAAGACCTTCGAGGCCATTCGGGACCTGCTCGTCCGAATCAGCAGGGTGCGGCCCCTGGTTCTGGCAATAGAGGACCTGCACTGGATCGACAGGACCACCGAAGAGTTTCTGGACCATATGATCGGCTGGCTGCCGGAGGCCCAAATTCTCCTCATCCTTTTATATAGAAATGAATATTCCCATCATTGGGGCGATAAGTCCTGTTACGGCCAGATCGCGCTCGGCCAGCTTTCCATGGGCAGGAGCGCGGAATTGATTGCAGCGGTCCTGCACGACGGAGATGTAGCGCCGGAAATGACGGAACTGATTGTCGGCAAATCAGGGGGGAACCCATTTTTCCTGGAAGAACTTACCTTTTCTATGATCGAGAACGGCTCCATCAAGAGAACCGGCGAGGGCTTTTCCCTGGCGGGGGACGTATCGACTATGGAAGTTCCGGATACTATTCAAGGGGTAATCGCCGGCCGCATGGACCTCCTGGAGGAAAGCGTAAAAAGGATAGTGCAGGTGGCCGCAGTGATAGGGCGGGAGTTCGCTTTCCGCATCCTGGAAACTATCTCGGAAATGAAAGGCGGGCTCAAGTCGGGGCTGGTTAACCTCCAAAGGCTTGAATTCATTCTTAGGAAAAGCCTTTTCACGGAACTCGAATACATTTTCCGGCATGCCCTGACCCAGGAGGTGGCTTACAACAGCCTGCTCGTGCAGAAAAGAAAGGAGATTCACGAACAGATAGGCCAGGCTATTGAAAACCTCTATGCTGATCGGCTGGAAGAGTTCTACGGGATGCTGGCGTATCACTATTCCAAAAGTGACAATAACATGAGGGCCTACGAATATCTGAAACTGTCCGCCAGGAAGGGTGTCGAACGGGAAGCCCTTTGGGAGGCATTCAGCTTGTACAGGGATGCGGCGGATACGCTGAATCAATTTCCAAAGACACTGGAGAACAAAAGGGAACTTGTGCAGCTTATTGTATCGATGGCAACTCCTATGAGGATGCTTGCTTATCCTGAAAATTCTGAAAATTATCTTCAGCAGTGTGAGGACGCCGCTGAGGAGATTGGCGATCAAAGGACCAACGCCAACGTACAGAGTATAATAGGACTTTATCACTGCATGAAGGGAGATCCCGGTGTTGGAAGGGTACATCAGGAGAATGCCTTTCAAGAGGCGCAGAAATTGGAAGACGTAGGGCTTATCATTGGAACAGGATATGACCTCACCCTCTCGCATTTCATCCGAACTGATATGGCGCCCGTGGTTGATATCGCAGACAAGATCCTGCCGGTCATCGCAAAAGCGCACAGGCAGAGGGAAACGTTCGGACGCCCGGTAGTGGTGTATTCACTGGTTCAGGCTATGAAGGGCTATGCAATGGCGAGCCTGGGAGACTTTCCAGGAGGAGAATCCGTTATTGCTGAAGCTTTGTCCCTGGCTACCGAGCTTAACCACTTTGGGACTATTGGTATTGACGAGCTCAAGTACGGATGGTTCTTTGGAATGAAGGGGGAGGCGCAGGCTTGTGTGGATCACAGCCGGCGGGCAGTACAATTCATGGAACAAATCAAATCCATGCTCTGGCTCGGTCAGGCATACATCGGAATTGGTCAGGGCCACTATCTTCTTGGAAAATATAAAGAGGCGATAACGTATATTGAAAAGGGCCTGGGGATTCAGAGCAAAATTGGCGCTCAGGTTCGGCAGGCTCGCTACTATATGTTCCTCAGTATGATCTACTTCGAGACCGGTGACATGGCCAAAGCCGGTCTGAACGCTGAAAAAGCCCTGCGCCTGGCACAGAGGTGGGGAGAGTTGGAACATGAAGCCCTCTCAAAGATCATGCTTGGCCGCTTGGCGGCAAAAGGGGATAAATTTCGTATCACTGAGGCTGAACAATTCGTGCTCGAAGGTATCCGGATATTGCAGGATCAGCGGCTGAAACCGCACGCAGCAATCGGCTATCTGCATCTGGGGGAGCTTTATCTGGACGTGGGGCACACGGAGAAAGCGCACCAGCCGCTCAACAAGGCAGACGCCATGTTCCGGGAAATGGGTATGAAATATTGGCCGGGAAGGGCGCAGAACGCGCTGGCGAAGCTGCGTTGAATTGCTCATGTTACATTGGAGGTGGAAACATGCTGAAGCGCGTCGTGGTGATAAAATTCAAAAAGGATGTGCCTGAGTCTGAGATAGCCGGCATAGAAAAGGGGTTAGCGGGGCTTCCGGGGGCAATCCCCGACATAGCGGGCGACTTCCAGTTCGGCAGGGATGTGCTGCGCTCGGAGAGGTCTTACGATTTTGCCCTGGTAACGGAATTTGAAAATATTGAAGCTATCCAGCGTTACAGGTCTCACCCCGCCCATCAGGAGGTATTGAAAAAGCTCCTGGAACATTGCGACAGTATAATTACCGCCGATTTCGAGATTTGAAACTCTAACTTTTTTAAGGTTACTCACCCAAACCAATTTAAAAAAGCACCGCAATTCTTCTACGGCATCCAATCATAAAGCCATATCCGGGATCATTTTAATCCTCCCGCCATGTAACCACGGTGAAACCCCTGACCGATAGAAGCTGAGGCAGTCGGCAGGCGAGGGATAAGCACAACGAATTCAACGGTGCATTTTCAAGAACCCGCCGCTTGGACTTGAGGATTGAATCAGACAAAAAAGAGATACACCATGGGTTACGAGATTAATCCGGTCTTGGTCGCGAGACTCGCTGCGGACGGAAGTTTGATAACCTATTTTTGCCAATTTCGGCGCAGGCCTCATGGTCCCTACGGTGGCATGGTACGTAAATGCCGGCGGCAAGGACGTCCTGATAGACACGGGAGCCGCCAGGGAAACCATTGATACCTACTGGTCCGGCGGCAGCGAGCACGTTCAAACCTTCGAACAGGGGCTGCGCAAGCTCGGCAAGAATCCTGAGGACATCGATTACATCATCGCCACCCATCTGCATTTCGATCACATCGCCAACGCCCGCCTGTGCAAGAATGCCAAGGTGATCCGCCAGGAGGCCGAATTGAAGTTCGCTCGTTCGCCGCACCCGCTGTGTGTCGGGCTATACCCTCAGGAGCTGTATGCTGGTTTACAGTTCGGAACTGTTACCGGCGAACGCGACATATTGCCGGGGATCAGGGTCATTCCGGCGCCGGGACATTCTCCGGGCACTCAGGCCGTAGGCGTTGAAACCGACAAGGGCCTAGCCGTGCTCAGCGGTTTCTGTTGTACGAACGCCAATTTCGACGTGCCTGACGGGATCAAAGCGTTTTGGCCGATCTATGCACCGGGCATTCATACCGACGCGCTGGCTGCTTTTGACTCCGCTGTCAGGATAAAAGAGCAGGCTGATATTTTGATTCCGATGCACGAAGAAAAGTTCGCCACGATGGAAAAGATTCCCGCGTAATGCTCCCGAGCACGCGGCCATGGACTGATTATTGACTCTATAGCCTTACAGGTCTCCGGGGGTCATCTGTCTTCACTGATAAAGGAGGACTCAACATGAAAAAGTACCTCGTGATTTTGTTGATGGTCATTGTGTCAGTTGCGATTCTCGCTTCGGTTGGATCATCCCGGGCCGGGGAAGATCAGGGTTCAAGGGCCATGGTGGATGGCGCAAAACAGGTGATGGACGGATATCAGAAGATGACGGCTGTAATGGAAAAGGAAGGAATAACGGACCCCGAATTGACTGCGGCCCAGCGGCAAAGGCCTCGCATGATTACCGTCATAGTTCAGTTCAAGCTGCCGCAGCCAATTACAAGGGAGGTGGCGCGGGAAGCCTTTCTCAGCACGGCAACCAATTACAAGGATTTTCCAGGTCTTATCAGAAAATATTACGGATTGTCGCAAGATGGCCGAACAGTTGCTGGTATTTATCTGTGGAATTCTAAGGCGGACTCGGACAAGCTTTATACACAGAACTGGAAGAGCTTTGCGACTGAAAAGTACGGGACGGAGCCATCGCTGACCTACCTCGAGTGCCCCGTCGTGGTAGATAACCTCTCGCACGAAGTTATCACGGATGATTGAAATGCTTTGCATTGGGCACATCGAAAAGCGATGGGATATCCAAAGAAGGCTTTTAAAAGGAAGAGGAAATGACGGAAGTTGAGTTGGTTGCAAAAATCGCAAAAGGAGCGGGGATTATCAAATCAGTGGCCGAAAGAGCGGTGGATGGGTTTGTTTCGGCTGTCTCTGGCGCTGGTAAGCGGTAACAAGATCACACTGGTAAGCTTCGGGCCTTTCAGTGTTGGGGTAAGGGCCCAGCGTGAAGGCCGCAATCCCAGGACGGGAGAGAAGATTAAAATTCCAGCCTCCAAGGTCCTGAAGTTTAAGACCGGCAAGACTCTCGTCAAGAAGGTGAAGTAGGCGATCCATGCTTTAATTTCCTGGATGATCTAAATGAGAAAAGGCGTCGACCTTATTTCGCTACGCGAGGAGGAAAAGAATGAAAGAGTCAGTTTACATTATTTGCATCTCATTGGCGATCGCTTTATCCGGGGTCTGCTTGGCGGAATCGCCGCAAAAAGCAACCTCAGCTACTGATATCAAAGGTTTTGAACCCCCTAAACCAAATCTTGAGTTCATGGCTCGATTCACTGTCGATCTGAGTGCACCCGTCTGAGACGTCGGCGAGACTTCAGATCTCGGGAAGCGTCGAATAGTACCGATCCCTGGGGGTAAGTTCGAAGGTCCGCTGCTCAATGGAAAAATCCTGAATAATGGGGCGGACTGGGTAACGGTTACGAAGGATGGGTTGGTGTATCTGGATGCGCGATATCTCTTGCAAGCTGATGATGATTCACTGATTTACCTTCAAACCAAGGGATTCCGTTACGGCCCACCAGAAATACAGGCTAAGGTTGCTAAGGGTGAAGTCGTCGATCCATCTCAATATTACTTTAGATTCTATATGACATTTGAAACCGGTTCGAAAAAATATGACTGGCTGAATCGTGCGATAGGAATAGGTTACGCGATGCGATTGGGCAATGCTGTCGTATATGATGCCTACTTGATCAAGTAGTACAGCGTATTTGCTAAAGTTGCAAGTTATGATGCAGCTCTCCTCTATGGCGTTATGCGGTGGACCATCCATGATGTTTCTATTTGCAGATCATATTCTGCATTTTCCCTCTTTCCGAAAACGCAGGGCAAAATGATATAGGACGGTCTCAAGAGTCCCCCGAGAAGCGGATATTTTAAGGGTTGCCGGTTGGATTCAGGCGCTCGCCACGCTGTAAAAGCTTAAGGCGTAGCCAAGCCATGCGGGTGGTCGCTATAAAAACGGCCAGCCCGTGTGCATCCGCTATGGCCAAAGGACACGTTTCTTTGATTGCCGCGATCTAGTCATCACTTTTTGGCGGCAGGAGCAGAGAACAATCCGCTGGAACCATTCCCGGCAGATAGCCCGTCTGTCGGGTTCTCAAAGGCGGGGCATGGCAAGGATACGTTTGGCGCATTACCCACC
>PLSV01000295.1 GCA_003165235.1 Syntrophobacteraceae bacterium
CGGCATCCAGATCGGAATGTTCGACCACGGCCCGGTCGAGCAGATTGCGCAGGCCGGTCTGATAATAGCTGTTGAGGTAGGCATAATTCAAAACGTCGCCGCTTATGTGTCCGGTGATGTCCACATGCCGTTCGAGGATCACTTTGTCCTGGGTAAGGGTCCCCGTCTTATCCGTGCATAGCACATCTATAGCCCCCAGGTTCTGGATGGAGGGCAGACGCTTCACGATGACCTTCTTCCTGCCCATGGTCAGCGCGCCCTTGGCAAGGTTCACCGTCACGATCATCGGCAACATCTCCGGGGTGAGACCCACGGCTATGGACAGGCCAAACAGGAGGGCTTCCACCCAATCGCCCTTCGTCATGCCGACGATAAAGAAGACCGCGCAGACCATGACCACCATGAATCGGATCATGAGCCATGTGAAAGTCCGCACTCCCTTATCGAAACTGGTTTCTTCACGGCGCTCGGTCAGTCGCTCCGAGATGGAGCCGAAAATTGTTCGCGTCCCGGTGTTGACGACTACACCGCGCGCTGTGCCGCTGGTGACGCTGGTTCCCAGAAAGCAGGCGTTGGTCAGTTCCAAAGCGGTGCGGTCGTGAACGCCCCCACCGGAAATCGTCTTTTCGACCGCCATGGACTCCCCGGTGAGCGCCGATTGGCCCACAAAGAAATCCTTTGCGGCAAACAGCCGCAAGTCAGCCGGAACGATTGAGCCGGCATGCAGGAGGACGATATCGCCCGGCACAACTTCCGATATCCGGATTTCCGTTTGCTCACCGTCGCGCAGAACCAGAGTTCGTGACTGCACACGCTTTCCAAGCATCTCGACGGTTTGGCTTGAACGACGATCCAGGATATAGGAAAGCCCGACGCTTAGGAAAACCATCGCGCTTACGATAATCGCCGATTTGATCTCTCCGATAGCGCCGGAAATCAAGGCGATGATCAATAACTGAACGACCAGAGGACCCTTGCACCTCTGGAGAATGTCGGCCCAGAAACCCATATGCCTGGCATGTGAGAGCTCGTTTGGACCGTACTCGTCCAGGCGCTTTTCAGCCTCTTCCGAACTCAGGCCACGCAGGCCTGTATCGAGAGAAACCAGCGCCTTCTGCACCGGGAGAACACAAAGATCGATCAACCGGCGCTCTTGTTCGGAAACTTCCTGCAGCATCTTCGGATTGGGAGGGTCGACGCCGAAAACTCTGGCGGACTTGACGAGCAAACCCTTTATCACAGCGCTGCCTCCCCAGGTTTTTCGCTCATGGGACGACCCCTCAGTTGCGAAAACGGTCTTCAACCGTGATGCCGACCCCGCCGGGCCGTACCTCGCCCGAGAGTCTCATTCAGACAACTTTTTTGATGAAAGAGATTGAGGCAGGGGATGGATTCAATTCCCTGCTTCGCCGCCATCTTCAGTTTGGGACCAGCGGAAAGCAACAAAGCAGAGAAAAAAGGAAAACGCTCTTTTGTGGGCTAAACCGCTGGGCCTTGATCAGTCAAACAGGTACAACTGTGACTGTCCAATTATGGAAACCTCCGCACCTGGGTCCAAAAAACCAAACCCCTGAGAACACCGGGGCCGCCTGAGCAACGATTCCCAACCTCCCCGCTCGTAGATCTTCGGCAGTGCACAACGTAATCCCCAAGGATTTATCAAATATTGTTCTTGGCACATCTCCAGGGACTTGTCAACGGCGGGTTAAGAATTTTTGCCGTGTAAGACGAAAAAGCGTCCAAGCTGCTCAGTCCATTTCCCAATCGAGTGAGATTCCAGATATATTGCGGCTCGCGCAAGCCCGGAACCAACGAAGGAAAAAGTTGCCAGATTCCAGCGCCCTTCAGGTATAATTGATTTCAAAACCGGCCTGTATACGTGGAACGTCATGTACAAAAAATATTTCGGCATGAAAAGGTCACCTTTCTCGATTGCGCCCGATCCGCGCTTTCTCTACATGAGCGAGCAGCACCGGGAGGCCTTTGCTCATCTACTCTACGGGATCAGGAGCTACGGGGGATTCGTGCTGCTCACGGGCGAGGTCGGCACGGGTAAGACGACCATCATCCGGCGCGTCATCCAAACGCTCCACAAGAATATCGTCGTGGCCTTCATCATACATCCCGCGCTCTCGGTTGCGGAATTGCTTGCTTCAATCTGCGACGAATTCGGCATCAGTTGTCCCAGGAAAACGAACATAAAGGACCTTGTTGACAGAATAAACGCGTTCCTGCTGGATTTGAACGCCAAACGCAAGAAGGGCATTCTCATAATTGACGAGGCGCAAAACCTCAGCCATGACGTTCTCGAGCAAATCCGGCTTCTCACCAACCTCGAGACAAACGAACGGAAGCTGCTTCAAATAATTCTTATTGGTCAGCCCGAACTCAGGGACAAGCTGGCAAGACCGGAACTGAGGCAACTGGCCCAGCGCATCGTGGCCCGTTGCCACCTGGAGGCGCTGTCAAAGGCCGAGGTCCTCCTTTATGTGAATCACAGGCTTGGGGTCGCCAGGGGGAGAAGCGAGATTTTTTCAAAGGACGCTCTGGACAGTTTATATGTCTATAGCGGTGGAATTCCCAGGTTAATCAACATTATCTGCGACCGCGCGCTCCTGGGAGCTTTTGTCCTGGAAAACGAAATCGTAGACAGGGCCACGCTGGCGAAAGCGGCCCGAGAGGCGCTCGGGGATCGCCTGTCCGGAACGGACCGAAGATGGAAAGCTGTATTGACGGCGGTAATCCTGATCTGTGCCGGGTTGGGCCTGCTCTACTATTTTTCCAACGTTTTTGAATCCCAAGGGACCGGTCATGCGCCCGTCTTATCGAAGCCTTCGCCGGCAATAGCGCAGCCTTCCGAGGAGAGCGTATCCGGGACGGAACCAAGTAATACGGATGGGATTCAACCGGAGGCGCAACAGTCAGAGACCGGGGCGCAGAAACCCCAGAAGTGACTTGGGCCGCTAAATTTCAAACTACAGCCGGGCTTTAGATATGTCGTATATCCTGGATGCACTAAAAAAATCCGAACAGGCGCGCGGAAACCGCAAGACCCGTGGTCTGCTCGAAGAACCTTTCGAAGTAGCTGTCATACCATCTTCGCAACCTCCGAAAAGCTCCCCGCGCTGGCCATATATTATTGTGTTCACCCTGATTCTCAATGCCGGTTTCTTTGCTTTCTGGCTGCGCCCCTGGCAATGGGGGCGAACTGCGGACATCTCCAGCAGTCGCATTTCAGGCGGGCAATCTCCCGAAACCCGTCGGCAGGCAGCCCCGGTAATTCCGCCAGGGTCCCTGACGCAGTTACAAGTGAATCAGGAAGCTACACAAAGCCAGCCAGGGGGCATTGTTGAAAATAAGACGCCTCTCAAAGATCAAGGAGCAATGCAAAGTCTGAAAACCGAGCCGGCCCAACCCCCGCCTACTACCCCGGCCGTATCCCGGAAAGATGAGGTTGCCGTCAGAAAGGCCGATGGCGCCCAACTGCCTCAGACCCCAAGAGCTGCTGGAACAAAAAAGAGCCTCAAAGCCGCAAATTTGGAAGCGGCCGGGAAAAATCCGTCTGTACGCGTTGAGCGGCCTCTGCGGCCGGCAGCCGGCAGTGGGATCATTTCAGATATCCAGCCTCTTGCCGATCTGGGTGAATCCTCGGGTAAACCGGCCCCCCGTAAGGAGCCGAAGTGGCATGAACTGGAGCCGCAAATCCGGGACGCCCTCCCAAATCTATCCGTTTCAATGCTGATTTATTCCAAGAAACCCGAGGAGAGATGGATAAACATAAATGGATCCAAAAAACGGGAGGGTGAGGAGATTTCCGCAGGCCTTAAACTGGAGGAGATCACCCCGGATGGGGCAATTTTGAGCTATCAGGGACACCGTTTCTATAAGGGCGTAGTCGGAGACTGATCGAGGTTCAGGCGAACAACCCTTTTATGTTAGCCTGCAGTTCCCCGGTTTTCTGCATCCGGGCGCTGTCCCGGTCCATGCCGATCCGATCCAATTCACTCTGAGGCTGGACCAAAGCCGGGTCGTCAAAAGACTTGCCTTGCCGGTTGGCGTCGATCAATACCCTGTAACAGGAGATCATCCGGCCGATCAACTCGGCGGCGTATTCTCTGCCCTGCACCTTAAGGGTTTGCAGACCCAGGTCAAGGTAATCCCAAAGTTCTTTTCCATTGATGACGAATGCAACGTTCGGATGGCGTTTGATGCGGGAATTGATTTCTTCGATTTTGTCATCTCTGATGGAGCGCTGTCTAAGCACTTTACTCCGCTGCTCATCGGTGAGCAGGCAAAACCTGAAGCAACTTCCGCTTCTGTCCGGCCAGCCTTCATATTCGACCAGTTCGTTTCCGTCTTCGTCCTGGTATGTGCGTTTTATATAGCTGTCGCTGGTCAGTTCGTGGAAGAGGCAGTTTCCGACCCCGCCGACACATCTGTTTCCGTGTATGAGCACCTCGGTTGAAAGCCCGAGCCTGTCGGCGGATTCCTTGAAAGTCCTGAGTTTGGCCGGCGTGTCGATTTCGGTGCTCGCAACGATCTGCGAGGCGCCATGTTCTTTATATCGGGCCATTTGCGCCGCCGTCTGGATATTACACCCAACGCTGGCATGGATGACCAGCTCCGGGAATCTATCCCTGACAAGCTCCATGACTCCGGGCGTTTTGACTATCACTCCTTCAGCGCCCCAGTATGCGTATTTCCCGATCTTTTCCAGTACGAGCGTCCATTTCTCAGGCGGGAGGTCAGCGTTTAAGGCAACCCGGATCTTCCCGCCAAATCGTCCTGCGATTTCGATTGCCTCGCGTATATGGGAATCTTCAAGCTCCCAGGCGCACTTTCGCCTGCTGAACCCCTTCGAGCCGACGTAAACAGCCTCCGCTCCCCCGCCAAAGGCCTCTTCGACCATCCGCAGACTGCCCCCAGGCGCTAACAGTTCGTTCATACGATGCCCTCTCCACGATGAGGCGGCGACCCAAGAAAAGTTGATTTACCATTGCAGTATCCGTCTATTCTAAACGCTAATCGTCAAAGAGTCCACAATCAGTCGCCATGCCACCGGGGAGTGGAGGGTGAAATTTTCCACCCTTCATTCCAAGCCTCCTGGATCAAACGGCAAAGGAAAGTTTTCAGTTTTTAACCCTACAACGACAGTTATATTTTAGAGTCATGCTTTTTCCTGTGCGAAAGGTATGAGTCATGATTCCGCTTCACGATGTCCTCAGCCAAATGCAGTGTCGCCTTTAGGTCGTAATTCCTCAAAGGAAGAATGACCTCGATGAGCAGTCTAATCAGCGATATAGTAAGCGAAGGCGCTTTTTTCCCCCAACCTGATCCGTATGCGCCATAGAAAGAAGTGAGCCAGGATGCACGAGAGCATGTGATGACGCCACCCCGGATATTTCCGTACCTCGTAATGGTCCATTCCAAGTTCGGTTTTGGTCTCCTCAAAGCACTGTTCTATGGCCCACCGGACGCCGCTCAACCAGACAAAGGTTTTCAAGCGGGCGCCGGTGGGCGCATTACTGATGAAGAAGGAATACGATAGGGCGTCTCCAATGGTTCGTCTGATGACCAGCCAGACAGTTTTTCCTGGTAGGCCATCCCGGCATAAGGTCACCCGTCTTTTCGTGAATTCGTA
>PLSV01000328.1:0-3895 GCA_003165235.1 Syntrophobacteraceae bacterium
TCTACGAAAAAGGCCATGTCGAAGGCAAGCAGGTAAGGTTCAGGAACAAGGCCGGAGACGTCATAGAGGTGGCCGTGACGGCACACGCCAAGGTCGACGAGTCTAGGCAATTGCTTTACCACGAGGGAATCGTACACAACATCACAAAAACGCTGGAAGACCAGCGGAACAAGGTCCTGCGCAATGCGGCGGGAAGCATGTGCCATTACCTCAATACGCATCTCATGCACCTGCTGAACTCCAAAGAAGGTGTGCGCGAACTAATGGAATCAATGGATGTTCTCATAAAAAATTTGTCTCATGGAGAAGATTCTCATGAGACCCTACAGCGGATGAATGGCACAATGAAGGAAATGAGCTATTTCTTTGAGGGAATAAGCAAGGCATATGAAAGAATCTCAGAAGTAACCAAAGCCTTCAACAAGGCTTTCCACTACAAAGAGGAATGCTATATAAACAGCACAATCCTTGATATTTTTAAGGCGTGTGGGTACGAAGGTGAAGATAAGTAACATCAACGGTCACCTCTCAATAAAATGATCTGAAGGGACTGCTCGCCGGAATGAATTGGCGGCCAGTCCTTTTTATTTTCATGTTACCATTTCGGCAATCATAGCCCTGCAAGATTCTGCTTTACTGCTTGCACTTGATAGTCAGGCGGTGTGTAAGGGTTGGGGCAAGGGCAGTCCACCATGCCGGAAGCTGCACGCCAGTATAGCGTCAGCTTTTCCTCTCGTCGGTTACTATCGCATCATTTTGCCTGATTTCTTTCAATCCGATGGGGCGGAAACGAGCTCATTAACTCCGGAGAAGGAGGAGTGTTCTTCCCAAGATAGTCTGATGAACCTTTCCACTTGCGCGTTTGATAGGGATATAGGATAAATGTAGCCTTTGACGGGACAAATATCTGGGTAACAAACAGATCGGGGGACCGGTGATTATTAGCTTTGCCTTTTACGGCAGGGGCAAATTGATGGAGCAAAAACATGGTGAAAATGAAAAACTCTCAAAGCGATCCTTTCTTGGATAGAATTCAAATTATTATGGCTGATTCTGTGGGTAATCAAACAAGACAGGGATTCAAGAGTACGGTTGTTTCGGAGATCCAGATTTATTCACGGCTAATGGAGGAGCAACCTACAGCTTCAACACTCTTCTTTAAAATATGTGATCGTCTACTGGAATGCGAATCAACAAACATAACAGACATTCGTTCAAGCTGCTTATAGCGAATCTGGTTTACGAACATTGTTACTATAAAGTTCCATCAGATGATGCAATCAAAGAACTGACAGGCCTGAGCGTTTTGGAACTGGATCAGGCTGGAGAAGCTTTGAAAGGCCTAGAGTGTCTTTTTGTGGCATTTCGGAATGGCCCAATCAGCAAAAGAGGCAAGAAGGCGGGGAGAAAGAAAAATCCTTTTCAATTGGAGTAAGTGGGGTTGAAATGATGTTCGGAGTGTGGGCATGAGTTTCAGGCATTCCGGAAGTAGCTCGCAGGTCCCGCTCAAATCCCGTGTCACGGTGTCCCCTCAATGCTGCTCTATCCCTTATTGCGAGGTAATCANNTCCCCTATTGCAAGGCGTACCCATTGAAATCATGAAGATTGGCCTTCGGACCTTGATTCTGAATCATTTCCGTCTCGGGCAATCTGGATTCAACATAAAATGGCGCCTCGGGCATGATCTCCTCACGGCTCATTCCATGGAATCTTTAATGTTCGTCTGCACCTGATTTACTCAAATTATTATCTGTTTGCCAAAATCGCCCCTGAGCGAGGCGCCATTCGAGCAAAAGATTGAACGTCGATTTCTGCAACCAATCGCGATTCCATTCTTGTGCATTGCAAAAAAAGTGGGCAGTGGACGGAGCCAATTTTGACTCCCGACATCTGTTAAACCGAAGGAAGAAATGCGGGGAGCATTTGCCACTTGACGGAAAGAGCAGACTGGCTCGGTTTGCAATCACCTCTTATTGTCGACCGGTGGCCCTTTCACCGGCTTTTTTTCTGGACTTGAGAACAGGTCGGAGAAGGAGTCCCATTGTGTGAGAGGCGGAAGGGTTTTCTGTGCAAATGCCGATAGATCCTTACCCATATCCAGCCACTTTCTGAATTGTTCGTCCAGGGCAACCCTGTAGGACAGGTAATTCTTAATAGTCAATTCCAGGTATTTTTCGAAGAACTCACTCAAAACACTTTGGCCATACCGGATGACCAGGTGAAGGAGGGGCACCGGCAGAAGGGAGTTTTTATTTTTTGCCTGTTCCATGATGATCTGAGTGAGAATAAAGGCTGTTACGTCCTCCTGGGTCTTGGCATCGATGGCTTCAACCTGGCGGCCGTCTTTAATCAGATCGGACACTTGGCCGAGGGTGACGTAAGCACTCTTTTCTGTATCGTAGAGCCGCCTGTTCGCATATTTTTTGAGTAGTACCTTTTGGGCCATTAACGCTTCCCATCATTTAGGATCGTGGATTAACGCACAGCAGCAAAATACCGGCATCATTATAGCCTAAGAATCTTAAAATGAAAGACAAAAAATTATTGTGCGATGCACAACTTTTTCCTTGACATTCCCTCCCCCGTGGATATAATAGACTCAACTTAGGTCAAAAGCTTTATCATTCGTTCAGACTTATACCAAAAATCAAGGAGGATTTATAGAGATGGACCCGCTAAAACTCACAAAACAGATGATCGATTTCAACAAGGCCAGCTTCGACAACACCTTTACCGCCATGGTTTTGCTGCAAGAGCAAACAGAAAAAATGGTGAATACTTTTATGGAGCAGGCTACGTGGCTTCCCGGCGAGGGGAAAAAGGCCCTTAGTGAATGGGTCGAAACAGTCAAGAAAGGCCGCGAGGATTTCAAGAAAGCCGCAGACCAGAGCTTTGGCAAGGTTGAAGACTACTTTGCTGGAGCAGGCAAAAAGAGCTAAGGGGGAAAGCTGCGGATGAGGAATTCAGCAGCTCTTGGGGACCATGCAAGCAAGGAGATGGATGTGCAGCCATCCCGGAGGAGTGATCCAAATGGAACAGAAACAGATAACTAAACAAATGATTCAATACAATAAAAACGCTTTTGAAGCCACGTTTAACAGCATGGCCATGCTTCAGGACCAGATGGAAAATGCTACGAACATGTTTCTGGAACAAGCCGCATGGCTTCCTGCGGAAGGGAAAAAAGTCGTTGAGGAATGGTTTAAGGCTTCCAAGAAGGGCCGCGAGACCTTCAAAAGCGTTGCAGACGAGGGCTTCAAGAAGGTAGAGACATTCTTTGCCGATGTCATCAAAGATTGATTCCTATCCACCCGGGAAAATGCCTGGTCTTCCCTCTCCATATTGATTGTTTCGAAGGGGGAAGCCCAGCCATGCCGGTCAAGGTCTTAAACTTTCGGCGCTATATTTTGAAATCAGCCTGGGAGAACCACTGATGAATAATATTTTCGCTTCTTTCAATGATTCATTTGAGATGTCGAAGAATTTCCTCGAAAGACAGTCCAAATCGCCATCGAAAACGTTGGAGGCGTCCCTGAACCTGCTCAAAGGCCTCCAGATGTTTTGGACTGGAGTTTTTAAGTACACGAGCGAATTCATGGACCCTTCATGGAATGCGCTCAATGCCTTCGATAACGTAGAGCGAGAGAAATTGCGACACATGCCTCCTTGTGAAACCAGCCGGGCCTATGCAGAACTCTTGCAGTTCAATGTCGAGCTGGCTTCAAGGGCGCTCGACAGCACTTTGGCGCAGATGAATGACTACCTGCTCCGGCAGGCGAGGGATGCCCTCATGGCCACCCTCAATACGCTCTTTGACTGTGAAGGGGAAGACATCGCGGGATTTGCGGCAAGAAAGGCCCAGATAATGGATCTTGTGGTTTATTTATACCCCAA
>PLSV01000328.1:3962-9049 GCA_003165235.1 Syntrophobacteraceae bacterium
GAACAAGAGTTACGTGCACTGTTTCGCAAACCAGGGAATCCCAACCTACGTTCGCGTCGTGAAGGACATTGAAACTACCGAGGCCGTGCAGCTCATGACCCCGGAAGACGACACTCTTGACACGCGTTTCTTTTGTGAGCGGGTAATGGCGGAGCACGGGAGACCGGTTACGCTGAACGGGTACTGTCAAGGCGGATACATGACCACAGTGGCTCTGCTTTCCGGCGAATTGGACGGTCTGGTTGATGCTTATATCACCTGTGTCGCCCCTCTGGACGGATCCCGGAGCATAGCCTTGGTTGAATATATGAAACATCTGCCGCCCAGGTTCATGAATTTGGGGCATGCTATAAAAACTCTGGCAAACGGTAATCAGGTGGTCGATGGCAAAATCATGGGCTGGGTCTATAAGCTGAAGAGCATCGAAAAGGAGGCCCCCATATTCACCTTTTATCGGGATCTCATGATGTTTGACAGGCCCGGGCAACCGCCGGAAATCAATAAGACAGCGGCTGCAATCAACCATTGGATGNNGCCGCTCAACTTCAAACGCATCAAAGAGAAGGGTGTTCAGTGGCTCATCTGCATTGCGGAAAAGGATGATCTGGTGGATGAAGCCGCCAGCCTTGTGCCACTCGAGTGGGTAGACGCCGAGGTGAGCGTTTTCCCCAAAGGGCATACGGCGATGGCCACGTCGTGGTCTATGCCTCTATCTGAGTGTGCTCTTAATAAAACTTTCCACTATAAGCACCATATATCGTCTTTACGTTCCGACGGGAACTTTCGAGGACCGGTCCGGTTCCAACTGGACTTGGAAGAAGCCCTCTTGCAGACCAATTGAAAAGGATCATTCTATGGACAGCCAATTTCTAGAATTTTGGGGGAAGTGTTTCCAGAATGCCGCCAAAGGCCAGAAAGCTATGGAAAATATGGCGGCCTGGATGCGCCAGGGTTTTACCGGTTTTGAGGAGATGACCGCTCTTTTTCAGAAGACCTACGGGTTGGATCAGGTGGCCAAAGAAAGCCCGGATTACTTCGAAATGTGGAAAAAGGCGCAGGAAGATTTCAAGAACTGCTTTACGGATTATTTGGCCCTCTTGGGTGGCGTGCCACGCGACGAGCACATAGCGCTGGTCGAAAAATACGAGGAGCTTAAGGAAAAGGTCGCATCGCAGGAGGAGACCATTAAACACCTTCAAATGCTCTTATCCCAGGCGAAGACCGAAGAGGTGGCCAGCCAGTTGGAAAGCCTTGTTCAAAAGCAGGCCGAACAGTTTCAAAAAGTCATGGAAAGCTTCGGGGAAAGCTTCAAAAAGGGTTCAACCGAGCCCAAGGGAAAGAATAAGTGATTTGAGCAGTAGTGGTTTCACGGAAGTCTCCTTCTTTGTAACTTGGATCGGATCGTTTTTGCGTGGCGTTGAATTTGAAATTCGGCTGATCCCGGGTGGATTTGCTTATCTATTGGAGAAGACACAAGTCACTCTTTTTCGAGCTTTAACTCCTGCCTATCCCGTACCGTTCAGCCACGCGAGTAGGAAAACGCCTTGCAAAGGGCCCTCACGGGACAATGATACGGGCATCCACCACCATGATCCCGTCCGGATAGGCCAAAACCGGGTTGAGGTCGATCTCGGATGCGGTTGCCTTTAGGGGCTTCAAGGTAAGCGAAAGCCTTGGTGTTGGATTTCAAATTAGATGGACTGATTTCTCCTGATTAAATTGCACCTTTTCTTTTATTTGGACCGATTCCCGGTCTCTTCGATTATCATTTTTGCCCTTCTGATTGTCCTGTCCAGATAAAGCTCGATCCTTCTGCCTGATAGATGATTATCCCAGTTTGTTCTCTCTGATAGGATGCGACTGCGGATCTCATCTTCTCCCTGGCCCCTGCGGGCCAGCGCCAAGGCATAGGAATAATCCGTTGCCGATTGATTGCCTCGGTCGTAATCTGAGCGGCAGATATTGTTTTTGCGGCACACAAACCCCCTTGGGAGTGGATGGGAAAGGGGTTCACCCGTGGCCGACGCTTCAAAGATCGTATGAGGGATTTGCGCCTCTGCGGTCCAATCTATCCAGATCAGCCTGGCCAACGGATATTGGCCACATGTGCTGCGATGCTTGTCTTTACGGTTCCGGAAACCGGGGCAGCGGCCCCAGCGGTTGTTTGGGTCCGCCCCTGGATCGCTGCCCAGTCTTTTTAGCCAGTAGCGTTTTTCGGTAAGAGATAGTTCTCTTTGGCTGTGGATCCACACCTGGTAGTTGCGTGGAGAGGTCTCGACGACCATCCGCCCCGGTTTCCATGTTCCGTCAGCCTGGCGATGTTGACGGCAAATAAGCTTCCAACAAAGATCGTCTGCCAGTAAGTACCGGGACTCATCGACCGGCTGCATCAGGATATGCCTGCCGTTTGCGTTTTCGGCCTTGAGGTAGCCGATCCTGGAGGGGGCGGGATCTACGATCCAGCGCCCCTTTTTCGTATCCAGGATGGCTAGACGCCAAGCCGAACCAAAATAGTCGCTGATTTTGTGGAGGATCTTTTTCATCGGACTAGAAAAGCTCGGTCGAAGCGGTTCGCACGTGTTCGGCGCTAACCATTGTGCATTGGCTTTGAGCGGCGGCGATGAGCGAGCCTCTGGCTAAATTATTCGCCTTTCTGAAAAGGCCCGCCGACCCCTGGTAGATCGCTGTGACAGCAGCTTCCTCAAAAAGGTCCTTCCTGCCCCCCGCAAGTTTTAGATGATGCGCAAGATAGCCTTCCATTTGCTTTCGGTCGGCCCCTTCAAGATGAGACCTTGCAACGATCCTGGATGCTAGAGTTTTGGATCCCGGATACATCAACTTATCGATAAGATGCGACTGTCCAGCCAAGATGATGGGCAGCCACGGCTTGGAATCCAACTCGAACTGACACAAGGTGTGGAGCTCCGAGAAGACCTCCAGCCTCAGAAGTGAGGCTTCATCGACTACGAGTACAACTTTCATCTTCTTTTCGCACACGAGGTGGCAGACCTCGCGTTTTATACGCCCCAAGAGGAAAGCACGCGATGAGCTTGCGGTATGGCCGCCCAACTCCGCCAGAAACATCCGGTACATCTCAAGGATCGATCCCGATACGGCCGTGATGGATATGGTTTGATACTCGGAAGCGTGCAGACGGCTCAATGCATAGCGCAGGGCGGTCGATTTGCCGCTGCCGATCTCACCTGTTACAAGAGCTATGGCCCCTAGGCGCACCGTATAGTCAAACCGGCTGCAAACCCCCTTGATGTCTTCTGTCTCAAGGATGTCCCGCAACGCAGGATCGGAGGCGAAAGGCTCCCGCTCAAATCCGAAGAAGGCACGATAAGTCTGATTCATGACTTGCCCCCCGGTTCGCATCCGCCAGACCAGAGATTACCTCCCTTGTAGCGGTGTGCCGGACCTGACGGGCTCACCTGAGGATTGTTGTTCCTGTCCCTTTTTACCCGGCAGTTGACATGGATATCAACAGCGGCAATGAAACCATAAGACTTCCCGTCATAGCGGACCTCAACACGGTCCATATTCCTTTCATGGTAGAGCAGATCAACCTGCTTGCCGATAAGCGAGACCGGCCCCTCGAAGAGCTTGCCGTCGAGGATAATCGTCCTGTCTTTGGCCACCCTGCGTCTTGCCACCTTGCGGAAGTGACCCATAAGATCCGCCGGGGCTGGTCTTAGACACTCCATGTTGGAAGTAAACCGTTCGAAAGGGGTTTGTCCGGTGGAGCCGTGCTTTCTTCCGTGATAGATGTCCTCAAGCCACAGGCTGAAAGCTTCGTTGAGGTCTTTTAGGCTCTCACCCTTGAAGCCCGTAAGGAAGCCCTCCCGTACTGATCTGAAAAATCTTTCAATTTTCCCTTTTCCCTGAGGCATGTAGGGTCGGGCATGAATCAGGGCGATGCCAAGGGATGCGCAGACCTGCTCAAGATGATGGCTTCGATATGCCGCGCCGTTATCGACATAAAGTTTTCTTGGCAAACCCCGCTTGAGCAGGCACTTCTCGAAGGCATCCAGAAAACATACAAGCCCTTCCGAGAGATAAAATTCTCCATGAGGAACAAGCCGGGAATGATCGTCGAGAAAGGCTATAAGGTAGGTCTTCCTCATCTTTTCTCCGACCCTTGCCATCGGGCCGTGCATCACATCGGATTGCCAGATCTCGTTTGCAAGCTCGGCCTCGAACTTGCGGCGATCCTCGGCTTTTTGTTCCGCCGGCCTGTTAAGACCTTCCCGCTTGAGCAGCCTGTGAACACTGGAAGGATTTAGCCTCACTTCCGGGTTTGCTTCCCGCATCTTGGAAATCAAGCTCGAGATCGTTATTCGGGGAAACTCGCGTCTAAAACCGATCAGGGAAAGACAGGTCTCTTCGTCCATAGACCGGCTTGCGCCCCGATCCGAACGTCCGGAAGTCAGGAGCGATTCAATCTTGCCGTTGCCGGCCTTGTAGAGCCGTAGCCACCTCAGGATCGTAGTGCGGCCGATCCGGGTTTTGTTGGAGAAGGGAATACTCCAGCGTCTTTCGCATTTTTCCCGTATCAGGCGCTCCCGCTCTCCGCGGCAAAGCTCCTTTGTGTTTACCAACTCATGAATCACCCCAAACCGAAACGTCGCCACCTGTTTTTTCTGCTCTTCCGTCATAAAACGCCTCCTTTTAAGGTTTTTGAGGCTCTTTACGACATGGACCTGTTTTTTGCGACGACACCCTTCGGTAGGGCGGATGAAAAGTGGACGGCCTTCGAAATTAGATGGACCTGCTCACCGGTATTTTGCCCATCTCGATCAACCGATCAAAGGCTGCAAACAAACGGTATTGAAAGGGATCGCCCAAATAGGCCATGGCCTTTCGTTTTAGCGCATTTAGCCAGTGAGCTTTACGTGTTCGCGAAACCCCGGAAAAGTGAAGTTTTTTCTCAACCAAGTCGCGGATAATGGAGCGGACGGTTTCGATAGAGGATTGGAATCGGTCGAAGTAGCCTTGAGGCTTGAGGCGAATCACGCAACCGCACTGCGGACAACGATAGCGGCGCAGCAAAAGACCTGCTGTGAATCCATCAAAAAAGGCCAAAA
>PLSV01000302.1 GCA_003165235.1 Syntrophobacteraceae bacterium
GCCATCCGGGCTGAACGCCACCGAGCTAACATCACTTTCATGTCCGTGCAGGACAGCAGGTTCGGCTCCGGCCCGGGTGAGGTCCCAGAGCCGAATGGTCTTATCACTGCTTCCCGAAGCCAGGGTTTTGCCATCCGGGCTGAACGCCACCGAGGTTACCAAATTCTCATGTCCGCGCAGGACGCTGCTGAAGGAGGAAGAGCTGAGAACGGTGCGCAGCACCTCATCCACCTGTGCTATCACATCGCCATTCCCTCGCCTGTTAAAAAGGTATGCCTGGCGAGCCAGTAGACAGGCCAGGTCGTCTTCTTTGGCACGGTTTTGTTCGTTACCTGCCTGGAAGGCGAGCCACTGAGCTCTGGACACGAGAAGCCTGCGCTTGGCTTCAGCGGCATTTTGCCCCGCAATAATGGCGACGAGGCTCACAATTAGGGTTAGTGTTGCCAGCAGGGTGATTACACCCCGTTTTACAAATCTCGAGCGCTTCTCTTTCCACTCTGAGGACTCGAAAAACTCCATCTCGGTCAATGTCATGTCGGAACTGGCATGCTCATGGTATCGGCGTACGGAATCCAGGTCCGGCGAGCGCCACAGCGACCCGTCCGGCCGACCCTCATCAAGCCAATGTTCGGCGGCTTCCGCCAGACGGCGGTGAAATCGCAGGTCGTCCCGGCTGGAATCGAGCCAGTTTCTCAGGGCGTCCCAATGCTCGAACAGCGCTTCGTGAGTGACTTCTACGGCCTCGGTTCCGTCCAGATCTCCGGTAAAAATGATAAGGCGCGCTTCGGGCCTCGAAAATCCCCGGAGCACTTCTACGACGTGGTCACGTTCTTCACCATGAGCGACGAGATCTGAAACCTTCAAGCGGCGTCGGGTGTCTTTTGTTCCTTCGCCAAGATGAATAAGCCGCAAAAAGGCTCGTTGGGCAATCTTTTGGTCCGTTTTGCTGAGGCTTTCGAAGAGCCTTTGGGCTTCCCCGGCTAAAGCTCCGCCGACTCCGCCGATACTCCTGAGGGTAACAGCAGGCGCAACGCCTTCAGCAATGCCCTCCCAAATTCGGGTCATGGCAAACTGGAGCATCGGCAGCGCACCTTCGTGCCCATGAGTTTCAGCGACAAGAAGGTCCACTGTAGCCTCATCTAGAGGATGCCCTGCACGGGCTGCCGGATTGGTAATGGCCTGGCGAAGTTCCTCTTCGCTCATGGCCGGGATGATTTGTGCTTGTCTTGCGATTGTCTGGTTGAGAGTGGGGTGGCGTTGTGTTGCACCGAGAAAATCACTTCGAATAGTCAAAATAACCGAAACCCGAACGGCCCGCGAACGGGCGGCACACATCAGATTTTCAACGAAGGCGTCTCGTTTCTCCGAATCCTTACAAAGGGAATAGACCTCTTCAAACTGGTCGACCAAAACAATAAGCGGTGACGAAGCGGCCTCAGGCAGTATTTCAGCGATGCGCCGAAGACCATCATACTCTTTTTGCCCGTTTGCCAGTCCCAGTTCACCTGCAAATTCACGGGATTTCGCTACCGGCGTGGGGTCATTCGTAGCAATGCGAGCCAAAACCCCGGCCAAGGCTTCCAGGGGATACTCACCCGGGGTTAACACCGCCACGCGGGATCTGTCAAGACCAAGCAGAGGTCTGCGCGCCAGTTCGGGGATAAGGCCGGTGCGAGCTATTGAAGACTTGCCGGACCCTGAAGGACCCAGTACAGGTAGAATACGAATGGGTTTAGGATCACCCGGCGGCGGTTCATGAAGCTTACGGAATACCTCCCACAGATCTTGTGTCAGCTTTTCGCGTCCAAAGAATAGGTCCGCATGCTCTTCATGAAAAGCCGAGAGACCTCGATATGGGTTGAGAGCAATGGGTGGAGCGATAGGGGACTCTTCGTGCAGGGAGGTCCGTGTGGCCTGTATTATCTGGATGACCACATTCTTATCGCCACTGATAATGGTGTTATCGTAGGCATCCCTGCTGATTTCTATGTGCCTGTCGCTTCCCATGGCAGGTCTTCTCTTCAGGTGGCCAACCCGACGAACGATAGGATACTGTGCCAAGTCATTCCAAGCCAGGAGGCAGCATTAATGACACAGGGTGTCAGCTTTTCGATCACACCAGTAAACCCCTCGGCTTTCTCGGCGTATTTTAGGGCACGGTCAAGTGCCGAGCCTACTTCGTCCTTATCGGGTTCAGGCTTGTTCAACTCGTCTTCGGCGTCGCTCAGGGCGTTTTCAATTTTCCTCTGGTCCGTTGCACCGAGTTGCGTCAGCGTCGCGCTGATGGTGCTAATGGTCTCACGGATGTCGACGCTCTCAGGGGGTGGCAGTGAAATCTGCCGGTAGTCAACGGACGCCACATTGAGGTCGCCGGTTTGAATAATGCTACCCTTTGCGTCTCGTCCAATGTGGACGGAGCGGTCACTTGCTGGGCTGGCTTTCCTGGTCATGACATCCTCCTATTAATGACATTTCAACTGGTCCTTAGAATAACATCCCCTTATTTGCAATTAAACTCAGATTTTACCCTGCGATTAGAAACTTCATCATACAGAGCGCAAGGTCATGGGAGCCTGCCAGTCGGTTGGTCTAATGGCTAATCTGCCACAAAACATATGATCTGGATGTTTTGGCTTTGCAGAAGCTTTTCATAGAAATGAGGGGATGATCACCTGGACGGTTTTCATTATGGGTGCTCGCGCAAGGAAAAGTGTACCTTGGAGGGCTTGGAGTTGAGAGGGTAGGTGCGACACGATGTCGCATAGTTGAATGTACTCGGGCACTTGCCTGGAGTACCCGGCATGTTCCTGCCGGTCTCTACGCGGGCGTGCTTGCCACGCGTTGTGTGGCTGGTGCGACGCCCCGCGAACAATGTACCGAATTGGGTTTGAATGGTGACAGGAAAACCCATCGGGGAATCCTCCCCCGTTAAGGGCTAGAGACGGATGAGATGGTGAAATTAACTCAATGACCTTAAGCGCCGTCATGCCACTACCGACCTACGAGGATTAGCAGGTCGTAGGCTGCTTCCAAGTGCGAGCAGCAAGGGGTCAGGATGCAGGTCTCTACCTTGCCTGCACGGAACCGTTGCACCTCCGGCGTATAGGTCACACCTAAGTCATCCACTGGGTCAACTATGCGGAACGTGATAACCCCGTCCTCCGCCAGGGGCAATCCCAGGCAGGCAAACCGCAAGGCACGCTGATGGAGCGACGGGTGGAAGAGGTTGGAAGAAGCAAATGCCTTCGGGAAAGCCGAGGGATAGAGCATGCAACATGGCTCTACGTCAAAACCGGCAAGCTTCAGCCCCGGTGAACGAGCGTGCTGACGTCCAACTGGTGTCTCGTTGCGAGAGAACTGGTAGAACCTTCAAAGATGAGGAAGCAAATGACGGCCATTCAGGCTGGTGCGCTCAAA
>PLSV01000099.1 GCA_003165235.1 Syntrophobacteraceae bacterium
AACTTCGCCATCGCAGCCTGACTGCTGTATGGCGGTTTTCAATGATAACACCAGGAGGCGTAATAGGCTAGATATCCGGCAACCTCTATTTTGATCGCCATGTCGGCGAGCATCCACTGGATTGCCTGGAACCTGCAAATCGGCTGGCCGAACTCGAATCTTTTTTGGGGGCTTCGGAGCAATTCTTATACAGAGGATTGCATGCCGGGGTTCCTGACGCCATCGTGCGGGGCGGACTTCATATCCACCCCGCACGCAATACCTGGCTCAAAAAAAATTGAAAGGCCGCCGAGCGAGACTCTGAACCGTCGTCAGGTCACGGCGGGAGTAAACGTCACAGCCATTCCTCTCAGTTACTTTAGCAGTTCACGAGCAATGACCAGGCGCTGTATCTCGCTGGTCCCTTCATAAATAGTCGTTACACGCACATCCCTGTAGTAGCGCTCTACCGGGTAGTCATTAGTATAGCCGTAACCGCCAAGCATTTGAATGGCGTAATAGCAGGCCTTGTTCGCCGCTTCGGTGGCATACAGTTTACCCATCGAAGCCTCTTTGGCGTAATACTTCCCCTGGTCCTTGAGGAACGCCGCGCGAAGCAGGAGCAGGCGGGCGGCTTCCAGGCGCGTGTAATTGTCGGCGATCATCCACTGGATTGCCTGCTGTGAAGCGATGGGCTTATCGAACTGTATCCTTTCCTGGACGTACTTGGTCGCATAATCCATCGCGGCAAAGCCAATGCCCAGGGCCATCGATCCGATCCCAATCCTGCCGCCCGCCAGTTCGGCGACAGCGATCCGGAAGCCGTCATTTAATTTCCCGAGAAGGTTCTCCCTGGGGACAATACAGTTATCGAAAACCAGCTCGTTCGTCGATGAGGCGTTCTGACCCAATTTATGTTCGTCTCTTCCGACTATAAATCCTGGAAAGCCTGGCTCCACGATGAAAGCACTGATTCCCCTGCCTTTTTTCGCTTCTTTGTCGGTAACGGCCCAAACCACGAAGCACCCGGCATATTCCGCGCTGGAAATGAACATTTTATTTCCATTGAGGACCCAGTGATCTCCATCGAGCACGGCAGTAGCCCGCATCCCGGCCGGGTCGGATCCTGCGGTGGTCTCCGTCAGCCCGAAGGCGCCCGCATAATACTCACCGTTGCAAATGGGGGGGATGTATTTCCTTTTCAGCTCCTCGCTCCCAATAGCCTGGATCACTTCCGCCACCATGTTGTTCACCGAGGCCGTAACCGTTGTAGATGCGCACGCGCGGCCAAGTTCGGTCATCACAAGCGAGAAAGCGACGGTCCCGGCGCCTGTTCCGCCGTACTCGGGGTCAACGTTTAATCCCATGAAACCGAGTTCGGCAAGTTTTCTGAGGTTTGCCTTCAGAATGTCGCGGTTTTTCGTCCGGTCGATATCGGCCGCGACAGGCTCAAGTTCGCGCTTCGCGAACTTTTCGGCAGTGTCCTGAATAATCTTCTGCTCTTCTGTCAGTTCAAAATTCATTTTATCCACCCTGCCAGATCAATAAGTGTAGAAACCTCGCCCTGTTTTTCGACCCAGCCATCCGGCTTCCACATACTTGCGAAGAAGGGGACACGGACGGTATTTTGAATCGCAAAACCCTTTGTACAGCACCTCCATAATCGCCAGACAAGTGTCCAAACCGATGAGATCGGCGAGCGCCAAAGGACCCATCGGGTGATTCATTCCAAGCCTCATGACGGTATCGATATCCTCGACCTTTCCCACTCCATGGTAGAGAGCATATACCGCTTCGTTGATCATGGGCAGCAGAATCCGGTTGGAAATGAAACCCGGAAAGTCGTTTGCAAGGGCCGGGGTCTTCCCGAACTTGATCGACAGGTCCCATGTCGTCTGAAAAGTCTCATCTGAAGTGGCGATCCCTCGAATTACCTCGACGAGTTTCATAACCGGCACCGGGTTCATGAAGTGCATGCCGATTACCTTGTCGGGCCTTTTCGTCTGAGCCGCAACCCGGCCGATGGGAATAGAGGAGGTATTGGTTGCAAGGATCACTTCCGGCCGGCAAATTGAGTCCAGTTCGCGAAACACCCCGAATTTTAGAGTTTCGTTTTCGGTTGCGGCCTCGACAAGGAAATCGACTGGAGCCATGTCTTTGAGACTGATGCTGGTTTTAATCCGCCCCAGAATGGCTTCCTTGTCCGGCTGGGTCATTTTCCCTTTTTCGACATTCTTGGACAGTATATTCGTGATGCTCTTCAGACCGCGCTCGACGAATTCATCCTTGATGTCGTTCATGATCACGTGGAGGCCGCTCATTGCGGCTACCTGGGCGATCCCGCTTCCCATCTGGCCTGCGCCTATGACTCCAAAAGTCTTTATTTCCATTCGAATCTCCCCCTTTTTCCGATGTCTACCTCTTGACCACCATGGCCACAGCTTCGCCTCCTCCGAGACACAGGGTAACAAGTCCTGTCTTTTTATCGGAACGCGCCATTTCATGTAGCAACGTCACCAGAAGGCGGCAGCCGCTCGCACCTATGGGATGACCCATGGAGACGCTGCCCCCGGTCACGTTTACTTTGGAGGCATCCAGTTTCAACTCTTTCATCACGCACACAGTTGATCCGCTGAAGGCTTCGTTGACCTCGAAAATATCGACCTTATCCATACCGATGCCCTCTTTCTTGAGGCATTTGGGTATGGCCCAGATAGGAGCTACCAGAACGTACTTCATGTCTATGCCGCTCGATGCCTGGGCGCCTATCACGCCCATGATCTTGCAGCCCAATTCCGTCGCCTTTTCCCTTGACATAATAACGGCAGCAGCGCCGCCGTCACTTATCACGGAGGCGTTTCCCGCAGTCGTGACACCCCCTTCTTTGAATGCGGGTTTCATCTTGGCGAGCTTTTCATAAGAGGTTTCCTTCGGGCACTCATCCTGGCTGAAAATAACCTGCTCGCCCTTGCGGGCCGGCAACTGCACCGGAACGATCTCTTCTTTGAACTTACCGCCGGCGATGGAGGCCAGAGATCTCCTGTAGGATTCGAGGGCATAACGG
Organism: Syntrophobacteraceae bacterium; assembly: GCA_003165235.1. Classification (GTDB taxonomy): domain Bacteria; phylum Desulfobacterota; class Syntrophobacteria; order Syntrophobacterales; family Syntrophobacteraceae; genus SbD1. Next base: position 3,044 of record PLSV01000099.1, read on the forward strand.
TCCTGATCTTCACGTGTGACGCCATATCTTTCAGAGCAAAGCTCGTTTGAAATGCCCATGTGGAAGTCATTGACTATGTCCCACAGGCCGTCGTGAACCATGTGATCGATCAAGGCGCCGTTGCCCATCCGGTAGCCGGTTCGCGCTTTTTCCAAATAGTAGGGCGCCATGCTCATGTTCTCCATTCCCCCTGCAACTACAACATCGGCATCGCCCACCTGGATAGCCTGAGCGGCAAGCATCACCGCCTTCAGGCCCGAACCGCATACTTTGTTCACAGTGATGGCTTCCACCTCCCAGGGCATACCGGCGGCAATTGTAGCCTGTTTGGCCGGATTCTGCCCATAGCCGCATGGAAGCACCATACCCATTATGACTTCGTTTACCTGATCTTTGCCTATTCCCGCACGTTTAACAGCTTCTTCGATTACGATGCCTCCGAGCTTTGTGGCCCCTACGGAACTCAGCGACCCATTAAAGCTCCCCAACGGCGTCCGAACGGCGCTAACGATTACAGCTTCTCGCATGGCAGTCTCCTGATGATCGGTGAATAGACAACTCTCGTTTAATTCAATACTGTCCTCGATAGTTTAAAGGAAGGTGCGGCGGAATAACCCGCATTTGAGAAGAAGAACCTCAATTGAGCGATTCGATAGTTATCGGGGCATGGCGGGGCATCGCGTTCGGGCGATTTGCAACATGAAGCCGAAGAAGCAGACAGAGCTCGAATTTAATTCCCACCGGCGCCAGATAAGATCAATCAGCAAGAAATCGCTCGTACTAAATCTCACTACCTCTTTAACAGAAGAATTCATTTTTGACAAACAAATATAGTTTTGCAGCCCGGCAGGCGCGGCCGAAGATTGGTCCCGTCTTTGGCGGGACCGGGGAAGGAAAACCTGGGGAAAAACTATTTAAACGCGCTCCAGACCCGCTTCCTTCAATTTTTCACGAACGAACCCGATCGGTCTTGAAATAACGAATGTCTTCTCACGTGACTGCCCACCTTTGAGCAGTTTGATGTCGGATTTGGAAACACCAATAGTTTTGGCAAGAAAATCAATGCATTCCCGGTTTGCCTCTCCCTCAACCGGAGGTGAGCTGAGGCGTATTTTCAGCCTCTGGCGGAAAGTGCCTGAAAACTCGCTCCTTGAGGCCCTGGGTTGAATGTAAGCGCGAAGAAACGTTTCTCCCGCTTTCTCCGATAAATAGGCAAAATCTTCCGGCGCCACGTTACATTCCAATCCGAACCGGAGTCCCGCTTTCGGCGGGACTGGCCCGGCATTGCGATGGAGACGAATAACCCGGCCTGGGACCGGTCACAGTTATTGACAGGCTGATGAGTAGAATATATACCGTAGTAAAAATAAAGTGTAGTCTGCGAAATTCGTGTGCGGGCGCGCCATTGCGGCGCGCCCGCCATTCAAACCAAACAGCGGGCGAGGTATGCGATGAGAAGAATGCTTATTCTTTCTGTGATCTTTTCGGTGTCATTTGCTCTCCTGGCGTTTCTGGGGATCGCTCAGGTTAGAGCAGCGGAGTTTTCAGCCGATATGTTCATAGTGCCCAAAGGCGATGAACCGCTGAAGGGCAAAATTTTTGTAAAAGGCGACAAAGTCAGGCAGGAAACTTCCGAAGAAGACGAGACCCAAATCATGATCATCCGGCCAGATAAGAAGGTGACCTGGCTGCTTACGCCTGAAGAGAAAACGTATATGGAAATGCCTTACCAGTCCACGGATAAGACATTTGAAGAATGGACGGCCGACAAGGAAAAGAATGCTAAATTTCTCGGGGAAGAACCCGTTTCCGGCATGCCTTGCAAGAAATACGAAGCCATAGAAGACGGGGAAAAGACTACCTTTTGGATTTCCAAGCAATTTCCGTTTCCGATCAAGGTCGAAGACGCAGAAGTGACAATGGAGTACAAGAATATCAAGATGGGTCCGCTTGACGATTCCCTCTTCGAACTGCCGGCGGGATACGATAAAATGGCTATGCCGATAGTTCCACCAAAAGAGTGAGAGGCAAAAGATATGGTTCTTTTACCGGTGTTGGGCAAATCGCAGTCTTACCATGTGAACCCGTCAAAGATAATCGCCCTTGGCCTGAACTACCGCAGCCACATTGCGGAAAGCCATTCGGTCAAAGTCAGCGGGTTTACAGAGGAGGTCCCTACAGAACCCATCCTGTTCCCGAAGACCCCAAACGTGCTCATAGGGCCGGATGAACCTATCGTTATACCCTCTTTCCTGCTCGAATACGGATTCGAGGACCTTCGAACCGACTACGAAGCCGAGTTGGCGGTTATAATCGGGAAGAAGTGCCGGAATATAACCCCTGATGAGGCGTTTGAGCATGTTTTGGGCTATACGTGCTTCAACGATGTCAGCCAGCGCAATATTCAGACCGGCGACCGTTCGGGATGGTTTCGGGGAAAATCTCTGGACACCTTCGGTCCCATCGGGCCGCAGATCGTTCTGCACGAAGACATCGGCAATCCCCAGGAGCTGCGCATTCAATGCCGGTTAAACGGCAGGACCGTTCAGGATTCCAGCGCCTCTCAGATGATTTTCCCGGTGGACGATGTGATAGCATTCATATCGAAGAATTTTACCCTCATGCCGGGCGACATCATTGCAACCGGCACTCCGAGCGGAGTTGGTCGAATCCATCATGGAGACATAGTGGAAATCGAAATAGATAAGATCGGGGTTCTGAGCAATCCAGTGGTGGAAGAGTGGAGGAAATGACCAATGTCCCAACGGGGACGCCCCGAACCATGAAAAGATCTGCAGGTGGGTCGCCGGGCGTAAGCGGAGCGCAGCCTGCCAACTCTTTGCGAGATAGTTTTGAGGTTTAAGTTCGATGGCGCTTTCAAAGAAAAGACCGGCCGGTTGAAAACCCTCCCGCTGCTCAACAGGAAGAACCGGCCGACCATCTCTAGAGGTGAACTAAAGATTTTTTTAACTCGTTATGCCCCTGATTTTACCTCCGATTTGAGTTGGCGACTCCTCAGATGCTAAATTATTGATTTTCCGGAGCCGCCGCAAGTCTCACTTACAGCCGGCCAATTGGCTGAAAAAGTCATTGCCTTTGTCATCGACGAGGATGAAAGCCGGGAAGTCCTCTACTTCGATCTTCCAGATGGCTTCCATACCCAGTTCGGGGTACTCCAGCACTTCCACTTTCTTGATGTTGTCCTGGGCCAGGATGGCGGCAGCCCCGCCGATCGAGCCAAGATAAAAGCCACCGTGTTTCTTACAGGCGTCGGTCACCTGTTTTGTGCGGTTACCCTTGGCGATCATGACCAGCGAGCCGCCATGAGACTGGAACAGGTCCACATAGGAATCCATGCGGCCGGCGGTTGTCGGGCCGAATGAGCCGGAAGGCGCCCCCCTGGGGGTTTTGGCAGGACCTGCGTAATAAATTGGATGATCTTTCAGATACTGAGGCAGACCCTCGCCACTGTCGATTCTCTCCTTCAATTTGGCATGCGCGATATCTCTGCCCACGACTATCGTTCCGGTCAGAAAGACTTGAGTCTTGATCGGATACTTCGATAGCTCGGCCAGGATTTCTTTCATCGGCTTGTTGAGATCTATCTTCACGACGCCATGGTCATGTTTTCCACGGTATTTTACGGGTATGTATTTTTCCGGATGCGCATCGAGTTCCTCGATCCAGAGGCCGTCCTCGTTGATTTTAGCCTTGATGTTCCTGTCCGCCGAACATGAAACTCCCATTGCGACCGGACAGGAAGCCCCGTGGCGTGGCAGCCGGACGATTCTTACGTCCAGGGCAAAGTGCTTTCCGCCGTACTGCGCGCCGTACCCGGATTTACAGGCAGCCTTTAAAACTTTTTCCTCCATTTCCAAGTCCCGGAATGCCTGGCCTCCTTCGTTTCCGGAGGTGGGCAGGTGGTCGAGATAACCTGTCGTAGCGAGCTTTACCGTCTTAAGACAGGCCTCCGCCGATGTGCCGCCGATCACGAAGCCGACGTGGTAAGGTGGGCATGCGGCCGTACCAAGAGTCATCATCTTTTCCACCAGGAATTTTTCGAGGTTCACCGGGTTCAGGAGCGCCTTTGTTTCCTGGTAAAGCATATTCTTGTTGGCCGAACCACCACCTTTAGCTATGAACAGGAACTTGTATTCCGCCCCGTCGGTCGCGTAGATGTCGATTTGAGCCGGAAGATTGCACCCTGAATTTGTTTCTTCGTACATGGTCAGAGGGACGGTTTGAGAGTAACGCAGATTTTCTTCCGTGTAGGTTTTATAGACTCCCTTGGAAATATATTCCTCGTCTTTTACGCCGGTCCAGACCTGCTGGCCCTTTTTGGCGACAATCGTGGCGGTCCCTGTATCCTGGCACAGCGGCAGGACAAACTTGGCGGCTACTTCCGCATTCTGAAGAAGGGCAATGGCGACGCCACGGTCATTCGGAGAGGATTCCGCATCTTCAAGGATTGCAGCCCACTGTTGGAGCTGTTTGGGACGAAGCAGAAAAGAAACCTCACGCATTGCCTGACTTGCGAAGTATTCGAGTCCTGCGGGCTCTACCTTAAGAATCTGTTTCCCTTCAAAGTTTGCAACAGAAACATAATCCTTGGCCAGCAGTTTGTACTTTGTGTCGTCTTTTCCAAGGGGAAAAGGATCCTGGTAACTGAATTCGGGCATTTTCAACTCCTTGTGCGGCGGCAGGCTGAACGAGCGTGTGTTAGATTGGAAAAACCTTCACCCACTTTAGGCCATATCATATTGAAAAAAAAGATTTTGTCGAGCGCCGAATTACATCTGAGATTCCGCAATCCTTCACTTTGCTCGAGCACTGGGCGGGAATAACCTTCGGGATACTACTATTCGGCACATAGAGGTTAGTAAAACAGATCGTATTGAGGAAGCTGGAAGAGATCACGTATGAACATAACGAGCGTATCCGGCAAATACCTTCCCCAGAGCTTTATCGGAACGTCCTTAATCTCAGCCGCCGGACTGAGCCCCACGGCAAACAGGTACTCGAGAAGAAATTCCACGTTTGTAGGGATATATCCTTTGTAGGGTTTATAGTCTCGCTGCGAGATTATCCTCTCTTCGTGGATGCTGTTCCCCAGTTCGGATTCCACCATCGCTTCCGGTGTCGACAGGATCAGCTCGACTTTGATTCGCGCCTCCGCGTTTTCCAGGAAGGGTTCAATCCCCTTCTTCAACTCGGAGGCTGAAATACCGCGATTCACATACTTTTCCCAGCTTTTCGAATCCCGGTATTTTCTGCAAACTTCTTCAGGGTCCCACGGAATATCAAGAATCAGGCTGGAAGCTTCATAGCTCCCGTAAAAACTCTCCCGCTCCCCAACGCCGATGGAAGGATCGCTCCTGAGGGCGCCTTCGAGCTTCGCCAGTTGTTCCTTAGTCCCAAGGATTTTGGCCCCTCCCACATCGTCTATCGTAATCGAGGATCGGTCAAGCTGTACGGCGCCCTGACGGAAACTGTCGGCAATGCTTTCCTCAGCCTCAATAAATTCCCGGTCCATCTCCACCCGGGGAGTAATCAACTGATCGAGCGGAATACCCGACTTTTTGGCGCGGGCGCGGGCCATCGCCATGGCTTTATTCTTAACGGTCTGGAAAATCCAGTTGACGATCCGCCTATTGGCTTTTTCGGCGATTCTTTTAGGCCGTTTGATTCTGTATGCGGCAATGAGCCGGCCGCCGTCATCGATGCAAAGGACCCCGTTGACAGGGGCTTGATAATAGAAGTACTCAGGATTTTGCCGATAGCGCCCGAACAGATATTCCATCCTGGGACTTATCTCGCCGGTAATGTGACACAGCGCGTCCCTCAGCTTTCCCTTGGACCGTATGCGCACCTTTCCAAAGTCCCTGCAATAGAGCTTCCCGATAATTTCCCCGACCACCGTTTCAAGAGTTTCGCCCAGGACATACCCGTCGCAGATAAATATCCGCGTAAGCAGCATGGCGTCAAAAGGTTCCGGCCTTCCACAAAGCCAGCGCTCGGCAATGCGGAGCAAATCCTCTCGGTGAATGAAGGAAGTCAGGTACATTTTTATCGCTTCTTCTCTGATTACGGACTGTGAAAATATTTTATCTTAGCACGTTTCAAGAAAAAGGGGCATGCCGGAGACGGAAGTCGGATATAGGAACGGTTCTCGAGACGTCGAGATCGGATTTTTCAGCAAACCTTGTAGCTTTGACAGAAACCGGCTATATATCAGTATCGTAGAAGTTGATATCCTTCTTCTGACTTTCTCCACCACCCTCCTCGCATCTTGTGCGCAAAACAGGACGAATTTCTCCATACGGAGACCCTGATGGGTAAAATAACAGTAACTTTCCAGCCCGAATCCACTCGCACCGAGGCGAATTCAGGCGACAAGCTGATCGATGTCGCATCCTACGCGGGCATAGACATCAGCAACCTTTGCGGAGGCCAGGGCGTCTGCGGCAGATGCCGCGTCCAGATTAAACGAGGCAGGTTAAATCTGACAGGCAAGGTTATCGGAAAGCTGAGCCGCAAAGAAATCCAACAGGGTTTTACGCTTGCCTGCCAGGCGGAACTCGCAGAGGATGACGTTGAGGTTAGGATTCCCCCTGAGTCGCGAAGCGACATTCAAATCCAGATTTCGGATTACATCGTTGCCTTCGATGAACCGACTCACGCGCCCGGCCCGGATTACGGTCCCGCTCCCATAGTAAGGCCCCTTTGTGAGAAATATTATCTCGAACTTCCCCCACCTACAATAAACGACAGCCTTTCCGACCTGGACCGGGTTTATAGGGCGCTTAGAAAAAAAACCCCGGAATTCCCGTACATTCAGGGGCATTTTTCATGCCTGTGGGGTCTGGCCGCTCTGCTGCGCTCAAATCAATGGAAAATAACGGCGACAGTCCACTTCCGTGATGCCGACTGCCCGATGATCCGTGACATTGAAGGCGGCAATACCACCTCGAGAAATATGGGTGTTGCAATTGATGTGGGAACCACCACTATAGCGGCCCAACTGGTCGATCTGCGCTCCGGAGCGATCCTTGGCGTGCAGGCCAGCCATAATTCCCAGGCGCGCTATGGAGAAGATGTCATATCTCGAATGATTTTCGCCTGCGGCCAGACCGGTTTGGGGCCTTTGACCGAGGCCGTAACTTTTACGATCAACGCACTTATCGATTCACTGGTCAGGAAGAGCAATATCAGCCAAAACGATATCACTTGCCTTGTGGCCGCCGGAAATACGGTTATGAGCCATTTGCTTCTCGGCCTTGAGCCGTGCAACATCCGGACTGCTCCTTATATTCCCTCTGCTACACGGTTTCCCCAGTTCCAGGCCGCAGAAGTCGGAATAAACGCCCATCCCAAGGCCATTTTGCATTGTATGCCCTGCGTCAGCAGCTATGTCGGCGGCGATATCACCGCAGGCGTCTACGCCTGTGGAATGTACGATCATCATGAAATTAGCGCCCTCATCGACGTCGGAACCAACGGAGAAATTGTAATCGGAAATAACGAATGGCTCGTGTGCTCTTCGTCTTCCGCAGGTCCGGCATTTGAGGGCGGAGGGATCAAATGCGGCGTCAAGGCTATCCTGGGAGCTATTGAAAAGATCGCTGTCGATGGGGATCGCGTTCATTACGAAACCATAGGGAAACAAAAACCCATCGGGGTTTGCGGCTCCGCAATAATCGACGGAATTGCCGAACTTCTCTCCTCCGGCATAATAGACCAAAGCGGAAGGTTCACGCTTCTGGATAATCCCAGGGTGCGGCTGGTCGATGAGGTTCCCGAATTCATTGTCGCCCAGGCCGAGGAAACGGCCACAGGAGAGCCGATCGTAATCACCGAGGACGACATCTCCAATCTGATCAAGAGCAAGGGGGCCGTACTTGCGGCTGTGCGGGTGTTGCTCAAAACCCTGGACATGGATTTTGCCGATCTTGAGAAAGTCTATGTCGCGGGAGGGTTTGGCGCTCACCTCAATATCGAAAAGGCGATCTTCATCGGTCTTTTGCCCGATGTCCCGAAAGAGCGAATCCGTTTTATCGGAAACAGCTCCCTTGCCGGGGCCAGGTTTGCTCTGCTTTCCACCCATGTTTTTCACAGGGCCGAAGAGATCGCAAACCGCATGACTTATATAGAATTGAGCGTACATCCCGAATTCATGAACGAGTTCATAGCTGCGCTCTTTCTGCCTCATACGGACGCGGAGCTTTTCCCAACCGTCACGGAGTCCCTTAGGCTAAAGCAGTTCGGATTTAAGGCCGCCCGAATGCATGTGGATTAGGCGCCCGGCGATCCCTAACCGTTTAGAGGCAGCGTGCGAGGGGCAAGACAGACGCGAAGACCGGTTTCCAATACCGGGCGTTTTTGATATCAGGGGTTCCGCCTCGTCTGGCCCTATATGGCGGGGATTTTCAATTTAAACACCTTGGCTTTGAATCGGGAACAAATGACTATGACTGCTCTACTTCTCCTGGTGGGCTTTTTGTTGCTCGTTTCGATCTGTCTATCGCTGGCCACCTACTCTTTTTTCTGGTACGAAAACGCATGGAGAGCTCCATTTGCGCCCGATCTTGGCGCAAAACCCGGATGGATGGTCCTTTCAGGTTTGCTTTCCTCCATCGTTAGCATGGCCTTTATAATGGTCTCCTATCCTTTTGGCCTGTTTCGACGCTTTTGGACGCCGAAGCAGATCTGTGCCGCAGGACCCGTGATTATCCTCACGCACGGACTTTATCATAATGCAAGCGCATGGCTGCTTTTTAGAAGCCGTTTGCGAAATGCAGGCTTCAAAAACGTTTTCGCCATGAACTACTGGAGTTTTTTTACCTCTTTTGAGAAAACCCTCGAGAAATTCGAAAATTTCGTCGCCGAAGCGAGAAAGGCGGTCCCGGACCAGCCGGTATACTTGATAGGCCACAGTCTTGGAGGGCTTTTGTCCAGGGTGTATGCGGAAAGAGCAAGGGATGGAGCGGTCCCCTCTGCCGTGATAACAATGGGAAGCCCACACCAGGGCTCCAAAGTAGCAGCTTTTGGCATCGGGAAGCTGGCCTCGAGTCTGCTCTACCGTGGACCTCTTTTTACCGAACTTGAATCCGGACCGCCCAGGCTGCCGTGTTACGGGGTCGCCCTCTTTTCACCAGTCGACAATATGGTGCTTCCCCCTGAAGCCATGAAGGCTCCCTACCCAGGGTGGGTCTATTATGAAACGGACCCGCTGAGCCATACTGCAATGCTCTATTCAGGATCCGTTGCAAGAAAGATGATCGAGATCCTGCAGGGCAAAGAGATCGCGTAATGACCTGTTCGCCCTTCTCTTTTCAGGCTCAGTTGCTAAATTGGCGTTACGCAAAGCGTGGGTCTTCCCGATATTCATGTTACGATGCCGTGCAGAGTTGACTTACCAGGCGCCCATATGCTAATAGACGCACAGTTTTTATATCGGAGGGAAATCGATTTGAAATCGAGCGCCGCAGAATCTCCTGCCCTGGTGCAGGAATTCATTGTCGCCAACAGGCTGGGAATCCATGCGCGGGTTGCGGCCCAAATAGTCAAAGTCGCCAGCAGGTTTGAATCCGAAATACTCATCTCCAAGTGCGGGATTACCGTTAGCGGCAAAAGCATACTGGATCTGATGACCCTCATCTGCCCCCATGGAAGCAAAATCCTCATCTCCGCAAAAGGTCTGGACGCAGCCGAAGCCCTCAACGCCCTGGCTGCCCTTTTTCAGGCAAAATTCGGCGAACCCTGAAGACTCTTCCCTCGACCGCAAAAATGGACTAATAATAGCAGAATTTAGGCGTTATCCTTTTTTCAGAAAGACTTGATTATTGATGGACAACCACTCCTCACTGACTATTAAAGGGATCGGGGCGGCGCCGGGAATTGCGATCGGCAAGGCCTACCTGCTCGAACGGGGCAGAATCCCCGTTCCCCGTTACAGGCTTCTGGGCGATGAGGCCGTCGCTGATGAATGCAGGCGGTTCGAAGAAGCAGTCGCCAAAGCTGAATCCGATCTGGAGGCAATAAAAAAAAGCATCAGGTCCGAATTCAGGGAACACGCGCGATTGCTCGAAGTGCAGCAGATGATTATGAGGGACCCCTCAATCTATGACGAATCCCTGCGTTATATCCAAAAGGAGCGTTCCAACGCAGAGCTTGCCGTTATAAAATCGCTCAGGAAAGCAAGAGATCTCTTCAGCGGCCTTAATGATGAAAACGCAAGGAGCAGAATAGCCGACGTGAATGCGGCCGGAGACCGGGTCATCCGGATTCTGGCGGGGCAGAGCCATGCCAGCATGGAAGAAATTCGCGAACGGGTCATCATTATAGCTCACGATCTCTCACCCGCCGACGCCATCCAATTGCAGGTGGGACGGACGCTGGGCGTAGTCACCGAGATCGGGGGAAGCACTTCGCATACTTCGATTGTTGCGCGCTCGCTCAACATCCCGGCGGTCGTAGCAGCCGAAAACGCCGCCCATCTCATTTCGATGGGTGACATCCTCATCGTCGACGGTGGGACGGGGACAATAATAGTCAGTCCAAGCGAGAGCGATCTAAGCTTCTATTACGAACGTCAGGAAGAATTGGAAGCTTATGTCAAACAGATCACCCGGCATGCTCATTTGCCCGCTGAAACCCGTGACGGTCACAGAGTCGGGGCTGAGGCTAATATCGAGGTCCTCGAAGAAATCGTAGCCGCAAAAGACAATGGCGCCGAAGCCATCGGCCTGTACAGGACTGAATTTTTTTTCATGAACCGGCTGGCATTCCCGGATGAGGAGGCTCTGTACAGAGATTACCGCGATTTATCGGAGCTGATGGCGCCTTGCCCGGTTACGATCCGAACCCTCGATCTCGGCGCCGAGAAACTCACCTCCTGGTTCCCCAGACTTGAGGAAACAAACCCCGCGCTTGGACTGCGCTCCATTCGCCTTTGCCTGCACTACAAGGAATTGTTCAAAAACCAACTCCGGGCTATTCTGCGAGCCAGCGCAATCGCCGGCAACATCCGGCTGATGTTGCCCCTGGTCTCGGGCATCGGAGAAATTTTTCAGACTAAGCTCATTTTAAAAGAGGTCCAGACGGAGCTGTCCAGAAAACGAATCCCTTTCGATCAAAATATGCCCTTCGGAGTAATGATAGAACTCCCCTCAGCCGTAGCGGTAGCAGACCTGCTGGCGCCCGAGGTGGATTTTTTCAGCATAGGAACCAATGACCTCATCCAGTACACCATTGGGATAGATCGATCGAACGAGCACGTGGCCTATCTTTACGAACCGCTCCATCCCGGCGTTCTCAGGTTCATAAAACAGGCGGTGGATGCCGGCCACGAAGCCGGAATCCCGGTCGCGCTTTGCGGAGAGATGGCCGGAGAGCCGATGTACGTCCCAATTCTGCTCGGCCTCAAAATCGATTCTTTCAGCATGAACCCGCTGTCCCTGCCTCGTGTCAAAAATCTTATCAGGCGATCCTCCATGAAGGAATGTTGCCGGTTTGCCGGCAAAGTGCTCCGCATGAGGACGGCGCAGGAGGTGAACCGGTCACTGAGGAAAATGGTTATGAGGAAGTTCCCGGAAGAATTCCGGGTATTCGAGCCAAACTATGACAGGAACGCAGCCGTCCCTGCACGACACTCTTTGGAAACGCAGGAATAAGGTCCGGCGAATGGGTGAAGCAGCAAAAATCAAAATAATCAGCCAGAACAAGAAAGCCTTTCACGACTTCGAAGTAGGTGAAAGGTTCGAGGCCGGAATCGTTCTGCTCGGCACCGAAGTGAAATCGCTGCGGGAGGGACGCGCCAACCTCAAAGACAGCTATGCCAGGGTCAAGCACAACGAAGTGTTTCTCTTTGGCCTGCACATCAGCCCATATACTCACGCTTCCTTCGATAATCATGAACCCGAACGTGTCCGGAAGCTTCTCCTGCACAGATCCGAAATAAAAAAACTGCTGGGGAAAACTCAGGAACGCGGCTTCTCACTGGTTCCGCTTAAAGTTTATTTCAAAGAGGGAAGGGCGAAAGTGGAAATCGCCCTTGCCAGAGGCAAAAGGGAATACGACAAGCGGGAAAGCCTGAAGAGAAAGGAAGAAACCCGCGAGATGGACCGCCTGAGAAAACACCACAAAATATACTGACCATCGGGTTGCGGGGCGGACAAGGCTGATGTTTTTGCTTCCGCTCCTCTCACTTGCGCACTACATCGAAAATTGTAACCTCAGGGGGGGCGAGGACCCGTATAGGGGGCCCCCAGGTGCCCGAGCCCCTGCTCGTGTAAAGGATCGACCCTTTAGAAAGATAATAGGGGCCGTTCTGAAGAGGGTATACGAATTCGGAGATATAACGAAACGGAAACAACTGCCCGTAATGAGTGTGCCCGGAGAGCTGCAGGTCGAAAAGACCCAGACTCTCGTCGGCCGGGTCAGGCCTGTGCTTCAGAAAGAGAGTGAAGAGGCCGTTTTGAGCCTTTTCCAGGATGGCCTTTTCATCCTCAGCCAGACCGGTCGCAGGATCGTCAACCCCGACGATATTCAAAATATTGTCCACCGTTTTCACCTCGCCGCTCAGCACGGTGAAACCAAAAGCTCTTTCTGCCTGAAGCGATTCAGCCAGCCCGGCGTAAACTTCGTGATTGCCCGTTATGGCATACTTTCCGAGCCGAGGCCGCAACCTTGCAAACAGGGCCGCAAGACCCTCCATTCTCTCCATGTCTCCATCGACAAGATCGCCTGTGCTTACGATAATGTCCGGATTCTCAGCCTCAACCTTGCCCAGAATGTCGGCCATACTCTCTTCTCTGACTATTAGTCCGAGATGCACGTCAGAGATTTGGGCTATTCTCAACCGGTCGGCGCCCATGGGAAGTTTGTCCGTCTTTACGACGATTCTTTCCACCTGTATGGACCGAGCCTCAAAATACCCGTAGACGTTTATGACAAATGCTGCAGCGAGGACGCACGCGGCAGCGGTCGAGCCGGTGAAAGTGGGCAGAGAAGACCCGGCGATAAGGTTTCCCAGCTTGCAAAGGATTCCGGCAGCGCCTATCAGCAAAAAACCCCAGAAAGAATAAAAGAGAAATCCCAGCCAGCCATATCCCAGGAGAGCGCTTGCGCGCGCCAGTATGTAGTGGTCGCCCTTTTCGAGCAACCGAGTCCCGACTGGAGCAAAAACCATAATGGCCATGAACAAAATCAGCAAAAGATGGACGGGCCACTTTACTGGCAGGAGGACCTTGACACGGGAATAGACGAATGCGTGCAAAAACGAATAGATTGAGAAAAAAACTATAAGGAATCTGATCATGTCCAACGCCGCTCAGATAATGATGAAAATCTGCGGTTTATCCCCTCCGCGCTTTCCGGGCGCTTTTCTGCGAAGGTCGTAGATTTACACCGAATCCACCGGCGCCGCAACTCGAAAGATCTCCTCGATTGAGGTCAGTCCGGAGCAAACCTTGAGCGCGCCTGTGATATGAAGCGGCGCCATTCCTTCTTTTATAGCCACTTCCCTGATTTTTGAGAGATCGGAATCAGGCCTTATCAGGCTTCGAATGGCGGGTGTCATCGCGAGCATCTCGTAGATGCCGACTCGCCCGAGGTAGCCGGTTTCTCTGCACTCCAGGCATCCGGCCGGCCTAAAGATGGAACCGGTTTGTTCGATTTCCCAGGGACTGATCAGTGACTGCCACAGCTCCTCATCAACTGTCCCCGGATTTCGACAGTGGGGGCAGAGGGTTCTGGCCAGCCTCTGGGCGACTACCCCCAGCAGGGTGGCCCTTAATAGATAGTGCGGGACCCCGATATCCATGAGCCTGATAATGGCTGAGGGAGCATCATTTGTGTGGAGCGTCGAAAAAACGAGATGGCCGGTCAAGGCTGCCTGAATGGCCATTTCCGCCGTCTCCAGGTCCCGTATCTCACCGACCATTATGATGTCGGGGTCCTGGCGAAGAAAGGTTCGCAGACCGCTTGCGAAATCCAGTCCGATCGCGCTGTGCACCTGCATCTGATTGAACTTGGGCTCAACCATCTCGATCGGATCTTCCACCGTGCAGACGTTTACTTCCGGTTTGGCAAGGTATTTCAAGGTTGAGTAAAGGGTGGTCGTCTTCCCGGACCCGGTCGGCCCGGTAACGAGGACAATACCATAAGGAGAGCTTACCATCTTTTTCCATTGCTCAAGTTCGCGCTCTGAAAATCCCAGTTCCTCAAAGCTCCTCACGGTTACTTCGGGGTCGAAAATTCGCATCACGAGTTTTTCGCCAAAAACTGAGGGCATGGTGGAAAGGCGCAGTTCGATCTCTCCTCCAGAGGACCCTTTTGTTTTGATCCGGCCGTCCTGCGGACGCCGTTTCTCCGCAAGGTCCATTCTGCCGAGCACTTTCAATCGGCTGATTACAGCGCTCATTACAACCGTTGGCAACTGGTACACCGGGTGCAATACGCCGTCGATCCGGAAACGCACATCACTGTTGTCCCGGCGCGGTTCCAGGTGAATATCGCTCGCCCTTTGCTCGAACGCATACTGGAGCAGCCAGTCAACGATGTTGACCACATAACGGTCATTTGCATCCAGCTTTCCCGCCCGTCCGAGTTCTAACATCTGTTCAAGATTCACGCTCGCGCCGAGGCGAGCGCCGTCCGCCTTCCCGAAAGCCCTTCGCACAGAGTCGGCAAGGGCGTAGAACTCAATAAGGTATCTGCTTATGTCATTGGGGTTGGCAAGGACTGTGCAAATCTTTTTCCGGAGAATGCGCTCCAGTTCCTCTTTCCACTCGCTATCGAAAGGATCGGCTGTGGCAATGACGATCTTATCGGCCGTCACCTCAACGGGCAGGATTTTATAGCGCGATGCGTAGGCATATGAAACAAGACTCGTAACGGCGCTCACATCAACTTTCAGTGGATCGATTCTCACGTAATTCAGGCCGCTTTTTCTAGCCAGCCAGGCCACGAGAAATTCAATTGAAACCACTTCGTGGGGAGGTGTGGCTCTGACCAGTCCTGCGTCAGCTATCGACGCCAGCGGATGCTCGGTTACAGCGGTTTCTTTCGGCCTCGGCCTGTCTAGAAATTTTTTTGCGTCCTTTTGAGTAAGGACTCCGTCGAGCACCAAATCGCGAAGAATGTTTTCGGGGCTCAATGTAGTAAATCCCCGAGCGCTCTGCCTTGCCTTTGCCTCTGGTGTCACCGCATCTCTCCCCGCGCCCTGATCGGCTTCGAAGAAATATAACGCCCCGACGGGCATAATCTTCATTTTCTCTTGCTTGTTTAATCGGCAGATCTGAGAAAAACTCACCCGTTTTTCTCTCAAGAGCAGGACATAAGGAGGAGACGAGAAGGGTCTAGCCCTAATTATTGAAGCCGAACCTGTTTATCAGCTTCTCATAGAGGTTTTTGCCCAGAAAAGTGCGGAGCTTTAGACTCTGCTCGCGCCTGGATTCGTATTCCAGCCAAAACTCATCAAATCCATCCAGTCTTGCATCCGAACCTGAAAAAATCTCGTTGAATTCATCCTGCCTGGCGTAATATTCCTTGAACATCTCACAGCCGGAGGCATCCAGAATAAGCATGAACAGCACATCGGAGGGCGTGATGGCGCCTTCTTCGGGAGGGACGGTGACATAGACGTTTATTGCTTTCCCGGGCCGGCTGATCTGGCATCTATAGCGGTCTACATCCAACCTCTGGCGGGCGCGGCCGGATTTGGCCCGGTTCTCTTTCATCAACTCCATTGAGATTCCATACTGATTCATAAAGGTCTGAATCGAGGCGCTTTGCATATCTTCCTCCCAAAAGCCATTGTTTCGAATATACACTCGCCATCTATTTCAAAATTCATGAGACACACAGTATTCGTAGGTACGAATACAACGGTCAAAAAATAATTTATATGGGGTGAATAAAGTATTTGCTCGTATAAAAGATGTATTTTTATGGTGGGAATAGAGTAGTTTCGCTCGAGCGGCTCGAGGGCGCCCGGATGCTCTGTTTAGAGACCCTGTTCTTTATGACAGCAATTCCAGACTTTGCGAGGCGTTCAGGCCTCCGCCTTCCGATCTCCGCTTCCGGCCGACGTCAAAAGGCCTGCCCGATACTGAAATGAAACTGATAGGGCGAAAACGCGCGTTGCTCCGGGGGGTTTAGCTCATACCCCACATCGAACCTGAGCGGACCAACTATCGTAAGATAGCGCAGTCCGGCGCCGGCTGTGTATCGCGTGTCCGCCGACGAAAGGCCGCCCACCGAAGGCGCAACATTCCCAAAATCTGAAAAACGGCGCCTTCCAGAGGCGGCCTTATCGGGAATCTCCATTCAAGGCTGCCCTCCAGCAACTCCATGCCTCCTATCGGATCTCCACTGGGGTCAAGCGGCCCGAGCTTCTGGTAGGGGTAGCCTCTTACGCTGTCAGTGCCCCCGGAGAAAAACCGCTTAAAAATCGGCACCTCGGAAGAATCCTCGAGGGGCTCGATTGCTCCGTATTTCACCCTTGCGGCCAGGGAGCCGTAACTTAATATGGGCAAATATCCCCTGCCCTCCACAGTGAACTTAAAGTAATCCACCTGCGAGCCGAGTAATGAACTGGCCCATTCCATATTCTGCAGAACGCGCCAACCCTTTTTGGGATCCAGCACCGAATCGACCCTGTCCCAGGTGTTCCCCGCTATAATCGAGGACACATAGTATGCCTGGTGCTCCTGGTCCGCCGGACTTGGCGGGATCACCACATTGCCCAGGTAATTGGCCTCGAAATTGTACCCCGCATAGGATGTCAGTCCATCGAACCATTTGTGCTCGTACTTCGGCCGAACGTACTCTTTCAGGTTTTCAAAGGATACCTGAGTTTCCCGCATTATGCCGCCATCTACGATCAGAGCGCCCTTCGCCTCCATGAAATAAGGCTGTATGAACCTGGTTTCCAGCATTTGCACGATGGCGCTTGCCTTGATGTTGACCTGAAGACGCCTGCCATCGTCCAGAAAATCCCTGATCTCATACTGCGCCTGTCCTCGAAACTGGTCGTCGGTGCCATAGCCAACCCCAAATCGAACGGTCTGCTTTTTGGCTTCTTTGACGAGGACCCGGACCGGCAGCACCGTTGTTTCTTTTTCCAGGTCCTCCACCGAGATATCGACAAACTGGAAAAGGTCCAAAGCGAACAGACGCTGCCGGGCTGCTTCGATCTTGGAGCCATCGAATCGCTCGCCCTGGTGAAACCTGATCTCTCGCATAATTACATGGCTGGAAACCGATTCATTCCCTTCCACACGAATGGCCCCGAAGGCGCAAACGGGACCAACCTCAATCTCGACCATGACCGCGCCAAGGTTCGATACTTTATTCAGCCGGGCGCGCATATCCGCCTTTGCCTTCGGATAACCACGCTCTGCAAGAAATATCCTGGCGGCTCTTTCGATCTCCTGATATCCGGGTGTTGTAAATCTTTTTCCTACCTTAATGGGAAGCGCCTTAACGATTTCCTTGCGCCACTGTTCGGCAGATGGGCCGTCGATTTTCAGATCCAGCTCTGAAACCATCATCGGAGGCCCTTCCTCAAGGCGGATGATTATCCTCACATTATTCCCAACCAGGGGCTCGATCTCTTGAGACATAAGCCGCATATGATAGAACCCCTGGCTAAGATAGAACTGCGGAATTCTTTCCAGGTCCTCTGAAAAAACTTTCTCGTCGAACGGGGCCTTAAAAAACCAGCGGAATTTTCTCTCTTTCGTGCTGAGGATTTTTCTTAGCTCAGAGGAGGGGATAACTTTATTTCCTTCGAAACGGATCTCTCGCACCTGGAGTTGAGGTTTTTCTTTATTTTCAGGTGCTTGCGATTGATCGCCTTCAGAGGCAAATGCGCAGCCTGCCCAAAACATCAGGAGGATAATCAAAAAAGACACCCTGGCTGCAAACTTGTGATCCAAGACTCTTCCTGGCCGAACATGCGCTTGGAAGAAGAAAACTGCCGGAGTTCAGGCTCGGATCGCAATATCGCCTGAAGGTTTCAATTCCGAATTCCGGCTTGGAATATCCGTTAGCCCCAGGCAAAACGCGAAGCAAGCGAGCTTCGCGCTTTCTACATCTGCTGCAATCTCTTTTCGGCGGCCTGAGCCTGGGCTGTTCCGGGAAATTTTTCCACAAGCCGCGTGTAGATGATACGAGCCATTGTGGTTTCGCCCATCTGCTGCCATCCCATCCCCTGCTTCAGAAGGGCGCCGGCGGTTTTAGCTCCTTTCGGATATTTGTCCACCACCTGCTGGAAAGCTTTTATCGCTTCCTCATAGTGCTTTTCCAAAAAGTAGCACTCACCTACGTAATACAAAGCACTTTCTTCCAGGTCGGTTTTCGGATACTTCGAGACGTATCCTTGAAATTCTTTTCTTGCAGCTTCATATTTCTTTTGCTGCATCAGGTTGACGCCTCTGTCAAATTCCGCCTGTTCGGCGTTTTTGCCCTGAGCCTCCGGGGAAGGCGGCGGGGCGGCGGTTCGCGGAAAACCCTCGGCGGCAGGCGGCGCTGACGGTACGGCGACAGGCGGGGCTGAGGGTACGGCGGCTTGCGGTTGCGGCCGGGACGGAGTCGGTCCTTCCATCACTGCGGCTGCGGGAGGAGGCAGCGAAGGTTGCAGCGCCGGCGCCTGGGCGGCGGAAGCCTGGGTGCGCTGGAGCTGATCGAGTTTATGCTCCAGTTGTTCGATCCTGCCGTTCAGCGCCCTCATATGCGTTTGCAGCTCTTCCATCCGCGAGAACAGGTCCCCGCTTCTTTGAGATGTTCCTTCCGCGCTTTGAAGGCGCGTCTCGAGAGCGGTCTGCCGCTGGTTCAGAATAGACAGGTTTTCCTGAATGGTCGTGGTTTCCGACGTCGAGGCGCACCCCGCAAGCAGTCCCGCAAAGAAAACCACCACGCAATACCCCAACAACCTATTTTCGATTCCTCTCAGCATACACTCCCTTTCCTTCGAGGCCGTTGATCCGGTCGGCCGCGGCCATAGCCCGGACATATCTCTTCGAAGACTTGTCTCAATGATGTACGGAAAATGGGATTTTGTCTTTAAAAAACCAAAAAACCGGCCCACATGATACATCATGGAGACCGGTCTTTTAAATACCCAACGAAACAGAAAATCAATTTTTAATAATTTAAAACAAAGTGAGCCCGCCTGTTCTTCGCATAGGAGGCCTCATCATGCCCGGATGCGACAGGGCGTTCCTTGCCGTAGCTGACTGTGGTAAGCTTGAGGTTCGAGGAGTTCGAATTGAGTATGTATTGCTGCGCCGCATTCGCACGCCTTTCCCCCAGCGCAATATTGTACTCGGTTGTCCCCCGCTCGTCGCAATGGCCTTCGATAGTCACCGCCACCCTGGGGAATCTTTTCAGGAAGGCCATCTTTTCATCAAGGACCTTTTTTGCAGGTTCTGTAAGAGTATAAGCGTCGTAGTCGAAGTAGACATCCTGGTTTTCGAAGACTTTAGCTTTGTCCAGAAACTCTCTTTTTTCAGCTTCCGAGTTGATGCCCAACTCCCGCCACTTGGCTTCGTCCATCGGCCCCCCCCCTGCGGCAGCGCCGTACTCCTGCCCTGCAGCGCCGTAGCCGGGCGGAGGAGGAACATTTTTCTTTGCACATGCGCTAAGTGCGGCTATAAGCGCGAAAATCATCAAAACGAGAAAAACACTTTGTTTGCTTTTCATTCTTTTTCCCCCCTCGTATGATAGACCTATATAGTATCCTACCGAAAAAAAACCACTCTGCGTCATGCTAGCGTGTAGCGGGCAGACAGGCCGCCCGACACGTCTATCTCGAGCGTTGAGCGTGCGCGGGAGGCCTGGCGACTCGGCTTACTGGCGATTCCTTCTGGGTGACCAGTCAGGCAACTCCTGCGCCCCGCTCTGCCGCGTTAGCTGCCAGTCCCCAGTCCCATTCGAATACATTACCCGAATTGCGCTCCCCCCCTGCTTATTAGAGCTGTACGCAATCATCCGCCCATCGGGCGACCAGCACGGACCTTCATTCCTGCTTCCGTGAGTGAGCGAATGATTCTCACTGCCGTCCGGGCGAATGATGAAGATGTCGAATTCGCCCCCTTCCCTTCCGCTGTAGGCGATCCAGTCGCCTTTTGGCGACCAGGCCGGAGATGTATTATAATTTCCGCTGAATGTCAGTCGTTTTTTTTGGCCTGTGGAGACATCGAAAGTGTATATCTGCGGGTTTCCGGATTCATTTGAAACATAGGCGAACTTCTGGCCGTCCGGCGACCAATCGGGAGACACACTTATCGAAGACCCGAAACCTACCCCGAATTTCCGTATGACCTGGCCTGTCGGGCTCACCAGGTAAATGTCCTGGCCTCCATCTTTTGTCAGGGTGACAGCCAGCTCATTTCTTCCCGGTCTCCACGCCGGAGTGATATTCATCCCCGGAAAACCGCTGATAAGGTATCTGGAATTGTTTGACACATTTACCCCGTATACTTTTGGGAAGCCGTCCCGATAGCTCACAAAGGCGATCTGGCTCTGGTCGGGGCTCCATGATGGAGAAAGCGCGATGTTGTTGTCCCTGGTCACCTGCACAGGATTGTAGCCGTCAAAATCGCAGTAGAAAATCTCCTTGGCGGTCCCGACGTTCTGAACGTAGGCAATTTTTGTATCGAATACCCCGCGCTCGCCCGTAAGCATCAACATAATATCGTCTGCAAAGGCGTGCACCATCTGCCGCCAGGCCCGCAATTCGCCCGAATAGCTCTTCGGCGCTCCCACTATTTTCCTGCCCGCAACATCGAAGAGCCGGCCGTCCAACCTGATTGAATTCCCCTGGACCTGATAAGAACATCGAGCCAGAAAGTCCGCCCCCTGGCGGCTCCAATCCTGGAACTTGATCTCGGAAGCTTCAAGCCCCATTACCTGAGGATCTTCGAGAAACCCCTTCCGGTCCAGCGGTCGAAAAACCCCTGAGATGTTTAGATCGTTTGAGAGCACGTCGCTCATCTCCCGGGCCAGTTGGCTCTGCTCCGGGGTCATGTATTTGAAATCCGGGACGGCTATTGGAATTCTCTGGATAGCGGACGGGCTGATTTGTAATTCAACCACCGCTGAAACGGTTTGAGCCAGGCCCAATAAAATGAGAACCAGAAACAGTATGGAAAAAACCCTGGCTGTTCTAAAATAAGACCGGTGACTCATGTTAGGGACCAAAACCTTTCTTCGCTAGGATACGCCCCGGGAGCTGAATCTGAGCCTGAAGTCCTGTTGCTGGCGTTCCATGACCGGGGGCATCGCGGGTATATTTGCATTTTGAACTGCTCGAACCGCTGCAGCATCGAGCAGACCGTTTCCAGAAGGTTTCTCGATCTGGAAGCTGATGACCTGTCCATTCCTGCTCACCACTATCAGGGCGCTCGTCTCCAAATTTCCAACATCCTGCTCAGGAAGTTTGAATTCCTGTCTTATGGCGTTTCTAACTCTTTCGTAATAAAGCTGCGAAGCAGCAGAAAGAACTCCGCTTCCGTCAGGAGAACCGAATACGCTGCCCTGCGCCGTACCTTTGGCGCCCCCCTCTGCAGACCCGGTCGGAGTTCCACGGGTCAGCTTTTCACTCCCCGGTCGGTTGTTTGCAGGGGCCGGGGCCGGCGCCGGCGGGGCCGGAGCTTTAGGCTGAGGCTCCACCTGCTCCGCCGATGCCGACGAGGTGTGCGGAATTACTTTAGGTTTGGCAATCAGCTTATCCAGGTTCTTTTCAATGGCTTCGAGGCTCTGCGGCTTTTCATGCGCACTGGGAACCTCTTTGGGTTCGATCTTCGAGATCTGCGCTTCCGGTTTTCTTACCTCCTCGTCGATCGCCAAGCGCTTGATCGGCGCAACCGGCTCGGCTTTTCGGCTCGCTTTGTCCGAAGTCGCCGCTTTCTCGGAAACAACCGCCTCCTCAGCCGCCTTGGGTTGGCCCTTGAGTTCCGGCAAACCAGCTCCCGGATCTTTCAGGGTCACCAGATTAACCGTACAATAGGGAGGCTTCAAAGCTTTGTGCGGTATCACCAGCGCCCAGATAAAAGCGGTGCTGAAAACCAGCACATGGACTAGAAGCGAGGTCCCGATCCCGGTCGCCAGGTCCTTTCTGGGAATTCTCTTATCACCTAAAACCATGGATTCCATTAATGTCCCCTTTCACCGGCAGCCATGCGGCAGCCGCCTGTCAAGGGAAATCAAAGCCTGCCCTTGCCCTTTTGGTGAGAATTGTTGGCAGGACTCTTCGCAGACTCGGTCACCATCCCTATCTGATCGATCCCGGCCCCTCTTATCAATCCCATAACCTCCATTACATACCCGTATGGAATTTTCTCGTCGGCTCGCAGAAAAACTCCCTTCCGATCGAGCCGGTTCTGCGTAATCGCGGCCAGCTTGGATTCCAGTTCGCCGGACTCCACCAGATTTTCGTTGATATAGATTTTGCGATCCTGAGTAATCGTGACGACCAGCCGCTCAGCATCAGACGGGATGGCCGGCGCTGAACTCTCAGGCAACTTCACATCAACTCCCTGAGTCATCATTGGTGCCGTCACCATGAATATGATGAGCAGAACAAGCATTACGTCGACAAGCGGCGTAACATTAATCTCAGAAACCATCCTTTTGGAGTTTCCGTCGGCTTGCATCAGCCTCTATCCTTTAAGTTAAATCCTGCAAAGCAAACTTCTGTTCCGGGGCGTGGCTCGGCGCCGATTCTTCCTGCCTGCCCTTCCGCATCAGGTCGCGTTTGAGCATATTAAGATAATCGGCTGAAAAATGGCTCATCTCGTTTTCGATTCCCCTGATTTTAGTGGAAAAGTGATTGTAGGCCACCACCGCAGGAATCGCCGCCCCAAGACCAATGGCAGTGGCGATGAGCGCCTCCGAAATTCCCGGGGCGACAACGGCCAGGTTGGCGGCGCCCTTGATGCCGATTTCCTGAAAACTCGTCATGATGCCCCAAACCGTTCCAAACAGGCCGATAAACGGGGCCGTGCTGCCGGTTGTGGCAAGCAGGGGCAGAAAGCGCTCCAATCTTTGCCGCTCCGAGCTCATTCCGCCCTGAATCGCCCGCTCCACATTCTCCAGCAGTATTTCGGGGTTTGCAGACAACTCCAGCAGGTTCCTTGTTTCCAGCGATTTCCCGAGCCTGCTAAGTTCCGCGTAACCTGCCCGGAAAATCTGTGCGAGATGGCTGTCTACCAGCTTTTCGCTGTCCCGGTATAGCGCAGAGTAGTTCTTGCGCTGTCTGAAAAGAGATATGAATTCACTCGACTTCCGGTTTGCACGGCGGATCAGGCGGTATTTGATCACTATGACACACCAGCACGCAACGGAAAGCGCCATTAGGACCAACAGCACGAACTTCACCATCGGTCCTGCATTGAAGATCATATCCATCACGTTGTCTGCCGATCTCTGATAAGGCGCGGCCAAATCGGAAGCGGCATATGCTGTTGCTGACAAAAATTGAATAGGCATCAATCTGTATCCCCTGTATGCATCGATCTGACAATTTTCATAATATTCCTGAGGGCCGCTACGGCGGACTCCATAATGTGTAATTCCGTCACCCCATCGGACAGTTCGGAGGCAACCGGATTTATTTCCAAAACATGCGCCCCCCTGCTCTTGGCGATCAGTGGAAGCCGGGAGGCAGGCGCCACACTTGCCGAAGTCCCGATTACAACCATCAGATCGCACTTCTCCGCCGCATCGAATGCGCGCGTGTACGCTTCCGGAG
Organism: Syntrophobacteraceae bacterium; assembly: GCA_003165235.1. GTDB lineage: Bacteria > Desulfobacterota > Syntrophobacteria > Syntrophobacterales > Syntrophobacteraceae > SbD1. Next base: position 26,802 of record PLSV01000099.1, read on the forward strand.
GTATTCCCTCCCCGAACAGGATAATGTCCGGCCTGATTGGTCCCCCGCACGAGCATAAAGGTGGAAGGTTCACCAGTGAGATGTCCTCTCGAAAAAAAACCTTTTGACAGTTGTCGCAGTGCATTCTGCGGAAGCTTCCATGAAATTCAACGACATTGGAACTGCCCCCCCTTTGGTGCAGGCTGTCCACATTCTGAGTGATGACCGTCTTTATGATACCCAACTTCTCGAGCTCACCCAGCGCGAAATGCGCTTCGTTGGGATTGACTCCTTCGACAAGAGCCCCCATGGCCTCAAGCATTTTCCATACCTTAGCAGGATTGGCGCGGAAAGAATCTATATGCCCGTAGTCATACGGGTCGTATTTGGTCCAAAGTCCGTTCTTACCCCTGAAATCAGGTATTCCGCTCTCCACCGATATCCCGGCGCCGGTCAGGGCTACAGCATGCCGGCTCTGCAAAAGCAGATTGGAGAATCTTTGGTATTTGTCCATATTTCACCAGAATAATTAAGTTTTTGGACTTAAACGGCGTGTTATCGTAATTCTCCCGGAAATACTTGTCAATAGAATCGCGTCTTCACGTGAAGAATTCGCTACCTGTAAATCTTGAGCATCTGCCCGATTCGTATTTTCTTTCCGGAAATATTGTTCCAGTTACAAATTTGCTGCCTGGTCGAATTGTACTTCAGAGCGATCGAATCGAGCGTATCACCCGGCGAAACCTTATGCACCACCAGGCTCGGCTTAAATGTGGATTTCCAAACCTCCACCTCTTTCTCGAATCGCTTTCCCCTGCCCTCGGGCACTCGTATCATTAGGTCCCCCCTCGGGATCACGTCCGAAACCAGGCAGGGATTGAGCACCTTGAGTTCCCGGTAGGAAACCCCGGCGGACTCGGACGCCAAGGCGATCGGCATCGGACCGGGAAGGGAGACTTTTACGCTTTCGAAAATTACCGGTTTATAACCGGCCCCCTTGGGAAGGTGATAGCCGTACTTCTCAGGGTGCTCCAAAACCTCCTTTATGGCCAGGATCCTGAAAACATAGCGCTCTGTTTCCTGGGGCAGCTTGAGAAAATAATAGCTTTTAGCTCTTTGTTTTCCGATTTCAGCCTCAATACGCCGCTCCCCGCAGTTAAAAGCCGCAATGGCCAGAGTCCAGTTCCGAAACATCCCGTGCAGGTTCTTCAAATACCCGAATGCCCCGACGGCCGATTTCTCGAAGTCATAACGCTCGTCTATGGCGGCGGACTGCGTTATTCCGTAGCAACTCGCCGTGTCCGCCATAAACTGCCAGGGACCGGCGGCGCCTGCATGTGAAACGGCCCAGGGCAGCAGATCGCTCTCCGCAACAGCCACATATTTCAGATCGTCCGGAAGACCCCAGGCCGCGAGTTGCTTCTCGATCCATGGGAAATAGCGCTCTGTCCTTTTCAGCCAGAGGTAAACCTGCGCATGGCTTTGCGTAACGATTGTAAACTCACGGTCGAACCTTTCGCGAACGTCGGCGGACCAGAGGGGCGCCGCCTCTCCGCAAAGCTCAGCCCTCTCCGGAAGCTCAAAGAAGGGCACAGCCCAGGTGACATCGGGCGGCCGGGAATCAACTTCGCCCCACCCTCCGGCCCCATAGAACCCCAGCATCAGCATTAAAACCAGAACCAGGACCCCGAACCTGCATTTTCTTTCAAGCAGCATTGTTAAACTCCTGCTTAAATATCATCAAAATACCGAAATAAGGCAAAATAGCCGAACCCTTGAGGCCGCTATGCCAGAGTTCGAAAATCGGAATTGGGAAATCAGTGATTTTGCTCAAAAATTGTATTATGTTGTTATCCGGCTTTTGCGATATTCATCTTAACTTCACACCCGCAAAGAAGAAAATATGGAGAAATATCTGCTCCATGCCGAACAGCTCAAGCAACTTGTGGAAAAAGCGATCGATCTTTTCCTCGAATACCAGTACAAACGGGGCTATGACGAACCCGTGGCCAGGTCTGCGGCCGTCATGGACGTGATCGGCTCTCTCAAGAGCTTTAGCGGGCGCCGTTTGGTCCCAGGGCCTGAGTGAATGCAGGACTACTTCGTATCCGCAGGACCGTCGCCATTCCTCAAACGGGTCATCCTCTCCATGAACTCCTCGGGCGCCATGAGGTCCATCACCCGCAAATCGATCCTCTCCTCACCTCCGCGCTTCAGAAAAACGACACTGGGTATGCCTAGAATATCATAGCTGCGCGCCACCCTTTCCCTTGCGCGGTCTCCTCTCTGAGAAAAATCCACCCTTATCATGATAAAATCTTTTGCGGCGGCCTCGATAATTGAGCGGTCGTGAAAGGTGGTCTGGTCCATATGCCGGCAGGGGGCGCACCAATCGGCGTAGAAATCAATTATGACGGGTTTGCCCGATGCTTTGGCTTCGGCCAGGACTTTCTCCGAATAGGGCGTCCAGTTTATGCCCTCACCTGGACTGGACATGGCGTTCCAGATAATCACTCCTGCCAGGCCGATACAAACAATCCCTACGCCCTGCCTTATCCATTTGAACGCTGCCAACCGGACCCCGGTCGAATCTATCCAACCCAGATGGACACCCGCCGCCAGAGCGATGACCGCAAACATTGCCGTCCCCAGGATATCGGGCAGTATTGGAGAAATGAAATAGCCAGCCGCGCCGATCATTACCCACCCCATGGCTTTGCGGACCCACACCATCCATTCACCGGACTTGGGAAGCATGCTCAGTCGGCCCGAAAGCAGGGCGAGAACGAAAAGCGGAAACCCCATTCCAAGACTCAGGCAGAAAAAAACCCAAAACCCGAAAACAGGGTCCCCTACATTGGCGACCATGACTAAAACCCCGGCGACGAACGGCCCGATGCAGGGCGCGGCGACAATGCCCAGAGTCAACCCCATGAAAAGGGTTCCGAGGTAACCGGCGTAATTTCGAGCGGCAGCGCCGGTTATCGATGCAGGCAGCCGGAATTCCCAGACGCCGAACATGCTCAGGGCGAAAACAAACATAACAAGGGCCACCAGCACAAGAGTTACGGGGTTTTGAAGCACCGTTCCCAAAACACGCCCTGAGAGCGCGGCGAAAACCCCCAGCATGGAGTTCATTATTGCTATTCCCAGAACATAGAGAATAGCATTGACCAAAATAGCGCCGCGTCCTGCCTTCATCGCCGTCGATTTAGCGCTGAAGAAGGATATCGTAATGGGTATCATAGGATAAACGCATGGGGTAAGATTGAGGGCCATCCCTCCAAAGAAAATTGACAACAACGCCCAGAACATGCTGAAGCCGGCGCCAGATAAGGCCACCGGCGCGGCTCCGAGCGCCGGCGGAAACAGGCAGAGACAAAGGAAAAAAACCGGTAATGCAAATCCGTATGGTTTCATCGGCCGATACCCTCTTCCAACGGCGTGCTCGTAACCTTCAAAACCCGCCTGGAGTCCAACTGCTTCCTCGTTGCGCTCTTTCCGGTTCCCGCTTTAAACCTCCAGCATTTTATAACCCCAACTATGCCATAGAAAAGTTAAAAAGCTATACCGCAGATATTATATCACAGCTACGGGAAAAGCCGCTATTGCCGCCTGCATGATGCCGATAAGTCTTTAAGCAGCGATAAAAGCCGGATTAATGGAGGTAAAAACTGCCACAACAGAGCCACGAGCAGCTCTTTGGAAGCTTCTGGGTGGGTCCAAACCGATGGGGACTACGAACGGAAAATACGATGTCCTTTTCAACTGTGCAAGAATCGGAACCAGCGCCAGAGCTCAAGGATTTAGCAGGCTGTCGTTCATGCCGCTGGATGGCTTGCATAAGTAATCATGGAGCCTCGAAAGTGAGCATGAGCCTTTTCTTTTAGAGAAAGGCTCCCACAAAAGTCAAGGAAAACATCAACCTATGATTTAATGGCCGACCGAACGAGTCCCGGGCGGGAGATTTCGGGTGAGGGCGGTTTTCCCAGTATCCTGCAGAAAGAGACTTGGACAGTATTGGAGCGGCAAAAGGCGCCTCGGTTGCTGGCCGTGCCTTCATCAAAACTTTAGAGTGGCCATGCCGTGTGTCTTCATTCATCACCTGACTTGGCGCTTAGACCCGGACCTGTGAATCGAGGCCGTCAAGCAACTGAGCGACTCCCTTGTTCTGACCATTTGAGATGTAGATCAAAAAGTCGTTTAAAGCCTCCATGACATGGTCTTTCACAAGCCGTTGAGCTTGTTCTCCCCTGCCTGCGGCGAGTGTATCCAATATTGATTTATGAATCTTGATAGAGTCACGTTGGCTTCCAACGTAAAAATAAGTAAGACGAAACCAGACTCTATGTTGTCTCAGGTTGGAGAGCATATCGATGAGGGCATCATTTCCGCACGCGCTGATGAAGGTCTCATGAAAGCACGTATGATGCTGAACGTATGTGTGGAAGTCTTTTTGCCCGGGAGCACGCTCCATGCCAGCCAAAGATTCGGTCATGTCCTGGAGGTCCTGCGAAGACAGTCGAGTAGCTGCGAGCATTGCTGCAAGGCCTTCAAGACAGGCTCGAATGGGAAAATGTTCTTCGACATCCTTCCGGGTGACCTTCTTTACAAAGGTCCCCTTTCTGGGATGAACCACGACCAACCCTTGCTTTTCGAGGACCCGAAAGGTCTCCCTTATAGGGGAGCGGCTGATAGCGAACTGTTTCTGCAGTTCGGATTCTATCAACTGATCGCCTCCCTTAAATACGCCCTGCAAGATGGCCTCAGTCAGGGCCTTTGTGACCTGTTCAACGAGCAAGGCGGGTTGAATCTGTATCCCTTTTATCTTATCCGCAAAGTCAGACATGAGAACTCCCAAAACCCTATTCGGGCATAGCCGGAAGCCAGCCCCGGCGCCTCGATGCTCGGCTTTTCATATACCGATATAACCCGCGCATTATCGGGAGGAATGCCCTTCATAAAGGCTGTCCTTCCTCCCTTTTGAATTGACGGCTGGTTTCCAATCATCGTTAGGGCGCATGGGCGGAGGCAGTGGAACCGAATGCAGCCGTACGCCTGACTCTCTCCAAAGTATTGAAGATAATCGCTTGTCGACTAAAAATTGTTGGAATGCATCCTTTTGCCAAGTGGAAAACCGCCTCTTTCTTGAAGATTTCGAGGTTAACGCCCGCCCTTCATCTGGCTCCTGCAACGCGTTGCAGATCTGGATCCCCGGTGAGGTCGTCCTTTCGCCATGGAATTTTGAGTCCCAGCAGAGGAGTATGCTGCTGCGCCCCATATATATCGGTATCCCCAGGGGAGCCGGAAACCACAGGCCGCACCATCGTGCACTTGACTGCGGCGGCGGGATCGAAATAGACCAGGTTTATGATTTGATCCGTTTGGATGCCGTAGAGCTGCGCGAAAAGTTCTTTTGTGAAGAAGCGCATCTCTTTTAAAAAGAGATAGTCCTGTTCATGCTTGAACAAAATGTCGATGGTCAGTTCATATGGTCCGGCATTCTTGCTGCGGATGACTGCCGCCAGTTCAATAAGGGGGACCATTTTCATGCATTCACCTCGCTTACACGTATTGGGAAAAGGGATTTCGGATCATCCACAGCCATCAGGTGGTAAATGCTGAACTCATACACAGGGCCACACTGTATGTCCGAAGGGCTATAAAGCAGTGCAAGGTTTCCGGCGGTGGATATCCTCCCTGGGTACCCAAAATGCAATAGAGTGCTGCGCACATAGGAGCATATCGTATTTGCTGTATTTTGATCGTGGGCGATGACTTCCATGACCAGGCCGACTTGTTGCGATCTGGTGGCGCCGAAAGATTTAGCCGCCGGACTCTCGGGCCCCCCGTATGTGTGAAATAGGAGCGTGCCGGCGCCCGTTAGGCTCTCTTTGACTTGGGCGCTGACAGTATCCAGCACGGAGTCGAGCTGACTGATGAGAATTGGGTCCCCAATGCCTGCAATCGAGATGGTCCTAAAACCTGTGAGTTTAACCCCTTCAAGCTTTACCGTATAAGGGACTGCGGGTAGAAATCGGGTTCCCGACACGCGGACACGGCCGTTCTCCAACGCTTCGAAGCGAGTATCCTGCAGGTCAAGAGTCCCCCCGGGCCCGGGTAGTTTATAAGGGTCGGTCTTCTCATACAAAGTATGCGCCGCCGTCGAAATGCAGGTGAATTGTCTCCGCCAATTGAGTGATTCCAGCTCAAAACAATCGTTGTAAAGGGCGCCAAACACGCAATCAGACCCGCTACCGGGGGTGGCGGCAATAGCTGCGCACTCGAGGATCTTGCCCATATGGAGGGCAGGCCCTGGGTCATATCCTTCTCGGATGGCCGGCGCCGCAAACGATATGGGGTCGTAACAGCGCCCGCAGAGAATTACCTGGGCCCCTTTTTTAAGAGCCTCAATCACAGGCTCCACTCCCATTTGCGCGACGATCCGCACACTCTTTTCGACATCCTCGGCAGTGATCTCCGGGGCCGGATACAATGGGCATATTCGGTTTTCTCGCATCGCCTGCAACACTTCAGCTTTACTCACATCGGCGTTGATCACCGCCATCCGGAACTTATAGTTCCTCTCCACGGCTATCTCGGCGATGATCGATTCTGTCCATTGCACATGTTCGCGCGCCCCCGCGCCGCCGGCAGTGCCGATGATGCATGGCACAGAAAGTTCAAGGGCGCCGGCCAGCATAAATTCCAGGTCCCTTTTTACTGCTGACCTGCTTGTAAAAGACTTGCCCGCTCCTAGATAGTAGGGCCCTGGGTCGGTGCTGCCAGCGTCAACTGCGATGAGGTCGGGCTTTTGCGCGAGGCCTTTGGCGAAAGATTCTTCGGGAAAGCCATAGCCGAGAATCGCCGTTGGAGCGAGAACCTTAAACGGGGTTTTCTTCATCAGAAGGTCTCCTTTTCCTTTGACACACTGTCAGGCATGTTTCCTGGCTTTTAGACTTCAAATGAGCGTCCATAAGGTTACCCGCTCGGGGAGAAATCGAGTGCTCGAACGCATCGAAGGCTCCGTTCCGGAAATCAGAACATGAAAGAACCTGAGGTTGGCGCATACGCTACTATTAAGTTGCAACCACGATTTCGGCCAACATTCGAGCTGTGGCGCGCCGGCCTGCGAAATAGGCGTGGGTTATGGAGGCTCGAAACAACCCCCGAATTCATCGCTTTCGTCGACTGTCGACTATAATCCTACGGAAGGCCGCTTTTTTTGTCAATAGAACAATCAATGAGCTTCGAAATATGTGGCGTCGCCGCCGCGGGCCTTGCTTCACCAGCCGATTGTTAAGGCATGAGGCCCGGTGACACGCTGTTCATGGGGCGAAAAGGTGGGAATTAGATGATTTTGGAGGAAAGAATTAGCGTGATTTTTGGCGCATAATGGTCGAAGAGGGGGTTGCCCTCCTGGCTAAGCCGACCATGATGACCTTGCCTGACTGGCGCCGTGAGGAGCGCCGTCCTTTGCGCGAGAGCATTCTCACTCTTGAAAACAGGCTGCCAATGAGGGTTATTGAGTTTCGGGAATAAGGTAGGGCCGCCCATCGGTGATCCTGTGAAGCATGTCGGAGTCATGCTCAAGGCGGTCAAGTGTTAGTGTTTTATAGACGGTTAATCAACCGATCTATTCCGAGGGTCTTAAGCATTCTCTCACAATACCAATCAGAAAATAAATAACGCCATTTAGGCCTTATCTCCCTCGACAGCATTCTTTTTTGGATTTTTTGAAATAAATCTGCGCTGTCGAAACCTGCCCATTCGCCAATGACAGGCCATAACAGGTGCCCTTGGTTGGCGCCCGCGACTGGAGCGATACATTCGACGAGCATTCTTCGCGTTATATTGCGGTCCCATCCCGCGTCCTTAAGCAGGCCGGCGGCATAATCAAAATCTTCGTCCTGGGGTTCATTATCCAGGAAAAACAGCTCAGCAAGCGTCCTCCATATTTTTTGCTGCTCATTTTCCTGTGCCTGCATTCTTGAACCTTTATCCCGGTTTGGTGCGACTGAGAGAAGCAAATTCGAACTCGGACTGTTTGAAGCCTTTTACTAATCATAGAGCAATAATTCCGAATTGATATGAAAAATTCTCATCTTGGCAAGCTGGGATGACGTCTTGGCGAATTCAGGTCTAAGATTGTGCGCTGAGCCCGTTTCTGATTATCTTATGCATAAGCTCGGGCGCCCGTTTTTTTGACATGGTCCTCAGCGTCAACGTGACTCAGAAGCTTTTCGATATGAAGGTCATTCTGGACGACGTGACGTGGTTTACAGGGGTGGAATCGAGGAATTCGGGGCAAGCGAGTCGGTCCACAAACGATATCTCGCAGCTTGAAAAGGAGCACACATGAACCATGCCACGTTTTTTCAAACCACAGGGCGCATTGTGATGGGGCCGGGAGCCATTCGGGGGCTCGCAGCGGAGATCAAGAGGCTGAAGGGCGCCAAGGTCCTCATCGTGACCGACCCTGGACTTGTCAGCACTGGAATCGTTGGCCGGGTGGAAGGCCTCCTTGCGGAGGCGGGGATTCCTTTCGGCGTTTTCGACAAGGTGGAGCCGGACCCCCGCTTTGAAATCGCTGCCGACGCCCTGGCGCTCATTCAGGCCGAGAAAGCCGACCTCGTCATCGGCATCGGAGGCGGCTCGTCCATCGACATAGCCAAGGTTGCGGCGATACTGGCGACCAACACGGACCCCATTACCGCTTATTTCGGCATCGATCTGGTTCCCAACCCGGGGCTCAAAACAATCCTAATCCCCACAACGGCTGGAACGGGCAGCGAGGTGACCCCCATCGCCATCCTTTCCGACCACCACGACAAGCTCAAGAAGGGCATCGTTAGCCCATACCTTTTCCCGGCCTGCGCCCTGCTCGACCCGGAACTCACCCTCGGACTCCCGCCCGCCGTAACCGCCGCAACGGGCATGGACGCCCTCATCCACGCCATCGAAGCCTACACGTCCAAGAACGCAACCTCCATCACGGACATGCTGGCGGTCAAAGCAATGGAACTGATCTTTGACAACCTGCGCATCGCATGCGCCAACGGCGGGAACCTCGAAGCGCGCACTAAGATGATCGAAGGGAGCCTCCTCGCCGGCATGGCTTTCGCCAACGCCGGGGTGACAGCCGTCCACGCCTTTGCCTACCCCATCGGGGCTGAGTTCCACATACCCCACGGGGTGGCCAACACCATCATGCTTCTCCCGGTCATGGAATTCAACCTGCTGGGGAACCTTCGGAAGTTCGCCGACATCGCCAACATCTTCGGCCAGAACACCGAGGGTCTGTCGGAACGGCAGGCCGCCCGGCTTTCCGTCGAGGCGGTTCGCGAACTTGCAGAAGACCTGGGTGTCCCCTCCAGCCTGAGTGCATACGGTGTGAAGGAAGAGGACATCCCCGGCTTGGCCGAAGCGGTCATGAAGGTGACTCGCATTCTCGCCAACAATCCCAGAGACCTCGGCATCAAAGATGCCGAGATGATCTATCGCAAAGTGCTCTAACAGAGGATTCCTCAAGTATTGTCTATCCGAACGAAATACTAAGGAATCAATGAAAGATACAGTTTTTTCGCGCCCGCCGTGGGCGCCTTCCCTGTATGAAAATGGCGGGGGGAGAAACAGTTGAGCAGGTCGTTGAAGCCCACCCCGGACTGACGGAAGAGGCGGTCAAAGCAGCTCTGGCATTTGCCGCCGAAGCCTTACGGGCAGATGTGACCTATCCTGCAAGCAGTATAAGCTCATAAATTTTCTCGCCGGTGAAGGCGTTGATTTCCCTGTGGTGCAAAGGCCGCGGAGTGATGAGCATGCAGCTTTATGTTGCAGAAATGGACCCCGGCGTTTCCGAGCGAAAAACGGGGGTGGGTGTTAGTTGTTAGGGGTCGGGCCGTGAGAACTGGCTAACCAGTAAAAATCGAGCTGTTAGCATGGCCCGACCTGTGCCTTTCACGACAATTCGCGACCCCTTTCCGATGTAAGCACTGCGAGTCTCACTGGAACTTCGGACGCGCCGCCATTGGAAGCTCCCGGCCTGGATGCAGGCTTAACTGCTTGTCCATCCTGAAACGTCGGAAAGGTCGGCATTTTCCAGGCGCTGCTTCCTTGCAGCTTGCCGACGACGGCTGCAACTCTCTCATTTTCTATGATGCTTCCTGTTAGGTGTATCAGAGGTATAACAGCCTCTTCGTTGCATCCGGGACATCGAAGCGTATTGAAGATAGTGTCGCATTGATAACATACATACATTCCTCGTATAGGTCCGAAGATCATGGGTGGGTCGGGTTTTCCTTCTCGATATTTATTGCTCAAAGATATAAAACGCGATAAGACAAGAAGAAAAATAGCGCTGATAAAAATCACCCAACCATGATTCGAGATGAATTCGTTTACCATTTATATACCCTCCTTTTGGAGATTTAATCGATACTCAGCATGCCGACGACGGAAACAACCATAATGATATATCTGACAAGCCTATTCTCTCAGATCATTCCTCACGGCTCTATTCAGACTCACCCGTCGTCAACTTCCCAGCCGACGATTTTGGTAAATTTTCTGACCGCCGATAATATAATAATCATCCAATTTGGCGCGCTCTACTCCAACCCTCGTTTTTTATGGCGATGCAAAATTTGCAAGCAAGCTGACTTGTTTCAAATTAACGATAGAGTAGTGAGAAATTGTATTCTCAGTCTTACCGCCCCAAAATTTGATGGCGGATTTCCCCCCATTCCGGCGCGCCTGATGGCTGCCAAGTCCTGGATACTATGCCCCTCCTGACTGAAGTTTGACTTCACAACGCGATGCTCACCTTTCAATGTCCATTTCATTTGTGATTCTTTTGAGTCTCTCGGAATCGCACATTGGTCAGCGCCAACCTAAAATCCTCAGTTCATTCTCTATTGTGGCGCATTCACCGGACCAAACATCTTTTTCGGAAAGGCGCAACTGAAACTATTCGGGTAAAAGGAAGTCCGCAAAGAGGGCGAGCAATTCCTTGCCGCGTGGCGCTGAGACGCCATGAACTCTGGAATCAAGGCGTTCAAAGGGGTCGGCAAGATTCTCGGGGCCTACCGCACTGGACTTCTCAGCTACTTCAAGCACCGCATCACCACCCGCACAGTGGAGGGCCTCATAAACAAAATCAAGACCCTCAAACGGTGGGCTTGGGTTTCGGGATCTGGCGTATTTCAAACTCCATCTCCACCATCTCCATGCCCGGAGGTGGTCGTTACCCGAATGAACCGCTCCTTTCTGATCAATGATAGCTGCTGTGCAACCAGGCCAAATGTAAATATCACACTACCGTTAATCATTAAGAGTAGCGCAGCAACGCTTAAACCTCTCCCCAGTAAGATAAAGGGAATACTCCAAACCAGGCCGAGCATGAATGTGACCAGTGCAATAGGGGCTAGCAACCTTATCGGGTTAAATAACATTAGCATGTTAAACATCTCAATTACAGTATTCGCCGCAGTTAGTGTATTTATAGTGCTGTGTCCGCCTATACGCTTATTGACTGTTATTGGCCGTTCAATGACTAGATTTCTTTCATAAACAAATATTAATGTAATTGTATCGCTAAATGCCATTGAATCGGGACACAATGCACTATAGCTTTTAGCTAACTCTGTACGATATAGTTTCATACCAGAATTAAGATCATATATTTCATTAGGAACTAACACACGTGCAATAGCACGGATGATTGATTTTCCAAGACCTATGTATAAGTTTGAAGAGCGTTGATTTACACGGCTACCAATAATCATGTCCGCATTGTGCTGTACAAGTTCTTTCTGCATATGATCTATATCATCGAGCTGATGTTGACCGTCAGCGTCCAATGTCACCAAGTATGGACTCTCAACAGCCAAGATTCCAGTTTTTAATGCCGCTCCATAACCACGATTCAGTTTATGATGAATAATTTTTATGGACGGATCACCTTCATATTGCCGGAGTACATCTCCAGTCCTATCAGTCGAGCCGTCATTGATGATGATGAGTTTCCAACTTCTTTCCCGACAATAATTCAAGACACGCGGGAGCACGGAAACAAGTGCTATTTCCTCGTTGTAGGCTGGAATAACAACTGTTAAAGATGGACTCATAATAATCCCCTTTCGTACACCAGGCGACAGATTCTAACTCCTCTTTGTCCATGCAACAGTGAAGTAGCGATTCGTAAAACCATACCTCAATGTTGACCAAAGTCGCTTTGTAATAGCCTTCGGATGACCGGGATAATAGGGCCCCAGATCCTGGGGCATATCCTGCACCGAGATTCCTCTCGCCTTAAAGTCTTCATCAGTGGGTAAGGTTGCACCTGCCTTAGATAGGCGATCTCCGTAAATCCTTGAACTTTTACCATATTTCGGAAAGAACGCTCAGTGAAATCGTGAATGTGATTTTGCACATTCTTTTTGCTCCACGCGGAAATCGCTCTCCCGGATACTCTCCTATATGTGCTCCAAAGGGAATCCATTGCGCACTCCTGACGGGATACCGCCACGTACGCACAGGTGCACCCGCGCACGGTCTGACAGGGCGCATCGGGGCGCATTCCGCGAGGCGCCCGCGGCGTCGAGGAGCACCGGTTGTTCCAAAAGGCCCTTTGTCTTGCAACATCAGTCGCAGGCGCACTCCCACGGAAGCAAGTTCTTCACCGCAGTTGCTCACCGTTTTCGGGAGTTTTTTTAAAGCCATCACGGGCTTCGGCGTTGCTCTTGGGATGACCTTGAAAGGAATTGACGTTCTTGACCAATGGTGATGAAATCGTGTAAGGGGAATCTATACGGCTGCAAATCGGAGAGCTGAATACAGATTGAAAAGGTTTTAAGTATGGCGCCCAACCAGTGCGTTCTAATATCCTTTTCCAGGCCCCACAGGATCCTGGCGCTTACCCTTGTCGCCCTCTTCCTTCTGCTGGTTGGACTTGGCGTCCACCAGTATTCGCTGCCTCTGTTGAGCTTCGATGAAGACAAAGGTAGTGGGACCTTGCTTGGTATTCCTCAAGCAATCAGATCGGATGACTACGCTTCTGAGATTCCACTGATGTTGTCCCAGGTTTCACATAAACCGCCTTTCCCCGTGATTAACAAAAATATCGGCTATGGCGCCAATCAACTGGCCCCTTTCAAGCTCCCGGTTCTGCATGTTCTTGCCGTTTTTAAGCCGACTACCTGGGGATTTTTCCTTGGCGCCAATGCCGGACTTGCATGGATGTGGTGGTCTATGGTGCTGGGTTTTTTCTACGTATTCTTCCTGCTGTTTATGCTTATATCGCGAAACCGTTTCTTCCTTTCCATGATGGGCAGTCTTTTGTTGCTTTTTTCTCCTCTTTTCCAGTTTTGGAGCATGCGCGGGTCCGAAATCCCGATCTTCATGGCGCTGGTAGTTCTATCGTCTGCATACCTGACGTTCAGCGCCGACAAAAAGGTCATACTTGCAAACGGCGTACTTCTCGGTTGGTCTTGCGGCTGCTTCATGCTCAATTTCATCTACCCCCCCTACCAGGTCTCGCTGGCATACCTGCTTGTTTTCATGCTCGCCGGGTTTATCGCGGACCGGCATTCACAACTTGCGCTTCGACACGCCGGCCTGGTTCGATTGTCCAGTCTCGCCATATCCCTGGCGATCGCTATATTTGCCGTCACAGTCTTCTATCTTGATGCCCGGGAAGTCATCAATATCATGGCCCAGACCGTCTATCCCGGAACCCGCTCTTCGACTGGTGGAAATTTCGAGCCCTGGAAGCTGCTCAGCAATGATTTTCTTATCCACCTTTATGTGTTCTTCAAACATGGGGTTCATGCCCCCTCACTGGTCAACTGGGCGGATATGGACAACATTTGCGAATATGCCTCCTTCATCTTCCTGTTTCCTGTTTTGATCCCCGTTCTCATCGCCAGGTGCGTCATCGCCAGGAAAGCCGCCGATCCCTTATCCGTAATGATCGGCGGCTATATAATACTCATTCTGGTCTATATGTTTCTCGGATTTCCCGAATGGCTCAGCAAGTACAGCGGCTTCAGCAGAACGCCGTCTTATCGCGAACTTATGGGACTGGGCATCGCCAACACGGTGTTATTGGTCGCCATGCTCTCTAATACAATATATTTTGAGTTGTCCAAAAGAATCAGACTCGTTGTAATCACCGGATGGGGCATCCTGCTAATCTTATCGGCCGCGCATCTTTTCGCGAAATGGCCGGTAGCCTCCCTGCCGTACCTGATCGCTGCATCCCTGGCTGTGGCCTCTGCATCCTATTTCCTGCTATGTGCCGGATACAGTAAAACGGCGCTCGCAGTGCTGGCCGCCTTGTCGGTTTTTGGCGCCGGGTGGTTTAACCCGCTTGTGAGAGGCGGATCGGAGAGCTTCATGGAAAGTCCTCTATCCCGTATGATTCTGGATATCGACGCGCGCGAAGGAGGCGCCTCTCGTTGGGTGACGTTCTCACCCTATTTTTTAAGATCTAACATCTTTCGGATACTTGGCGTGAATGCCCTGGACGGGCTCTATCCGTATCCGCAGCTCAAGTTGTGGAACAAGCTGGATCCCCTGCAGGAGGCGGCTGAAGCCTACAATCGTTACGGATCCGCAGTTTTCGTTGCACACAGCGGCCCCCACGTTGCTTTTGCCATCTTCGCCCCTGACCTTTTCGCAGTGGAAATCGATCCTGGCTCGGATGTCCTCAGCTATCTCGGTGTCACCCACTGCCTGGTCATGGACCTAAAGACAGATATATTCGAACAAAGCCCGACTCTGCAGCGGCTGTTTTCATTTAAGAACAGTCATATTTACAAGGTAGTCGCCCCACCGCGGCAAGAACGCAGTAATTTTCAAATTCCCCCTAACTCGCAAATTGATCTTGATGCTGAGGCCTATAACGGCCGAGGCTTGGCCTATGGCAAACTCGACAACCACAGGCAGGAGACCGAGGACCTCCAAAAGGCGGCAAGACTCGGCAGCGAAAATACAAAGAGGTGACTTGGAGTCTTCGGCAAACGCGCACCCGATAGTTGAAAATTATGGCAATTTTGGCGACTAAAACGATGGCCCATGCCGCACAAATCTCAGCATCTAAAGCCCAATTACGTGTTTCAGGACTTGAAAAGCTGGTATAAATGATCATGGAGGATGGATCGCTGATTATGGGGGTCAACCGGGATAAGCCGCATTTGTGGAAGGCAGGCACTGCCGGTTCTGTTGACATGTACAATGAATGGTTCATTAATTTCGCGCCAGAGGCTTTCCGCAACACGCGAATTCGGACCACAAAAACTGTTGAGCAAACGCTTAAGGCCACCGGAAACCTGACCGACATCAGGACCGCAATCCTTATGGAAGAGGGAAAACTGCCGCCGCGCATGTCAGAGCAGGAGCTTGAGAACCAGATCGAACAGATTAGCCTGGTCATCGAAAAAATAGCTGATCCCGATATTTTTGTGTGGCTTAATGGAGAACAGAAACCAACCAGGTGAGAGATTTATCGCGCGGCAACGATTATCGCTGACCGGCTTTGCGGTTCCGTGGCGAATCCGATCATACGCAACGGCCAGGAGAAACGGCAGCTTGCAGGCATTGCGGCATGGCTGAAAGCCAGGAGCTATCAGCAGCTTCCCCCTTGGCGACGCGACAAAGTTCAACGCCATGGGTCCGGGCACATTCGCCTTCCGTATGAATGTTACAATTGAACAGGAAAGCGCGGGAAAAACCGTCAACATTCCTATTGACGCCGTGGTCATGCCGAAAACAGCCGAATCCGGGGATTTCCCGTTGTTGATCGAAGCGAAATCGGCGGGCGATTTCACCAATGTGAACAAGCGGCGCAAGGAAGATGAGAAAGGAATGGAGAAAGGAATGGGGTCACACCTACACTCTTGACAATGTCGGGCGGAACAGTCGGGTTGCGGAAGCAACCTGCGCCAAGCCTGTTTAAATGGTTGAGTTAGAGCTTGGGGCGTGAAGAGTGTAGGTTTGACCCCGCTCTTTTTCTTGGAAACTGGGGGAATCAGTCTCATTGACGTTTTACTTGCGTGTTAGATTGCGAAATAGTATGATCTTGAGGTCTATGGGGTTGCCCATGGAGTTTTTCCGGGTGGAATCCGCCCCAAAATTAGGCTCAGCATTCGCAGAGGGTCTAGGTGATGCATTATTCAAGTTCTCTAATCTGTATGTGCGCATGGTGCAAAAAGGTGAAAAATGATAACGGGCTCTGGGTCGAGTTTGGAGATCCTGCGGGTGAGATCAAAGTAACTCATGGGATTTGTCCGGATTGTGCGAGAGGCGTCCGTTCGGAAATTAGCCGCCTGCGTCGGAACCAATGATATATTTTTGCATTCTGGTCCGGATTGTTTCCTTTCATTTGGAGAAGCTCAAACGAGTTCAGCGCCACATTGTTTCCAACAGGCCTACAACCAATTCTTGAAACTGATAAGGACTAAAGGGACTGCTCGCGGGAATGAATTGGCGGCCGGTCCTTTTCATTTTTATGGGACCATTCCCGCAATCCCGCCTCATAATTGACAATACCTCCGACTCACTATTCTTGCCCTGACCATTGAATTCGTGAGGACTCAAAAGTTTAGCACATTCGGATCATAGTTTCTCTGAGAGGTCCCTCCGCTTAGATTCCATCTTCTGGCAAGATCTATGGACTGCCTCTGAACTTGAGCGGACGACTGCTTAAAAGATTTGTTACGTACAGCGGCAGGATGGAGTTAGTTCTCAGCGGGGGAAGCATATCCCAGGCAAGTCGCCAGGGTTGGATCAACATCCGATCACCTGAAACGGAATATTCGGATTATGAAGGAGTGCTGTGCAATATGCCCCATGGCCATGAGGAACCTTTCGAAGGTAAACATGATCGATTCCTCATCATCGATTACAATAATTCTCGCACTCATTCCCCCGCCCCTTCACCTCTTCGATTAGCCGGTAAATCGATTATGACCCTGGTAAATTCCCCTTTGGCGCTCTCGAAGCTGAGCTGCCCGCCATGATCTGCGATGATTCTTTGAGTGATGTTCAACCCAAGGCCGGTCCCTTTCCCGAACGGCTTAGTGGAAAAGAACGGCTTCGTCAGCATGGAGAGCTCATGGGCGGAAATTCCGACTCCTTGATCGTAAAATACAACCCGCACATACGGGCGGTCGCTGATAGTCACTTTCTCGCCGGTGATCTCGAAGCGCTTATTTTTATCCCTTCCAGGATACTTCTCGTTTAAGGCGTAGCGCGCGTTGTTTATGATATTTATAAAACACTGCTGGATCTGCTGAAGGTTGGCATCCACTTCAGGAAGGTCGTCGGGAAGATCTATTTTTAGATCGATACCCTCCTTCCGGATTTGCGCCTGGGTTAGAATAATGGATTCTTCAAGAACGGCAGAGACGCGAGTGGGCTTTTTCTCTTGCCGCACACCGCGCGCATAGGAGAGGAGGGTCTTTACAATACGGCCGATACGCTCGCCTTCCTTCACGATGCGCTCTCCAATGTCCTTTTCCGTGCTCTCAGGACTGCACTCATTTATCAGTATTTGACCATAGTTTATGATGCCGGTGATGGGATTATTGATTTCATGGGCAACTCCAGCGGCCAACTCCCCCAGTGCGGCCATATGACCTGCATGCATCGCTTCTGCCTGCATCGCCANNTCAGCCGTATCGAAACATCTTGTTACCGGGCAGTCCTCAGAGGGGGCAGAACGGTCGTGTAATAATTTATAACAGTATTGCCCTACCGCATCGGATAACGTCTCATTCAACTCCAAAACATTTGCATGGTTTGTCCACAATATTTCCATTTCGGGAGAGAGCAGGATCAACGTATCGCTGATAGCATTAAGGAGAGTCTGGAATTGCTGTGAGAGCTTTCTATACTTCCTTTCGCTATCACTGAGTTCGGCCGTGCGTTCCTCCACCCTTCTTTCCAACTCGTCATGAACCCGCTGCAACTTTTGCTCAGCAATCTTGGAGCGGGAGATGTCGATAATTGACGTTCTGCACCGGCCCGTGCCGTGTTTATCCTCAATGAATATACTCTCAAGCCGCACGTAGAATTCGTCGCTGCCTCTTGCCCTCAGCCTCACCTCACAGGTCTGCCGCTCCCTTGTCTTGAAGACCCTCGCGATGTATAGACGAGATCTTTCCTTATCCTGCTCGCAAACGTAAGAAGGAAAAATGCTCTTGCCTAGACGTGCTCTTTCAGCGCCCAACTGGCTCGCGGCGGTAAGATTGGCTTCCCAGATCAGGCACTGCTCATCGAGAGTGACGTATCCAACGGGGGCGAAGTCATAGAGGTCGGCATATTGGCTGCTGGATTCCTCAAGCTCTGTCTGGGTTTTGCGGAGTTCTTCATTTTGCATCTCAAGCTCGATCTGATGAACCCGCAACTCCTGAATGAGACGCTTGGCGTCTTCTGTGGGGACGTCGTCCGGCAGATTCCAATCTTTCAGTTTCACTTCGGCTTCACTGCGTAAAATGGCGTTGCTGTCCTGACTTTTCTTGTCCAATATCGATTCTCCTTCGGGTTTTTGAGGAATTTCAGGGACCCTTGTACTAATCGAGACAACTGGATGGATGGAAGGGCCCTGACTTCTTGCTGAATCACATCGTCAGCCAAGCTTTTCAAGGATCAAATCATCATCAGTTGGCATGGACTGAGCCAGCTTCTTGTGCGATGATTATATGATAAAGTATTACAGCAGCTAAAGAAAATTTCCCCCATGCTGAGGAAAAACTTATGACCACATCCGGACCACGAAAGAAGATTAGCCCAAAAGGAGATGCGCCGGTGGATTTTCCTGTTGTCGGTATAGGCGCATCTGCCGGCGGCCTGGAGGCCCTGGAAGCTTTCCTGGCCCCTATGCCCCTTGATACCGGGATGGCCTTTGTTGTCATTCAGCATCTCAGCCCAAAACACAAAAGCCTGATGGCGGAGATCCTTCAAAGGATAACACCGATGAAGGTTACTCAAATCGAGGATGGGATGAGGATAGAGCCCAACCGTGTCTATCTCAATGTGCCGGATAAAGAAACGGCTCTCTTCAATTCCGTTTTCCAGCTCACAGATTCGGCGTCGCGCGAGGGATTCCGGCTGCCCATTGACTACTTCTTCCGCTCGCTTGCCGAAGATCACGCCGAGAGGGCCATTTGTGTCATTCTTTCAGGGACAGGATCCGACGGAACCCTTGGTTTAAAGGCTATCAAGGAAAAGGGCGGTATGTCCATGGCTCAGGAAGAGCATCAGGCAAAATATGCCGGAATGCCTCAAAGCGCCATTGAGACAGGGCTTGTGGATCTCGTATTGCCGGCTGAAAAGATGTCGAAAGAACTTATTGCCTACGTCAAACACCCTTACGTCAAAGATCGTGTAAAAAGCAACCTCATTGTTGAAGATAAGAAGGATGCGTTTTTTCAGAAAATCCTCATGTTGATTCGTTCCAGTGCAGGCGTAGATTTTACGCATTATAAGCGGTCTACTGTCTCTCGAAGAATTGAGCGGCGTATGGCCGTGCATCAATTAGACGACATGGGAGCCTATTTCCGTTTCCTGACCGAAAGACAGGCGGAAGTGCATGTACTCTTTAGGGACCTGCTCATCGGGGTGACCAGTTTCTTCAGGGACCCCCAGGCTTTTGAGATTTTGGCAAAGAGAGTCATCCCGCGCCTGCTGGAGCAAAAGCAGGTGGATGCTCCTTTGCGCATCTGGGTTCCAGGTTGTTCCACCGGTGAGGAAGCTGTCTCTATTGCCATACTCATGGAGGAAGCAGTAAGTAAGTCGAACAGGCATTCCGATGTTCAGATCTTCGCAACGGACCTTGACCCGGATGCGATCGAGTATGCCCGCGCGGGTAAATACACGGGAAATATTGTTGCCGATGTCCCGGCAGAGTTGCTGGAGAAGTATTTTGTAAAAGAAGAAGGCAAAGGATACAGAGCATCCAAAACAATTCGCGCAATGATCGTCTACGCCCTCCAGAACCTCATAGCAGATCCGCCGTTTTCCAAACTCGACCTCATCAGTTGTAGAAATCTTCTGATTTATCTCGATACATCTCTGCAGCAGAAAATCTTTCCGATCTTCTACTATGCCCTGAACCAGGATGGATTCTTGTTCCTGGGTTCCTCCGAGAGTATCGGGAAGTTCAGCGATCTTTTCTCACCAGTCGATTCGAGATGGAATATATATGAGCGCAAGGGTCCCACCGTGCAGAGATCTTCAATGCCTCCTCTCCCTTCTCTCCCTCCTCCGCAATTCGTCACTCTGCTGGCTGACTGGGTGGAAAAGAAGAGCACACAAGCAGAGATCGATATCCGTGAACTGGCCGAAAAGCAGATCATTGCGCAATACTCTCCTCCATGCGTATTTCTCGACGATCACTACAACATTCTCTACTTTCAGGGATCAACCGACAAGTATCTGGTTCAGCCGAGCGGAAAACCGACACTCAACATCCTTAAGATGGCCCGCAGGGAGTTGCAGGCCAAGCTGGCATCGGCCCTTGGCAAAGCCGTCCGGCAAAAGACCAGGGTAGTGTGTGAAGGAGTGCAGGTTGCCCCGGACGACAACTCCGGGATTTTTAGCGTCGATGTGATCGTACAGCTTGTAAGGGAGCCGGGCGTTAAACAGGAACTGATCATGGTCTCCTTCGAGGAAAAGCCCCATCCGGGTAAAATCGCCAAAGGGGATACGGAGCCGGAGGAGTCCTCCGAGACAGACCCGCGCATACTGATCCTTGAAAACGAGCTTCAGGCGACGAAGGAATACCTTCGGGTCACCATCGAAGAACTCCAGACCGCGAATGAGGAACTCAGGTCAACCAACGAGGAGATGCAGTCCGCCAATGAGGAATTGACGAGCACCAACGAAGAGTTGGAAACCTCCAGGGAGGAAATGGTGAACATGAATTCGCAGCTCCAGAGCAAGGTCATTCAGCTCTCGGAACTCAGCAACGATGTGGAGAATCTATACTCCTCCACAGCAATAGGGACGGTCTTTCTGGATACCCGGTTAAATATCAGGCGCTTCACTCCGGCTCTGACCGATATTTTCAATCTTATTACCTCGGATGTGGGGCGGCCGATAAGCGATATCACGTCAAAGCTTTCAGACTATGACCTTACGGCCAGCGTCAGGAATGTGCTGAAGACGCTGCAGCACAGTGAAGCAGAGGTGCAGAACAAGGAGGGGACCTGGTTTTCCATTCGCACGCTCCCCTATAGAACCGCGGAGAACGTGATCGACGGTGTCGTTGTTTCGTTTGTCGATATTACCGCTCTTAAAGAGGTGGAGAAAATTGCACACGATGCCAGAGCTTTTGCCGAAACGATCATCGACACAATACGGGAGGCGCTGCTCGTTCTCGACGGTAACCTCAAGGTCGTATCGGCCAATAAGATTTTTTACAGGAATTTTAAGATCACTAGCGAGAAGACCGAAGGGGTGCACATTTTTAGCCTTGGTAACGGCCAGTGGGACATCCCAAGGCTTCGGGAACTCCTCGAAAAGATTATCCCGGAGAAGTCTTCTTTCGACGACTTTGAGGTGGAGCATGACTTTCCAAATATAGGGCACAGGAGAATGGTTCTTAACGCCCGAATGATGAAGCAACAGAGTGGAAAGCCCAGTCTTATTTTGCTCGCCATGGAAGACATTACCGATAGAGGACATCATGGCAGATAAGATCCTGGAGCAAAGGCCGGCAACCGCTCTTCGCAATGAGGCTGAAAAGAGGCTTGCGCAAGGGTTCAACTGCTTGATAAGGTAGTGTAAAATCTTTTGTGTA
>PLSV01000084.1 GCA_003165235.1 Syntrophobacteraceae bacterium
ATCCTCCGTGGAAATCCAGGCTAGCTCTTCATAATCCGCACGAGGATTTCCTCAGGCCTAATGAGGTTCCCGTCAATCCGTTGAAGCGTCTCCACGCGGGTCATGCCCTGGTTGATGCGCTTAACCTCGCGTGACACCTGTCCAAGGTTCAATTCCGGAACCAGCACCACCCGTGCTTTGCGCAAGAGAGGCTCCAGAATCTGCCTCGGGAACGGCCATAAGGTGATGAGTTGAGCGAGGCCCGCTTTGACCCCTTTGGCGCGTGCGTCCCGAACCGCACGGCGCGCTGACCTTGCGACTGATCCATAGGCGATCACAATGATTTCCGCGTCCTCCACACTCTCAAAGTCTGCATACAGGATATCGAGGAAGTGCTGGTTGATTTTGCGGAAGAGCCGGTTGATAAAGGGAACGATCTCGTCTTGACGCTGGGTGGGAAAGCCGCGAACGTCGTGAACGAGGCCCGTTACATGATAGCGGTACCCGTCCCCTAATATGCCCATGGGAGGAACGCCCCTACTGTTATCTTCATAAGGAACGTACCATTCCGGCGGCATGGTTGGCCTGATGCGCTCCACCACCTCTATCTCTTCGGGATGCGGCAGGCTGATCTTCTCACGCGTGTGGGCCACCACTTCATCCGCCAGGATGACCACAGGGGTGCGGTACTTTTCGGAGAGGTTGAAGGCTTTCACTGTGATATCGAAGCAATCGCGCGTGGTGGAGACGGCGAGCACTATAATAGGATGGTCTCCATGGGTGCCCCATCGAGCCTGCATGACATCTCCCTGGCTCACATTTGTCGGGAGTCCCGTGCTCGGGCCTCCACGCATCACATTGACAAGGACACAGGGAACCTCCGTAGCGCAGGCATATCCAAGATTTTCCTGCATGAGCGAGAAACCTGGGCCGCTTGTTGCGCTCATCGCTTTAGCTCCGGCCATGGAGGCGCCCACTATAGCTCCCATGCTGGCTATTTCGTCCTCCATCTGGATGAAGGTTCCACCAACGGACGGCAGTCGATGAGCCATAATTTCACTGATTTCCGTTGCGGGTGTTATGGGGTAGCCGGCAAAGAACCTGCATCCTGCCGCCAGGGCGCCTTCCACAATAGCTTCGTTGCCCTGGAGCAGGACTTGACGTCCCGGACTCTTTTTGGCGCTCACTTTCTTTCCTCCTCGCTCAACCTGTCTTTTCTTGCGGACATTCTTGATTCTCATTGCCGCTCTCCTGCTGCACACTGATGGCGAAATCCGGACAATGAAGCTCGCACCATCCGCATCCGCTGCAACTGTCGAGAGCGGCCACAAAAGGTGAACCCGTGTCATCCAACTCGATGCAATGTCGCGGACAAAAAGCGGCGCAGATGCCACAGGATTTGCACCACGCTCTGAACACTTCGATATGGAACCTCCTCTTCGCCCGTTTTGGTCCTCCGAAATTCTCCTCCTGATTCTGTTCTAAAACAGGAGAGGCATTCTCCGTCTGCTCTTCCTCTTCGTCTTGAAAACCTTCTTCATTCATGCTCATTCCCCCAACCGTTCCAATCATCCTTCAAGCCCGATCATCCTCTGTCGGCTCCAGGCTGGAAAAACATCTCCAATCCAAAGTGTGTATGGTAGTATAGATGACTATATAAGTATGTCAATACAAAATATCCCCCCTGGAGTCTGAGTCGCAAATCTTTGACACGCTGCCTGTCGCCGCGAGGAAACCCGATGCCGGTTAGCAGGCGTCGCCGTCATTTTTCCGAAGGAAATCTGTAGAAATTACTATTATATTTGATATCTTTGGGCTTGGGTCCGGGCCGGCGGGATGAATTTTCTTATTGACAAAAAAGACCTTGGCGCCACAATATGTATCTAGTACTATACATCTATATAACTATACAACATCGGGCGCAGCAGGGAGCTTTTTGGGGGCTTGCTGCTGTCCTGCCTCGATGGCGCAGAGCGGAGAACACGCAAAAATTTCCTTTGCCGCCGGAATATCGGGTTTTTGAAAGGAGAATGAAATAATGCGCGAAATTAATATGAACGAATTTCTTGAAATTTGCCGACAGGACTATGAATTTGTCCGCCACATCAGGTACTGGACAGGATCCTATAAGCTGGGCTTTGGAGAGAAAATTTACCTTATTCGGTTCAAAGACGGAAAAATCGACGGTTTTGAGGAAAACGTGTCCGAGGATTCTCCGGCAACCTGCTGGACCGTCGGCCCGCTGGAAACATGGGAAGAAATGCTCAAGCCTGTTCCTAAGCCCGGATACAACTCTTTTCGACCCGCAATGTTTTATCATGACATGAAGCTGAGCCAGGGCGACGCCGTTATCCAGTTCCCGATGCTCAACCGGTTTCTTGTTTTGCTCCGCGCATACTACAACGGAGGAGAGGAATAATGGCTAAATTTGAACCTATCAAGGGTGGCTATGTTCATCTGACCGTCGATGGAATTGAGTATAGAATTTATTATGAAGAAGCAGGTGAAGGTATTCCTCTTCTGCTCCAGCACACCGCAGGTTCCGAGGGGCTTCAGTATAGAAGACTGCTCAACGATCCGGACGTGACAAAGAACTTCCGCTGCATGGTTTATGATCTTCCCTATCATGGCAAGAGTCTGCCGCCTTTCCATCACGAGTGGTGGAAGGAACGCTATTTGCTGACGCTGGGCTTTCTCATTAAATTCCTGGATGTATTTATCGAAACCTTCGGGTTGGATCGCCCGGCCTACATGGGATCTTCCATGGGAGGACACCTGGCGGCGGATCTTGCCTATGCTTGCCCCGAAAAATATTGCGCTCTCATCGGCCTCGAGGCTTCTATGGTGACAGCCGCACAGCATTCCAAACATTCCGCCAACGACGCCTATTTTGAGATGTTCGACAATCCCTTTATCGGCAAAGAAGCCCTGGGCGGGTCTATGGATATGACTCTTTCACCCACGACTGCGGTTGAAATGCGCAAGGAGATCACCTGGTGTTACGACAAGAGTGGTCCAGGTGTGTTCGCGGGTGACATCAATTACTATAACCACGACCATGACCTGACCGGTAAGGCTGATAAGATCGATGTCAGTAAATGCATGCTCTATCTTCTCACCGGCGTATATGACCCGGCTACCAAGCCATCCGACACCAGGCTGCTCGCAGATACGGTGAAGGGCAGCTACTACAAAGAGATGGAGAACCTGGGACATTTTCCTATTAGTGAGAATTATGAGCTGTTCAAGACGTATCTGTTGCCGATTCTGGAAGAGATCCTCAAGAGAGAAGAAGAAAAGAGATAGCGGATTACATGGATGAGAAGAAGCGCTGGCAGCGGGGAGAAACTCTTCAACCATGCCCCTCTCTGTCTATGCTTGATGAACCGATAATGGCTCCGGTTAACCTGCGGGATACCACCCCATTGATATCCGGCAAATCGCCCGGCCATCCAACAGCCGGCAAATCCTGCCACGTGCAGTTTTCCCAAGATCCGGCACGATGAGCAACGGAGGAAATCATGAAAAAAATCTGTCTAACGGTGAACGGGCGGTTGAGACAAATTCTAGCCCATCGAGACTTGATGCTGATCGATCTGCTCCGCGACGTCTACAATCTCACGGGTGCAAAGCAATCATGCGATCGCAAGGGACAGTGCGGGGCGTGCATGGTCATTGTGAACGGGAAGGCTGTTCTCTCATGTTTGCTCAAAGTGATTGACCTCGAAGGGGCCGACATAATCACTGTGGAGGGGTTGGGAACGCCGGATAACCCTCATCTGATCCAGGAGGCGTTTGTGTTATCGGGAGCGATCCAGTGCGGATTTTGCACGCCCGGCATGATCATGGCGGCCAAGGCGCTACTGGACGCCAACCCAAACCCCGATGCAGAGGATATCAAAAGAGCATTCCGCCGAAACCTGTGTCGTTGTACGGGGTATTTCAGGATCATTGAAGCCGTCAAACTGGCGGGCCGGTTTCTTCGAGGTGAGACCACGCCGGATGAGATACGACCCAAACCCGACGGTCCCAAGCTGGGAGTCTCTCACCCCCGGCCTTCGGCTATGCTCAAAGCGTGTGGCGTGGCCGAATTCAGCGCCGACATAAAACTGCCGGAGGCTATCGAGGTGGCGGTGGTTCGAAGCCCCTATCAACATGCCCTCATCAGGAAGATCGACCCCTCGGAAGCGGAAAGTATGCCGGGCGTCTTGGGGGTGCTCACGGCCAAAGACATCAAGGGCACGAATGTTTTGAAACTTTCTGTCGCCGACCGGCCGCTGATTTGTGGCGATAAGGTGCGCCAAATTGGAGACGCCGTGGCCGTAGTCGCCGCAAAAACCCGCGATCAGGCGCTGGCCGCCGTTAAAGCCGTGAAAGTGGACTATGAACCGCTCCCTGTCATGACATCTCCCAAAGAAGCCATGGAAGATAGTGCGATCCGGGTTCATGAGGACCGTCCCAATGTCTGCTTCACGTGGCCTCTCATTAAAGGAGATGCGGACAGGGCGCTCGCCGCGTCCGCCGTGGTCGTTGAAAGCAACTTCCAAACCCAGATCAACCATCAAGCTCCCCTGGAGCCTGAAGTGAGCGTGGCTTTTCTTGAAGACGGGGATGAAGGTGAGGAGCCCGTGTTGGTTATTATCGGGCGGAGCATAAATATCCACGCACACCTGGCCGTACTCCAACAGGCGTTGGGATATGAGAACATTCGGTATGAAGAACCCTACTCGGGCGGACAGTTCGGCATAAAGGTGGAAATCATCACGGAAGGCATCGCCGGCGCTGCGGCGCTTCATTTTAAACGGCCCGTACGGTATGTGCCGAGCCTGGAAGAATCCATACTGATTACCAGCAAGTGCTTTTCCTATGATATGGACCTGAAACTCGGGGCCGACGCCAATGGGAAACTGACTGCGCTTGCAATCGATTTCGTCGTCGACAACGGCGCCTATGAATCCAACGGTAAAATCACCGTACAGAGATCGTACTATATGCTTTCCAGCTCCTATTATATTCCGCACATCAGAGGAGCGGCGAAGCTGGTCTATACTAACAATCCATGGGCCTCCGCCGCGCGAGGCGCCGGAGCGCCTCAGACCCATTTCGCTCTGGAATGCGCAATGGACATGCTGGCCGGAAAGCTGAATATGGATCCCCTGGAATTCCGGTTGCTCAACTCTGTTAAGCCTGGAGAGACCACGGCCACGGGGCATATCCCGGAGCAGTGGCCTTTCCCCGGACTTTGCGAGGCCATAAGACCCGCCTATGAGCGCGCCAAAAAGGAAGCTGCAAATCATAAGAATGGCCATATTCGGCGTGGAGTGGGGCTGGGCGCTACGGCTTACGGCATAGGCCGGCCCACTGACAAAGCCATGGCTTTCGTTGAACTGGACCCTGACGATTGCGTTACGGTTTACGCGGCAGCGGCCGACCCTGGTGAAGGCAATGACTCGATGTTCACCCAATTGGCCGCGCAAGTCTTGGAGCTGCCGCTCGATAGAATTCGACTCGTCAGCCGTGAGACGGATAGGACCGCAGCTACCGGCCCGGCTTCCGGCAGCCGGATTACCTATGTGGTTGGAGGCGCAGCGGTCGAGGCGTTCAAAAAGTTGAAGCAGGCTATGGACGAGGTCGGAGCAAAGACCTATAACGCACTGAAAGACGCAGGCAAGCCCACCCGATACCAGGGTGAAAAGAGAATCATTGATGCACAGGCCCTGAGTCCTGAAACAGGCCTCGGCCCCTCCTTTGAGTCTAACGTTCACTGTATTCAGATGGCCGAGGTGGAGGTGAACACGGAGACGGGCGAGGTAAAACTGCTCAAAATGACTGTTGCGATGGATGCCGGCACGATCATTAACCCCCTCAACGCCATCGGCCAACTGGAAGGCGGCGCAGATATGGGTGTGGGGTATGCCCTCCGGGAACAGTATATCGTGGGAGACACCAGGGATTGGGTTACGTTCAAGTTCCCAACAATGAGAACGTCTTTCGCTATTGACACTATAATCTGTGAAACTCCACGGACGCATGGAACCTTGGGTGCGACGGGGGTGGGAGAAATGTCCATGACATCCACCGCTCCAGCGGTTAATAACGCTATCAGGGATGCATGCGGTGCGTGGGTCACCCGGTTGCCGGCCACTCCCGATAGAGTCAAGGCCGCTTTGGCGAACTCCAAGTGACGGCATGGATTAAAAGACGGCGATGAGCACCCCCGAAGAACGGGAAAAACGGATTTCGGCTCTCGGCTGGCAGGTCCGAGTGCTTGCCGGTCGAGAGATCAGCTTTGACGCCGAAGGCTTTTTCTGGGATGCCGGAGACTGGACCGAGGAAATTGCTGCAATTCTCGCTCGGGAGAGCGGCATTGAAGACCTGACAGAGACCCACTGGAAGGTGTTGCGCTTTTTCAGGGAATACTTCATCTATAATGGACGCTCTCCAATGAATCGCCACCTGAAACAGGGCACGGGCATGAGTCTGGGGGCATTGGAGTCACTCTTCCCCGGCGGCATCCGGTTGGGTGCTCGAAGACTGTCCGGATTGCCCAATCCTCAAACCTGCTGAAACACGGATTGTTCAAGCAGGGAGATCACGTGATCTCCCTG
>PLSV01000255.1 GCA_003165235.1 Syntrophobacteraceae bacterium
ATTCATCCCTGTTACGAAAAGTTCCTTAGGCCGCCCTGCTACGAAAAGGACTGATGGGTTGCGCTTCGCTCCACCCATCCTATGGGTCTTTTCATGGTTTCAGGGTGTCCCGAAGGGACATGAAAAACTGGTTCGTAATCGCCGGTCCTGGCGCTTTCCCGGTGAGGCTAGCCGTTCCTGTAATACTTGATCCAGCACACGGTTCCACACAAGTAGATGGAGCCTGGCAGGTCGCCGTTTTTCTTCGTTCTTCCGGAGATTTCCTTCACTCAGTTCTCCATTTTCTCGTCACGTCCCTTTGCTCCGCTCAGTATTTCATAGAGAAGTATTCTGGCAACGGTCAGGGCGCCTGACCCACCCAGCAGGGTTGACGCCGATCCATAGAAAGATGACACGGTAACTACACCGGATTCTAGAGTGTAAGCGGCCGAATAAGTTTTACCTTCAAACTCAATGCTGATCGGATAGCTTTGCTGGTCGGCCCTTTCCACATACGCTTGAAGGGATTTCAGGATTAGTTCTCGAAGGGAAATCCCCTCCAATGCAGCCTTTGCCTTTGCCCTCCTGTGGAGATCTTCCGGGAAATCGCGGATCGTGTACGCTGTAGCCATCGTGTCGCCTCCTAATTTATTTTAGCCACTAAGGGAGCAAACGCTATCATAGCTATCAAACACAAAATGAAGGGAATAGGGAAGGCCCTACTTCGAAGAAGTTCTTTAATGGGTAACGTGAGAATTAAAGATAAAGCGGCTCTATCTTCGATCACCGGGGATGAGTATCTTTCACGAAGATGGCTTAAACGAAAGGCAGGGACGTATGCGCGAATACATCGAGATCCTCTGCATAAGCGCGGAGGACGTATGTGGAGAGATATCGCGAAAGACCAAAGAGGAGTTCGAGTTTGTTTCCGTCATCGTTAAGAGGCCCGCCACCTTTCTGTTGCGCATGAGGCGCAAGCCGATATGGGGGTCCGGCCCATGACCGGACGGTTTTCTTTAGCCCACTTCGGGCCTTATCCGGAAATTCCGCACGCCCTGAATCACAGGAATACGTGTACCAGCAACTTATCAGGACGGTCCCCACCGGTGATGATAAAAGCCTGAGAAAAGCCATGCGGGTTGGCTGACCAGTCCGGTAACATAGCCCCACCTGCGCCATTCTTCGCGCCGGCCAAGCAACCAGATCGCGGCACATCCGAAGATTACCATCCATGTTTGTGCAATTTGATCGAGACCTTCCATTTTTTATTCATCCAGTTTGAGAAGTAAGGCCCAGCTCATCATTGAGCCTTTGGGGAAAGTGATCCTAGTTTCGCCTTCAAAAGCGAAATAAGCTGCTCGACCTCTGCAATCCGGTCCTTCGTCCCCTTGATTTTCTGTTTGGCTACCGCTGGATTTTTAAGCCATTCATCGAGACTTTCTTTTCCAACAAGTCGATACAAAAGCGGATACACAATTTCGCATCCGCCCTTTTTGTTGACTTCGAGGGCCAGATGGATTGATTCCAGGTCCAGTCGGTAACTTCCTTTGATCTTTTTAAGTAATTTCAATTGAAGTTGCAGTTCTTCTTTACTGAGCGA
This sequence comes from Syntrophobacteraceae bacterium, assembly GCA_003165235.1. GTDB lineage: Bacteria > Desulfobacterota > Syntrophobacteria > Syntrophobacterales > Syntrophobacteraceae > SbD1. Next base: position 1,580 of record PLSV01000255.1, read on the forward strand.
TTTTAAACACTCCCGAAGGACTCGGCTGACTGGTTCCAGTTCCCACTTAACGGGTTCATCACTGGGGCTTTTTGAGTTCATAATGAGGGATGATACTGTAACGGCTATTGGGACGCAAGGATGGAGCAGCCAGGGATGGAGTGAATGCCTCCATGCAGTGCTCCTGGGAGCACTGCTCAGTGAGCGCCCAGATTGTCGAGTGAGGAAATGAGGAAGCGAAGAAATAATATTGGAGCGATCAGGCGGGGCATCTTTGGCTGGAAACCCCACTGATCCATGACATTCCACGGCGGCGACGCCAGACGGGGCGCCACCAAGAGGCAGGTTTTCCGTGTGAGAATCCGTGTGAGAAAATCTTTCCAAAACCTGCTAAAATGTGGAAAATCTGCTAAAATGTGGAAAATTCAAATCGAGTCATTTCCGTAACTTACGTACTGATGAGGAGTTCGTGAAGCACGGAGGTTGTGATTCGTAATCAGCAGGCCGCGGGTTCAAATCCCATCGCCGGCTCCATGTTTCTCAATGCTTTTAACTGTTTAGGTTGGGGTTGCCGATTAGCCGCAGCAGCCCTTTCCTTTTTGAGTGTGAATCTGAGTGTGATTTCACCATCACCTGCTCGCAAACCTGGATCGCCTCTTGGGCCGAACCGCTCACAGTGTGAAGGCAACTCCCGGTCGTAGTTCCATTCTCGCGCCCCAGGATCTCACGAACGGTCACGACCGGTCCTTGCTGCTATCCGTGATCGATGCCCCTTAATGCCTTACCTCATCTCCGCCACCCGGCGCAGATGCGTCCGCCTGGGCTTAGCGCCCGAAGTTGTCCATGGGAACTAAATCCCGGGCAGATCGTCGGGTCTGAGCTTTTTGGCGAGCAATGTCTTTAGTTTGATAATGGCCTTTTTGTGAATCTGCGAAATCCTGGATTCGGTATATCCGAGGGTTTTCCCGATCTCTGTCATCGTCAGCTCTTCGTAGTAGAAGAGCGAAATAACGAGCTGTGTTTTTTCCGCCAGCCGGCCTATGGCCTCCGCGAGGCATCTGCCTATTTCATGCCTATAAACGTTGTCGAAGAGTTCGTCCGAACCGGATGCAAGCAGGTGCGATTCCCGGTTTGCCCGAATGACTTCGTCGATGTTCTCGGGCAAAAAAAAGATGCCTTTTGTCTCGTCGAGCAGTTTGTGAAACTTTTCGATACTCATCTGCATCTCGTAAGCGATTTCCTCCACGGTCGGATCGCGCACAAGCCTTTGAGCGAGGGCGACGCGGGCTTTCTCCAGTTTCCCGTTCTTCTGGCGCAGGGACTTCGGGACCCAGTCCGTCGAGCGGATTTCATCGAGCATCGCCCCTTTGACGCGTATTTTTGCGTAATTCTTGAAAGGGACGCCCCGGCTCGAATCGAACTTTCCAAGTGCGTCGATCAGCCCCAGCACCCCGGTGCTTATGATGTCATCGACGGCTATGTGGTTGGGTAGACGCGAAATGAGCCTTAGGGCAATGCACTTTACGAATTCCCTGTATTCCAGGACGACCCTCTCCTTGTCGTTCTGGACGCCGCAAACCTCCACTCCCTTATTGAAACAGGCATTCTTCCTAACCGTACAGATCTGTCCCATAAGGCGCTCTTTCGGGTTTTCCAGTTAGATGTTGAGCGGTCTTTTCCAGAAAAACCGGATACCTCCCGGTTGACGCCTGGCTGCGTCTTTCGAATATTTTCCGATCACGAGAAAGAATTTAGACTAAACCGGCTCAGGCTCTTATTCCGCCAACTTTTGTGGGGTTTGACGTGATGATAGTTAGAAGGCAGTGAAATACCGGGCGGATAATCACCAGTGCGATTTTAACCTATTGTGCAAAAACCTAGCCAAGCTGGGTATTGGATTATCTAAGAAGGGTTTTGGGTTCACTGAAAGAATCTGCATCCATCCTCTACACGTGTGAATTGAGACAAGGTTGAGACTGTATGAAACGCAGGCGGGAAAAACGAATACCCAATTATGGCTAATCCGCCATAATCCAGGATAACGGCGCCATGGTAGTCAGTTACCTCCGGCCAAGCCGGAGGCCTGGAAAACCTTGGGCCGCTCAAAGCGGCTGGGGCGTTGTCACGTTACATACTATCCATTGTGGATAGGACGCTGCATACGTCACCCCGGCAGGTTTTAAGCCGGGGTCCAGTGTTTTGATTTCTATGTAAATCCGGAAAGACACCTGGATTCCGGCTCAAAAACTCCGCCGGAATGACGACGTGAGAGCCTGACCTTTTCTTTGAGCCTTAAGCGGCCCATCAGGCAAAACTCTCGTGCATTCCCGGAAATGTCAAACTCAGGGATAGGGGTAGGAGCGGCTCATCGCCGCCCCTCCCTCCGAACCGGACTGGCGGATCTCCCGCATCCGGCTCTCCGGTTAGAGGTTCACCTCGATGAGGGCTGGAGCAAAGCTCTATGGGCTTCTACAAAGCTGTAAAGTCCATGAACCCGAAAGAATCCGTTGGGCCAGCGAAAATGATCGTGTCCTCGGCTGATGCCCTGGAGCCGATTGCGTTTGCGCAGGATGCTCCGAAGGCTTCTCCGCACCCATTTGTCCACAATATGAAAGGTGGGTTTGTAACTGTTCTTGAAGTATTCAAACCAGCCTCTCAGAGTGCCGTTGACGTCTTCGACGATCGCGGCCAGACTCCGGCCATTGTTGCGCTTGGTTTTGGATCGAATGGTATCCTTGAGCTTCCTCATACTTTTTGTGCGAGGCCAGCGTGTGCCCCTCTCGAAATGGTAGCCGAGAAAGTCAAAGGCTTCTCCGGCAATGCCCACGTTCACCAGTCTGGTCTTGTCCGGATGCAAAGTAAGTCCTCGTTCTGTGGTCAGCTTGCCGAGGAGATCAAGAGCCCTGCGGGCTTCGGTCTCACTGCGGCACAGGATTACGAGGTGAGTAGCCCGGGGGAATCTC
>PLSV01000032.1 GCA_003165235.1 Syntrophobacteraceae bacterium
TAACGCACATGAGCAACTTGGGCGGCCCGGTAGGGCGCATCGGCGCATTAGCGCGCCAACTCACAGCACACTTCGGGGTAAAGTATGAGTAACCTCATAGGTACCGATCAACGCAGCGACGAAAGCCAGGTACCCACTTTCCGTAATTTCTATGAGCAACTAATCGAATGGGTACGCTCTCGACTGATTGCCGAGAAAAATGCGAATCATCTACTAGACATGGCCGAATTCTATGGTGGACTTCGCTGGGGAAACTTCGATGGTGTCTACCAAGATAACGATCTAGAGTGCATCGTTGAGGAGAAGGTCGTGCAAAGTCAAGATTTCCATTTGCCCGATTTAACGAAAAGCGAAGGTAATACAGTCCTTATCGCTTCCGTTCTCTACGAATCCGGGGGTCACTCGAGGGTCGTGCTCAATTGGATGAAGGCCTTCAAAGAAGATGCGCAACATAGGCTCTTAATTACTCGCGCGGCAGAAAGCGCGTGCAGAACAACTCTGGACGATCAGGCGATTCCTTATCATTTGTGTGTGAGCCGCGGGATCGAGTTAATCAATGAGATACTAGCATATTGCGCTTCAGCGGAACGAATTGTTCTGCATACCCACCCGGATGACATTATCACAGCAATTGCGGCAAGAATACTCGCGACATCGGGAAAAACTATCTTTTTTTATAACCATGCGGATCATGTGTTCAGTTTCGGCCTTTCCGCCGCTTCAGTGGTATGCGAAGTCAGTAGATACGGAACTGAGCTAAACAAGCGAACGCACCGAGCGAAAGACCATTCTTTCTTGGGCATTCCCATAGACTTTATTGGCGATGCCTTAGACTCACATCGTCCAACAGAGACGAAGCACCGTAAGACAGTTCTCAGTGGCGGCTCCTCATACAAATATGCCCCTACTGAGATAAACTTCTCAGATTTGATAGACAAAGTGCTCGAGAAACGAAACGACGTTACCTTCCTACTTGCGGGTCCGACAGGGAAAGAATCTTGGTGGACCAGGGTCAAGGAGCGCTGGGGCAACAGCATTCAATTTGTGGGAGGAACGAGGGCTCACAGCCATTACCTTGACACATTGGCGAGAGCAGATGTGTATGTGGATAGCTTTCCGATCACCGGGGGAACAGCGTTTCCAGAAGCGCTCCTCAGCGGAAAACTGGTGACTGGGCTGAATAACCCGATTCAGGGTTATAGTCCGGCAGACGCTTTAAAAGTAGGAGATGTGACGGATTTAGTCGAAGAGGTCATCCGATTACTTGATCGGAACCCAATAAGTATGAGAAAAGTTGAGCGAGTAAGAGAGAGAGCGGTGGCGATCCATTCGATGAAAAATTTCCGAAAACGCGTGGGGAATATTTATGCCGGTGTCTACGATAAGAGCACACATTCCGAAGCAAGCGTCGATACGCACTGGTTTGAGAGAAGATGGGAAAATGAAAGTAGCGTTTTACTCCCTAATCAAGGGATATGGTTTAAGCTCCCTTTGCGTTTTTGTATTGAGTTTGAATTGAAATTCAGTCGATTATTTGGAGTTTCACAGCGTAGCAATAGAGGATATCTCATGCGGAGGATGTTCGTGAAGCACTTGCCGAGTTTACTTATAACATACGCAAGACATATCCGAAATAGACTACTGTGAAATCAACCGGAATTCACACCCAATTTCAATGCCTCCATGAGGCAGTGGAATAATTTCGCAACACTTTGCTCGAGAGGTTATTGTTCCTTGACTATTCTAACCAACAAAAGTGATGGCTCCAGTTTCCACGCCATAAACACCAATCGCTCTTGGGCGCAATTGGAGCGTGCCGCAGGATGGGTTTACTCGTCGTTCTTATGGCGTACATTACCACCCTCTGTTAAAGACGCAATGCGAGAACTAATGGACCGAATGTTAGCTCCCTGTGTAAGCCGCCGCTTGTCAAGCCAAAAAAAGTTCCAACAATCCATAGAGGATGCCCGTGCAAGCGCGTCTTTGTCCATCATTGTGCCAGTCCATGATGCACCTGAGGTCACCAAGCGCTGCCTGCTAAGCCTGCAGAAGTATGCTCCGAAGGCAGAGATTATTCTGGTTGATGATGCCTCAAAACTCGAAGAAACCAAAACAATCCTCGAAGACTTTTCACACTGCACCGGCTGGATGCTTATTCGTCACATGAAACCATTGGGCCACAGTGCAGCTTGCGGCGCTGGGGCTAGTCTGGCCACACGACCATATATTTGCTTTTTGAACTCTGACACGGTGGTGACTCCCTGGTGCTGGCGGCCAATAACTGAAGCATTCGAGGACGATCCGAATGTCGGTGTATCCGGTCCTTCAACGAGCTATAGTGGAACTCAGCAAACCATGCCCCTAGCAAAGTTAACGCGCTATTATCTGAATAACAGTCAGATTTATGAATACGCAAGGCGTATGCTCGCTGAACCCTCAAATACCATTCTCATAGATTTGCCTTGGGTCTCTGGATTTGCTTTATTCATAAGGCGTCGGCTATGGGGACAGATTGGAGGTTTTGACCATAGTCTTCCGGATTATGGTAATGAGGTTGAACTTTGTAGGCGCGTTCTAGCGGCAGGGTATCGAGCGGTATGGGTTCGCAACTCCTATATTCATCACTTAGGGGGTGTGAGTTACAGTAAGACAATCGGCGCTAAATTCATTTGGGCGCGCACTCTAGGTGCTAAAGAGTATATTGAATAAACAAACCGCAGCTGTGATCTGTAGAACCTATGGAGACCTCAGCAAGGCCAGGCCTGACCGGCCCCCGAATTATGTAC
>PLSV01000073.1 GCA_003165235.1 Syntrophobacteraceae bacterium
TGGACTTTGAGGCCGACAAGTTCGGGTGCTTCGTTCACGGTGGTGAGGGAGACCCTTGCGATATCTTCTTAAGTCGAGTTGTCGCGGGAGGAGATGATCTATGAACTGCATCGAATCAATAGAATACAAAGGCCACTTCATAAACATCTTTCCTGATGAAGACATACCCGACCCTCGTAAGGAATTCGACCACCTCGGCACCATGGTTTGCTTCCATCGGCGTTATGATCTTGGCGACAGGCACAGGTTCCGCAGTCCAAAGGAATTCATGGACTACTTGAAAGAAGAGAAGCCAATCTGCCTGCCTTTGTACCTGTTCGATCACAGCGGAATCACAATGAGCACGGAAAGCGAAAGGTTCAGGGCTTGTGATCCTCAAGGCTGGGACTGGGGAATGCTCGGCTACATCTACGTCACCAAAGAGAATGTCCGGAAAGAATACGGCGTGAAGCGAGTCAGGCGGAAGATTTTGGATCAGGTAACGAAGCTGCTTCAATCCGAAGTCGCGGAATATGACCATTATCTCACCGGCAATGTCTACGGCTACGAGATAACCAAGGGGGAACGACAAGCAGGGGAAGTCATTGATAGTTGCTGGGGATTTTTCGGGTCCCCCGGAGACTACGTCATACCCGAGGCCAAGGCGGTCATAGACCAGATCATCAGGGAGGCCGCATGATTGATGACGGCAAAACCACCTGTATTCACTGCGCCATTCGCGGCTTGAAGCACCGGATGTGCCCATGGCGGATAGAGACCGGCCTTAAGTACGCACACCCCGAATGCAATGAAAAAGTCAGCTTCACCGACCTTGATGGCGCCAACCCAAAACTCGCGGGAGTGAGAAACGATGATCGACATTAACGAAGCCGCCGATAAAACGGCCACCACCCTTGAGGAATTTCTCGAGGACTGTGGAAATGAAGATCCTTACATACAAAACATCTACATGGCCGCTCGTCACATGGTCACGGCGGGTTTAGGCCATTGCGAATATCAGACTCAGTATGCAAGCGGCACAACGCTTTGGACCGTTGCCGACTCCCATCACTCGATTCCTCGAATACCTTATGAGCCAAAGAAGCCCAAAATAGTGATCAATGTCTGGAAAGGGCTTGTGGATTCGGTAATCAGCGACACCCCCATCAATGCTGACATCCTGGTGGTCGATCGTGACTCGGAAAAAATCGAATTTCAAGAGCACGACATCGAAGTCAATCCCAAAAAGGTCGCGGCAAGCTATGCGGAAGCCAAAGAGTTCTGGGAGGAAGAGGCAGATGCTTAGCCGGGCGAAAAGGCGGGAGTACATCAAAGCCGGTGGAAGCTTCTGCATAAATTGCGGGAGCGGGAATATTTCTGCCGGCAAAATTGAATCGGAAGGCAGGGGAGCATGGCAGTCAGTCCAATGCTACGACTGCGGCAGCGAGTGGAACGACATCTTTAGGCTCATTAGTGTCGATGACATCATCCTTCCGGAAGATGATCCCATGATCCCGGTGGTTTTTGGGAATAAAGAGAGCGGCGATGGACAAACCGAAACGGCTTGAAATGTACTTGGAGCAAGGTGATGGCTGTTGCAACTGCCATGACTACTCCATTGACGGCGGCCCTTTTGAACAGGAAGGGGTGTTTGTCACTCAGAATGTCTGGTGTATGGCCTGCGGCGCCGAATGGACCAACGTTTTCAAACTCGAAAGTATCAGGGACTTCAAAATCGAGGATAGAGAAAAATGAAACCGGAAAAAACAGAAGGTCATTTAACGCTCGACCAATGCGAAATGGGAAAACCTGTATTTCCGATGGAATGCGAGATCCCGATTGATAAATTTTATAAAGGCTGCGGGAAGCTCCTGGCGGCGGCTAAGCAAGTGGTATCGAACTGGGAACAGGGTGATTTAGCTGCGGCTGTCAGGGACCTCGATTTGTCCATCAAAGAAATCCAAGGCCTTGTACCTGAAGATCGCCGCGACGTGATCCTTCTGATAATCGAGTTCCCCAATGGCCACAATTTCTTCGCTTGTGAAGATGCGGGAAGGGCCACGGATGAGCTGTACGAGTTTGTCGAAGAATACTGGCACGAGATGCCTGCAGAGATAGGCGAGATCCCGTCTGACAAGCTGAAGGCAATCGAACTGTATTACCGTGAAAAAGAAGGCAAGGAGTCCTACGAAATGCAGGTCTTGGCGCTCCTTTCCGGCCGGGACGAAGACTAAAGGAGAATACATGCCGTATCTTTTGCTCAAAACCCATGTTTCCGATGAGTATTACGATCTCACTCCAATAGCAATCGTTAACCTGGATAACCTTGACCTGCTGAAAACCTACCGCGACAAAGGCATGCAAATACTGGAACATGGAGAGCCAATACCAAACTACATCAAATATTTCGACCACATGGCCGTGTTCTATGACGTTGACTTGTTCGAGTATGAATTCGGGGACGACCTCGATAATGGATCGGCCATCTTGTTGGACGAGTTGCCCGAGGGGATGAGATCTCTTGCCCCCGACTCCAACAGCTACATATCGGTCGATGCTCTCATGATCGAAATCTGTATGAGAAATCCCAATGAAATGTTTTGGACCGGGTATCTAGGGTATTCAAACATCCGGATCGAGACCGATTCGTTCGATCTCAATCGCCTTGATGAGTATCGCCACACGGGAACCAGGATGGAGACACGAAATGATGATGAATCCATTCAGGCTGGCACAGAGCGGGAGGTACAAGATTGAAATCTAAAGGAGAACAGGCGCCGGTACGGGGCCGTCTCTCCATAATCGGACGACACGACGAGCAAGGAAAAGAGCCATGAACATTGAGGACACAATATTTGATGATGGTATGGCGATCAATTCGCAGGTTGCGTTGAAGCGGCTGATCGAGATTATCCGCGAACATAATACCAATACGATCCTGGAAGAGCGGGTGAGAAAGGACACACGCGTGAGACGTCTGTTCTGGTTCCTCA
>PLSV01000031.1 GCA_003165235.1 Syntrophobacteraceae bacterium
CTGTCAACAGGAAGCTTTTGGTTGGAAGTGATGATAAAAAACGCACCAATCTCCTCACCCCGTTCGAAATGTGCACCGGGCGAACATCTGTCTAACCGTTCGTTGATCATCTCGGTCATCTTCTCAAGCATGCCTTTGAAATCCTCGTTCTTGTCGAGTTCATTAAAGAGCTTTTCCTGTTCTGCTTGAGTCATCTTCGGCTTCTTGATTTTTGGCCTATTCGACATCCCTTTTTATCCTTCCGCCACGATTTACCCAGACCCTAGCAACCGGGAAACTCTCGTTCAGGCAGTTTTCCTTTCAGGTATCTTTTCGCCGCTTCTTTCAGGACAGCACAATCCCATTTATCGAGCTGTTCCGGTGTCTCGCCGGTCGCTTCCATTATGGATTCAAACTGAAATTTGTTGGGAATTTCGACCTCGACGTTTCGCCAACCGTTGATGGACGTCCACGGGTTGCCGTCTTCGCCTATTTCGCTGGGCAGAAACGCTCGGAGGCATGCACTGATGTAGGCTTGTTTGTAACTAACTGGAGGTGGCTGCTCTTCGGCGAATTTGTTTGCCAGTTTTCTCGCTTCTTCTGCTTGTTCACTATCGACGCCATGCTCGACCATCACCTTTTCTATCTTTTCCATAATGCCGAGGAGGCGAGAAGAACTGAATAAGTCAACACCGTTTTCAGCCTCCAAGCTCGATACGTCCCGCTTAATCCATTCGTAGATAGCTTTGAGCGGTTTTGTATTTCTGGGTACAGCGATGATCGGACCTTCGTCGTTGAAATCTGCGTCGGCTTCACATGCGCCAATTTTCTGGAACTGAGCTTCCGAGCCTTCGTAGAAATGAAGAGCATCGCGGCGATCGGACACATTGTCCACAACGATGGTTTCAGAGCCAGGCCCACGGCTGCAAATTATGAGGTAGTAGAAATCAAAGTCGTCTGTTTTGAGCATTCCAATTCCCTTCCTTTTACCTGGGATGCCTGTCGCTGAACGTCCTCATCCAATAAATCAGAACCTGCTTCGCTTGCTGCTCGCTTAGATCAGAAAATTCCAGCAGGATGTATGGCACGGCGCCGAACATGTTCGTGACGCCTGATTCCCGAAGCCGATCCAGGTAAAGCAAATGTTCTCCAGTGAGGCATTCCGGTTTTTCTACCTCCAATGCTTTTCTCCTCTATGACATCACTCTTTTGGCGTCTCGCTCATGCTCAACCCAATCGTGGTATCCAAGGCGTGTATTCCCGAGTGTTACCTCATACTGCCAATCTTCGGCGGGGTACTCGGGATCATCCTCCCAATGATTTTTTGTTGGAACGACCTTTGCTTGCTCATTGGTGTCAATCAGATCCTTCCGGTCCCCGGCGCGACTCATTTGCTCTTCTTCGATTTCCAGCAGGTCAACGCGAGTGTGATTCCCGTCTTCATCGTAGATATCAAAGACAGTTGCCGTCGAATTTCGGTCCCTGTGGATCTTCAAAGCTTGCCTTGCAGCCTCCACTGGTGACTCTGCCTCAATGTCAATTTGCCAATTCACGCTATACGATGTCATGACAGCCTCTTTTTCCCCATGAATTCAAGCTCAGCCATTGTATTCCTCCCACCTCCATGGTTTTATGCCTACAAGCTGTTGAAGTCCTGAGAGAAACCAATCTCGTGGCTGCTCGCCTGTGAAAACGGCCGTATCCTGGCTCACAGCTTTTCGATTTCCCAAGGGAACAGCCTCTTGTATTCTCTCTGAACTCTTTCTTTGATCTCGTCTGCGGAGAGGTCTTTCACATCTTTTATAAACTGGACCAACTGCGTCTCTTCCTCATGGAATTCGAGTTCTTGCATCTCGCCATTGATTAGCCTGACATAACTCTCGCCAGCGCTGAATCCGCCTCCAGCATCCCAGGATTTGTCATAAGGAATGAGGTTTTTCTTGAGGATATCTTCCACTTCGCTCCATTCCGCGTAATTGATTTCATAGCCCCGGATTACAATCCAGTCGCCATCATCCTCGATCTCATCAGCGCCGATGGCTTCGCGGAAAGAGGCGTCGTTTTCGCCTTTCTCAGCCAGCAGGCGCTCATAATCCTTTCTCCGCACCGTAATCGTTACATGGGTTCTATCTCCCACTTGATATGCCTCCTTCGCGGTGCCTCTCTTCCAACTCATCCAGTTCGCGGCTGGTGTATTTCCCGGTTAAAGCGACTGTGCGATTGATCTCCGCCTCTTTGAGTGAATTTGAAATACTCGCTCCGGGGCCAAACTCGGTGTAGTAACAGACGTAAGCTCGCCCATTCAGGTCATCGCCCCTGGAGTAAATCCTGGTGATCTTTCTTAAGTGCCCGAAGCAATCAGGGGCTTTATCACCTTCTTTGAGAGCTTCGATTTCTGCGCGTGTTGGAATGAAAATCTCAGGCATCTTTAGTAGTTGCTTGGTAAAAGGACACATGTACTCGATCTATCGGCCTCCGTGATTATCCAGAATTTCTCGGAATCTGGATCGGACTCGTCGATTGGATACACTGATAGAATCCTGAAACCTTCACGCGAGGACAGATTATTTTCGGCGGCATCTTCGGCGCAAACGTCACCCCAATCCCCGCGAGCATGACGAGCAAGGCACTCCAATATTCGTTCAGGCTTTATTGCGGCTAATGCGTCAGGAGTGGCGACAATGCGGCCAAGCGAGAAAGGCTTAAATGCTGTATTCATACTCTTTTTCCTTATTCCATGAAGCCTATCAGGGCCGACCTGACGGCTTTGACAGTGTATCTCGCTCCGTCCGGGGTCGTCTCCAAACCGTGGGACGTTATGAACCGGCGTGCGGCCTCCGTCGCATTAAGCTGCTTATCCCGAATCTGGTAGACGTAGGACATTGCGACTCGATAGAGTGGTTCATCATTCCCAAGCCACAGCGCCACGTTCCAGCAGTTCCAGCAGTGGTAACCATTGTAGGGTTTGGGTTTCATGCCGCCTCGTTTTTACTGTGACACTTAAAGAACTCATCAACCCTATCGGGCAAAAGCTCCGGTGTCTCAGCGTACATCCGCGCCTTGTCTCCATCTGGGCTTGTGAACAGTTCATTTTCGGGCGCATCGTCGGTGTCATAGTCTACAAGCAGAACCTCGATCCCATCCGCATCAGACAAAACGCTCGTTATGAGACCGCCCTCGATTGTTACGACGATTCGCCTCATGCTGTTTTCTCCGTTTCCCACTCCTTGTGGAGTTCGTCCCAAATCTTGTCCTGGTCTATGGTGGTCAACTGTCCGTACATCTGGGAATTGAGGAACCAGAACAGACGTTTCACGCGTGTGTCCTTTCTCACAGACTCTTCCAGGACCGTATTGGTATTATGTTCGCGGATAATCTCGATCAGCCGCTTCAACGCAACCAGTGAATTTATCGCCATACCCTCATCAAATATTGTGTCCTCAATGTTCATGACCATCGCCCACCATTTAATCTTCGTCCCTGCCGGAAAGGAGCGGCAAAGCCTGCATTTCGTAGGACTCCTTGCCGTCCTTTTCCCGGTAGTAAATCTCTATGGCATCCAGCTTATTCGATGGGATTGTGCCTACTTCGCCAGGTAATTCATGCCAGTTTTTTTCGACAAATTCGTACAGCTCATCAATGGCCCGTTCCTGATCTTCACAGGCAAAAAAATTTCGGCCATTGGGGAACTCGATTATCAGCAGGATCACATCACGGGGTTTCTGATACACATTGTCCTCTATCTCCTTGATGGATTGATCCAGGTTCCTGACGGTCGCAGCTAAATCGCCATGCTCCCAGTTCGCTATCACTTGCTTCGCCGCCTCCATGAGTTTCCCGCAGCCTTTGAATACCGGGACTTCCATATTCATTACAAACGGAGATCCTTCGGGGTTGCCTTCCTTGACCTCCAAATCGGCTTCAGTCTTCACCGGCCTCATTTTCGGTATCCTCAATCTTGAAGTTCTTGATACTTACGAGCTTGAAAACGTTCGTCCATTCGGCGCCGCAAGCTGTGCACCAAACGTCCTGAGTGACTGTTATGCTATCCTGCTCAAAGGGACCACCTTCAATGGAATATTCATGGCAGTTGCAGCAACCGTCGCCTTGTTCCAAGTACATGCTAAGCCGTTTCGGGGTCTCCATCCGATCTCTCCTTATTTCCAAAAACCACCGGGATCATGGGGTCATCTTCCGGCAGGATGATGTCATCGACGCCGATAAGCCTGAAGACGTCGTTCCACTCGCCGCCGCAGTCGTAACATTGGACTACCTGCCATGCTTCCCGACCTTCGGATTCAATCTTGCCGGCAGAGATATTCCCGCCGCCGCAATTTATGCAGAAGCTTCCTCCTGCCTTGATGTACTCCTTCCTTTTTTTCCGACTAATCTGGCTCATTCGCTTCTTCCTCCCAGAACTTCTCCGCTTCGGCAAACTTCTCAGCGACGTACTCGGGATCGACCTCGATATCTTCTTCTCGATAGATCGTGTCATCCACATCTTCATCGACCTTCAACACGGTGATGTTGATCGGGGCATCGGTCACAACGGAAGCAAGAAGACCGCGATGAATCGTGATCACCATCCGGGGTTTCTTCGGCTGATAAGGTATTCGAAGGATCGAGTGATGGGAGTCGGCAGCGGTCCAAAGGGTGGTGCCGCTTGCATACTGGGTTTGATATTCGCAATGGCCTAAACCCG
>PLSV01000174.1 GCA_003165235.1 Syntrophobacteraceae bacterium
AGGTACTCGTTAGCCGGATGAACCGTTATCGGTAAAAGACCACCCTCAGCGGCATCGATTTGACGTAGACTCATTTCAAGGACTACTGGTCGACTACGTGCGCAAGGTCAAATCAAATGCAATCCTTCGAGGGCTACGAGCGGTAAGTGATTTCGAGTATGAATTTCAGATGGCTCTGATGAATCGAAAACTGAACCGCGAAATCGAAACGCTATATTTTATGACGGGAATGCACTGGATATATATCAGCTCCGGAATCGTCAAGGAAGTCGTAGCATCAGGTGGGTGCATAACGGGTCTGGTTCCGGAACCTGTGGAAAGGAGTCTTGTCGAGCGTCTCGGCGCCACAAAGGGAAATTTGTCATGATTTATGGACTTTGGACCATCCAAGAGCTTTTTCGGATGGAATCCGACCCCAGCATCGGAGTCAAATGGACCGTATAAAGGTGTACGTTGTTGGCAAAGAGAAGACTGAAGTGATATGCCCATCATGTAGCAGGGCCAAGGTTATCCTTTTTGCTGATACTGATATGTCCCAAAATTGCGAGATCGAATGTATCTGTGGAAAAACAATTTTGGTAATTTTTGAGAAGAGGAGATCCCTTCGAAGACGTGTTTTATTAACCGGAACTTGTTTCTCCAAGAGAGATCCCCCAGGAGGCACAACAGTTAAAATTGTAAATTTATCCAGAACTGGAATACTATTTCTCAAGGATGCCGGGGGGAAGCTGGAGCTAAACGAGACGATTCGGCTGCGCTTTAGACCTAAATTGTCCAACAACGTGATTAGATGTTCCGCCTCGGTTAAAAATATGGATGGAGACAACATTGGGGCAAAATTCTTAAACCTGGATTTGCATGCACAAAAAGTTATCGGCTCATGCGTCGGGGTTTGAGATCATCTTCCCCTAGGATTAGATTACTCAATCCGAAATTGGTCAGCTTTGTGCGAAGGCAAAACTCGAAATCTTCTCCCGCAGTAAATCTCATCTCGATCATCCCGATCTTGTAATTGCGCTTCTGGATGGTTCTCAGGTGGACGATGGAACTGCTTGGGAAATCGGATATTTCTACGCCAGAAAATCACCCGAACAGAAAATCATCGGGATCAGGACTGATTTCCGGCGAGCAGGTGAGAGTGAAGGCTCGTTAGTGAATGCCATGATTGGGGGGGGAGTGTGATTGGGTTGTGCGGAGCAAGGAGGAGTTGATGGAAACGGTTTCTCAGTTTTTCTAATACCAAGCGCTCCTGCTTTATTTCTTGCCTCCACCGCGATTTGACATTAATGTTGCGTCTGTTTAGAAGGTCCCAACCAACAATATGAAAGGATTTGAAGGTTATGCCTCAAGGTACTGTAAAGTGGTTCAATGATCAAAAAGGTTTCGGATTCATCACGGTAGACGATGGCGACAAAGATGTCTTTGTTCACTATAGTGCCATCGAAGGTGAGGGTTTTAAGAGCATTGCGGAAGGTGATCGTGTCAGCTTCGAAATTGAACAGGGTACCAAGGGACCTTCGGCGGTCAAAGTGAAGAAGCTCTAATCGCTGCAGCGTGGGTCATGGGGGGATCATACAATGGGGTATAGGAAAGTCCACATCAAATGGTTTGGACGCCCACTTTGTGGTCTGACAGTCCAAAATCCTAAATTAATAGATATTGTAGACTTCGCTACTTGTCAGGAATGCCAGAAAGTGTGGAAGGGGAAGAGACGGATGAGAGCGTGACAGTTGCACTGATCGAAGTTGCCGAACTTGCCTTCTTTGAGGTTTTAGGTCCTCGTCGGGCTGGTCGAGCTCGAAATTCTGTACTCCTCAATCACTCTCCCCATTCATCGCACCCCTCAAAATGTCAGAGCACTTGAATGTCACCACTCTCCTCGGCGGTAGCGTGATCTGTTCCCCTGTCAGTGGATTCCTCCCTATACGCGCCTGCTTTTCCTTCACGGAGAATTTCCCAAACCCGCTGATGAGACCGTCTTCACCGTTTTGCAGGGACTGTTTTATCAGCTCGAAAAGGGTGTCGATGACCTGGGCTGACTCGGTTTTGGAGAAAATGTTTTTGGCAAAGAGTGCTTCGATGATGTGGGCTTTGGTGATAGTCATGGATTGCTCCCGGAACTTGAATGTGGGCAAATGGGGATGAGGGATGATACCGCAGAGGATGTAAGGACGCAAGGATAGAGCAGTCAGGGATGGAGTGAATCCCTCCATTCAAATCTCCCAGGGAGACTTGCTCAATGAGTGCCAGGATCGTCGAGTTAGGAAATGTGGAAGTGGAAAAATACTGTTGGATCGATCAGTTAGGGCAATCTTGAGGGGACAACCTTTGACATGAGTTTGAATGTATCTGGAGTCCGTCGCCGTATGGGGAAAAAGTGTAATCTACGTTCGTAATCGGTACGTAAACCAAAAATGGAAAAAGGGCATAACCTATAAACCGTCTATTTTACTGGCGCGCCTGGAGGGATTCGGACCCCCGACCTACGGATTAGAAGTCCGTTGCTCTATCCAACTGAGCTACAGGCGCGCTATGTTTGGAAAGTGTATGCGTGATTTCTATGCGTGAAAGCCTCTTGTGGAGGTAACCATAACCAATAATAAACCCTTCCACAGGGTGAACCTTCGGAAGGCGTTGAAACTCTTCCAAGCTCGAAACCACGCAGTCAGGAGCCTATATATATTTTCCGTGCCCTGATTGCAAGGGCGGGGCGATGGTCAACAGGGGCCATATTGGACCTGCGGTTTTTCTTTTTCCGCTTCCGGTTGCCGTCTGGCGGCGCCAGGCCGTTTCATGGTATACTATTGCCCGAAAAAAATTGTGTTCAGGTCACGAGTCACTGGCCCTGAGTCAAAAACTTCCGGCGTCAGACCCTTGACCCCGGATTCTTCAAGGCCGATAATTCGCTGCATTTGGCCTGCATTTGCAGCAAACTCTTCAGTCTGCTTACATTTGCGAACCGGTGTGAGTGGACCTGCGGATGAGGCTCTCTTTTATTTTGCGTTTTCAGGTAAAAACCGCTGCGTATGATAAATTCCGTCCGACCATCCGGATTTTGGCGGCCTTAGGGAGGTAGAATCATGAGTCGGCCGATGCAATGGCTCAGCCTGATAGGAGGCATCCTCATCCTTGGATACGGGATATTCAGGTTGCTTGCTCAACCTCAACCGGATTGGATTCCCATGATATTGGGCCTGTTGATAGTGGCGTTTTCCGTTTCCTGGATGATGAAGAGCAGGGCGGAAAAAGAGAAGAAATAACCCCTTTTGGTTCGATCTCTTCGCGACGGGCAGAAACAATAATTCCTTTTGGTTCTATCGCTTCGCTACGGCCAACACCCCGCAAAGACAGGCAAAAAGATAACCCCCTTGACGCAGCGGGCCAAATCATCTAACGTCTCTTGCTCCCTGTCGGGCGAGGACCAAACAGTGGGCAAACGAGTCCGGACAGTGGACAGAAAAGGAGTCCACGCTCCGCAAGGTGGCGTGCACAAGGGGCGGGGCGCAAAACCGGAAAAAACTTTACCGGATGGAAACCGGTTATTTTGAGAAGGTCTTCGTGTAATGGAAGATTTGAACACCGTGGTTCGGGAGCGCCTGGAGAAGGCTGCTGAATTGGAGCGGCAGAATATAGAGCTCTATCCAAACGCCTATCCCGTTCCCGAAAAGATAAAGGACGTGTTGGCCGCGGGCGGGAAAACGGCCGAAGAACTGCAATCGGATCAAACGGACTATACGATTGCAGGGCGGGTTCTTTCGATTCGCTCATTTGGTAAATCGACTTTCATGCATATCGCCGACGCGGATGCAAAAATTCAGATATACTTTCAGCAGAGCCAGATCGGAAAAGAGAGCTACTCGCTGGCCAAAAAGCTCGACATCGGGGACATAATCCGTGTTTGCGGTTCGCTTTTCAGGACGAAAACGGATGAATTAACGCTTCTCATTAAAGGATTCGTGCTGCTTGCAAAGAACCTGCGGCCGCTCCCCGAAAAATATCATGGCCTCAAAGACATTGAGCTTCGTTACCGCCAGCGGTATGTGGATCTGATAGTGAACGAGGAGGTGAGGGAGACTTTCCGCAAGAGAGCGCAGATAATCTCGGCCATCAGGCGGTTTTTTGCGGGGCTGGGGTTTCTCGAAGTTGAAACTCCCATGATGCATGCCATACCGGGAGGGGCGGCGGCAAAGCCCTTCAAAACACATCACAATGCCCTGAACATGGATCTTTACCTTCGGATAGCGCCCGAGCTCTATCTTAAAAGGCTCCTGGTCGGCGGGTTCGAGCGGGTTTTCGAGCTGAACCGCAATTTCCGCAATGAAGGGGTCTCAACTCAGCACAATCCGGAATTCACCATGCTTGAGTTCTACCAGGCCTACGCAACTTATGAAGACCTGATGGGACTGAGCGAAGAACTTTTCCGCGAGATCGCCCTGGAGGTAAACGGGGGGGGAATGAGCCTCGAATACCAGGGCAATGTTATCGACCTCTCGCCGCCCTGGGCGCGTTACAGCTTTCTCGAATCACTTACCGGCATCGGTGATGTGCCCCAGGAGGTGGTGAACAACTTCGATGAAGCCGTCGTCTATGCAAAGTCTTTGGGCATCGGTATTGAACGTTTTGAAGGCCATGGGAAGCTGCTCACCAAGATCTTCGATCTGGTGGTCGAGCCGAGGCTGATTCAGCCGACCTTTATCTACCGCTATCCGCTCGAGGTATCGCCTCTTTCGAGAAAAACGAAGGGGGACCCGGAATTCGTCGACCGATTCGAACTGTTTATTGCGGCTCGCGAGATGGCCAATGCGTTCTCGGAACTCAACGATCCAAGGGACCAGCGCGAGAGGTTCGAGCGTCAGTTGGCTGCGTTTCAGGCGGGCGACGAGGAAGCCCACCTGATGGACGATGATTATATCAGGGCGCTCGAATACGGGATGCCGCCGGCAGCCGGGGAGGGAATCGGAATCGACCGGTTGGTTATGCTCTTTACTGATTCACCTTCTATCAGGGATGTTATTCTTTTTCCTCACATGAGACCGGAAAAGAAGAACCAATAAGAGAGATAATGGGCTTTGAATTTTTCATAAGCATACGATACCTGCTGGCCAAGCGAAGGCAGACGTTCGTCTCCATGATAACTTTCATTTCGATTGCCGGAGTGGGGGTAGGGGTAACGGCCCTCATCGTTGTTTTGGCGGTTATGAACGGGTTTCATGAAGACCTTCGGGGCCGCATCCTGGGCATCACGTCTCATGTAAATATCACCAGCTATGCCGGCGCGATTTCCAATTACAGGGAACTGATGGAGGAAATCGAGAAAGAAAAGGGTGTGGTGGGGTCAACTCCGTTCATATACGCTCCGGTCATGATGACTTCGGGCAGGAGCGCCGGGGCTGTTCTGCGCGGAATCGACCCGCTTTCCGCATCCGGGGTTATAAAACTCCAGGAAAACCTCATTCGGGGAAACCTCGCCGATCTGGTCCCGTCCTCACACGAGACCTCGGTCCACTCTTATCCCGGCATAATCCTGGGCGTCGAGCTGGCCAATAATCTCGGAATCAGGGTCGGGGAATATTTAACGGTCATCTCGCCGGCCGGCCGGTTGACTCCCATGGGGCAGACTCCGAAAAGCGGGCTTTTCGAAGTAGTCGGAATAATACAGTCCGGAATGTACGAATACGACAGCACGCTCGCCTATGTGGACCTGCCCGTCGCCCAGCAGTTCCTGGGCATCGGCGACTCGGTCACAGGCATCGAGGTCAGGGTCAAGGACATCTACAAGGCGGGCGAAATTGCTGAAGCTTTGAAAAAGCGCCTTGGGTCTCCTTTTTATGTTAGCGACTGGATCAAGATGAACAGCAATTTCTTTTCGGCCCTCAAGCTGGAAAAGGTGGTGATGTTTGTAATCCTTACGCTGATAATTCTGGTGGCGGCCTTCAACATCGTTAGTTCCCTGACCATGCTGGTCATGGAAAAAGGCCGCGACATCGCGATTCTCAAGGCCATGGGGGCCACCACGGCCAGCATAAGGAAAATTTTCGTTCTGGAGGGGTTCCTCATAGGCATTTGCGGGACGGGCCTGGGCATTCTGGGCGGCTACACTTTGTGCGATCTGCTCAAGAGGTACAAATTCATCGAGCTGCCCAGGGACGTTTACCATATTTCCAACCTCCCGGTTAAAATGGAAGCTTTTGATTTGGTGGCTATTGCCCTTGCAGCAATCTGCATAAGCCTGGTAGCGACTCTTTACCCGTCGCGCAAGGCTGCCGGGCTCGATCCGGCGGAAGCCTTAAGATATGAATGATGGAAGGCAGAGCATAGAAATCCAAACCTTGGGACTTACCAAGATATTCGGAAGCGGAATCAATTCAATCGAGCTTTTCAAAGACCTCGAGCTTGTAATCCGAAGGGGGGAGAGGATCGCCATCGTAGGAAGTTCTGGCGCCGGCAAATCAACCCTGTTAAATATACTGGGCACCCTGGAAAAACCGACCGGCGGGAAGGTCCTCTACGGTGGAGATGATGTATTGCTCTGGGGCGAGCGGGAGTTGGCCAGTTTTCGGAACCGCAACATCGGATTTGTGTTTCAGTTTCACTACCTGCTCCCCGAGTTCAACGCGCTTGAAAATGTAATGATGCCCGGTTTGATCTCCGGTCTTTCCAGGGCAGAGGCAAGGTCCAGGGCACTAGAGCTGCTGGACAGGCTCGGTTTGTCCGGGCGGCTCAAACACAGGGTGGGAGAACTCTCCGGCGGCGAGCAACAAAGAGTTGCAGTGGCCAGGGCGC
>PLSV01000034.1 GCA_003165235.1 Syntrophobacteraceae bacterium
GTCCCTATTGCATTTCCGCTCACAGAATGGGGAGCACACTTACGAGTTCATCGTCTTTTGATTGCCGGAACGCCTCCTCGACCAGGTGGCGATCAAGGCTTGCACTCACGATCTCATCAGATGACCAGTTCTTGTAATCTGTGATGATGATGTTTCTTCCGAATTTTTCTATATACTTACCTATTCGATAGTAGTCCTTTCTGAAAACGAATTTGGGGTTCCCCTCCTCCCCCTTCTCAAGATCTATCTGGTAAAGGTCCTTCGGCAGGAAAAGCTTTTCACAAGCCTGAAAGTAATGTTTCTCAAGATGCTTTAGTGAATTCCATGGAGCTTTACCGGATTTAACCTTGCTGCGCAGCTCGAAGAGGACTTCCTGGAGTTCAAGCATCTTACTATCGAAGCTATACCTTTGCTTTGCGGCAGTCATGGGATTATAGGTAACAACAACCGTTCTCTCCCGCCCCCAAAACTCTCCCGAGCCACGCCAGGCTATGATCCGATCATCTTCCCTGCCAACCCTTTCAAGCTCACGATTCCTGGCCGAATCCACCGGTTTGAAATCGGAGAGCTTAACCCGCAGAAACTCTTCGGCAAAATAGGTAGAGTAGCTGGTTATAAAGTGGAAACCTGGCTTTGAATCCGTCAGGGCAATGTTTTCGGGGGCATTCATTCCCTTATCGAAAACGACGGTAAGCTCAGTTCCGCTGTCCGCAAACTCCCGCATTGCCAAGTAAACCTCATTTATTATCCGATGGAATACCTTGGAGTCGTGACGATTTCCTTCATACTCACGATAAAACAGTGGAAGACGACCCTTTCTTGAAACCAGGAGCGCCAGCCCGACCCGCCTCAGCCAATCTTTCCCGTCCTTGTTTTTCCCGCGTTTGGCGAGTTCGGACTCCATCTGGCTGGCCATATAGGTGTTGAATTTACAGGTAAATCTCAGGACTGGCGGGTCGATTCCTTAAATTCCTGGCTGATGCGGAGCTGAATTGCATGAAAGGGCAGATCGAAGATCCATTTGCCGTCGAACCGTGCTTCCTGTTCTACCTTTTCACGGTCGAGGGTCGCGCTCCACAGCTCGTTTCTTGTGGCGACGGGCTTCCTTGGTGATCCAGTCTGAGAATGCGATAACCTTGGGAAGTCTTGCTTTTTGGGCAGTAGATGAGAAAAAATATCGAGGAGTCGGCGGCACCTCACCAGGTTTGAACTCGAACGGTACGCATAACGAACCTTCTTTGATGTATCTTTCCGCGTTATAACGATTCCCGAGCGCCACTCCAAGACCCAGTTCAGCTGCTTGAAATGCGTGAAGCGAATAACTGAAAGAGAAGATTTTCTGGGTCCTATACCAAGGCATTGATCCTAAAATGGCCTTCCATGAAATTAGCCGGCGATCCGTTTGAATTAGAGTAACACCGCGTAGATATTCGACGGAGCGAATTTTGTGCCTGTTTACCAATTTCGGAGAAGCTATTGGAGCGACTTCGTCATGAAGAAGAAGAATGGATTTGAAGTCCTGGGACTCCTGATATCGGTATTCAATGGCGCAATCTATAAGTTTCTCCTCGGGGTTCAGCACCATGCGTTCCAAAAACCGTATGTTCAAATCAGGATGGGCGCCTACGAACTTTTGAAGCCTTGGCAGGAGCCAGGTAGCTATAAGACTTGGAGGCGCTCCAATCGTCAGAGTTTCCCCGTGGGCGATACGCTCTGCGTGGGCAGAAGCACGTATTATTGCTTCCATTGCAGGTTCAATCTGCTTAAAATAATCAGATCCTACTTCAGTCAGGAACATCCGCCTGTTCCTTCTATGGAAAAGCGCGGTTTCCAGATAATTTTCCAGATTGGCGATCTGATGGCTGACGGCTGACTGGGTAACATTCAATTCGTCCGATGCGGCTCGAACGCCGCCTAATCGCGCCGTTGCCTCAAACGCTATCAACGCATTCAGAGGGGGAATTCTACGCATTGCACGCCTCTTGGTTGCAAACCTTGGATTTATCGGAACAATTCACCCACTTCGGCGTTATGAATGCGAGCTGCGGTTTGGAACCGGATTTTTGCCGAAAACGCACGCGGCGACCCTGAAATCAGCAGAAACTATACGATTTTCAGATCAAACTGGCAAGAGGTATTCTAAGTTGGAACGGTTTTTGCCCTCTCAGAATGCGCCTCAATGACCCGGGTTTTAAAGCCCGTTTCCCGCCATGTCCCAGTTGAAGGGTTCAGGCGAATGAAATCCGATACTGTCATAATTCATAACATACCACCTTCTTGCGTGGTAGACAACCCTTGCCGGAATTTACAAGGCGTCCGACAATCGAGTCTATCGGGGCCAGTCAGATTGTAAGCCATATTGATCGGTGACAAAGCAGACCAGTCTTTCCGGTTCCCAAACCGACCAAGTTTCTTGCAGTTTTACTTCACTTCGCGCATGCGAAGTCCTTTTGATTCCAAGTCGTTGTTATTCTTTTAATTCCTCTCTCATGCCATGTTTTTTCAATGGCCCTTTCTCGCTCTGATTCTCTGGCCTGGCGCTATCCGATTATGGTTTCTTGTGGAGAGAAACCATGGACAAGGTTCGGTGCGCCCACTGCGGCTCTCGGTTTGTTCCCAATCCACGCATCAAGAACCAGCGCTATTGCGCAAAAGTCGAATGCCAACGCGCCAGAAAGACTTCCTGGCAGCGGCAAAAACTTGCAACTGACCCTGATTATCAGGCCAACAAGCGCGATAGCCAGAGAGCCTGGCAAATTAGAAACCCCGGGTACTGGAAAAACTGGAGATCACGCCATCCGGAGTATGTGGAACGAAACCGCATACTCCGGAGGCAGCGCAGGGGCCGGTACAAAAGTGAGGTTGCAAAGATGGACGCGTCGGCACATAAAGTTCGTTTGATTTTAATGACTTAAGAAAAAGTACCTGCGTTGCAAAGGATGACTCGATGGACTCTTGAGGTGCTCATCTCCTAATGTGGGAAAGCAGGAGGTGAATCCGATGGAAGCGAGCCGCGCGAGAATCTTCACCGATACCTCGTCCGCCAATTCAGCCAGATTGACAGGAAGTCCATTGAACCCATTGCCCTGCGGGTCGAGGGCGGTGAAGTCCGTTCCATGCAGCGATTTATAAGTGACGTAGTATGGGATGAGCCTGCGCTAATCAAGAAGCACCATGCCGTCGTGGGCAATGATATGGGCGACCCCGCAGGCATTCTAATCTTCGACGAATCCGGATATGTCAAGAAAGGAGAAGACTCTGCCGATGTTTCCAGGCAGTACTGTGGATCTCTTGGCAAGGTTGAAAACTGCCAGGTTGGCGTCTTCGCCGCATACGCTTCCCCCCAGGGGTACGCACTGTTCGACACGGAGCTCTTCGTACCAGAAATATGGTTCGAGGATAGCCATAAAGATAAGAGAAGGAAATGCAGATTCCCGGAGGGATTCACTTTCAAGACAAAACCCCAGCTTGCCGTCCAGATATTGGAGCGAGTCGAGAAAAGCGATGCACTATCCTTCAAGTATGTGGTCGCGGACTCTGTCTATGGAGTAAGTCCTGATTTTATCGGCGCCATTGAGCAGCGAACCGGTCTCACCTACTTCGTTTCCGTCCCAAGCGACACACTTTGCTGGATGCAGCGGCCCTCCGTTCGTGAAAGGAGCTACAAATACAAAGGCCGGCTCAGGACAAAAAGTTATGTTCCACCGGAGGAGAAGGAGCCGGTAAAAG
>PLSV01000288.1 GCA_003165235.1 Syntrophobacteraceae bacterium
TGAGTTTTGCAGAGGATACCGTATCCTTCCAGCCGCAGGCATTGCGGAGCGTTCCACTCTTTTCCAGGCTTCAGGACGGCGAAATCACTCGATTAGCGAATCGGTTTCAGACCGAAAAAATCACCTTGGGCAACAATCTGGTGGTCGAGGGGCAGGACCGGAGCGAATTTTTCATCATCGCCCAGGGGCAGGTGGAAGTGTTGAGCAAAGGAGTGCATGGCAGTGACCTGCGGGTAGCCTTGTTGACGAATGGAGAGTATTTCGGAGAACTTGAACTGGTTTCGGACAAACCCTCGGATGTAACCGTCCGGACGATAACACCCTGCACACTCTTGAGGTTGTCGAGAAAAGACCTCGATTCCGTACTGGAAGAGCTCCCCAACTTGCGACAGGAATTCCAGAAAGCCATAGACGAACACCTCGAGCTGCGCTCGACGGTGAATAAGTATGGGGAAAGAAATATCGACCTGGTAGCCGGACTGGCCGAGAATGTGGTCATTCCCGAAACGTTCGTCGACTACTCGGATAAGCCCAGAGAGTATTCCTTGAGCGCGGTGCAAACCGTTGTGCGGGTTCATACCCGCGTTTCCGACTTATACAATATCCCCTACAATCAGCTTGAGGAGCAAATGCGTCTTACGATTGAGGGAATAAAGGAGAGACAGGAATATGAGCTTATCAACAACGAAAAGTTCGGACTGCTCCATTCTGTCGAACCGGCCATGCGCATCAGTGCACGGTATGGTGCTCCGACACCCGACGATCTCGATGAACTGTTGGCGCTGGTCTGGAAAAAACCGGCGTTCTTTCTGGCGCATCCCAAGGCTATTGCCGCCTTTGAAAGGGAATGCACATGGAGGGGGGTCCCTCCGGTGACGGTTCGCTTATTGGGGGGATCTGTTATCACATGGCGCGGCGTGCCGCTGATCCCCTGCGATAAGCTGGAATTGAAGAGCAGATATGCATCCAACCAGTGGGTTGGAACGACCAACATCTTGTTGTTGCGAGTGGGCGAAGACGTACAGGGCGTAGTCGGACTGCACCAGGCTGGGATTCCCGGCGAAATTTCGCCCAGCTTTTCGGCCCGCCTCATGGGTCTCGATAATCTCGGGGTGGCCTCGTATCTCCTGTCCTTATATTTTTCATGCGTCGTACTGACTGATGACGCAATAGGCGTACTGGAAAATGTCGAAGTAGGCTATTACCACAACTATCAGCAACGGACCAAGTTGCCAAAATGATCCATTGACTGAGTTGTTCACATTGTGATCGTGCATGTTAACGAAAAGACAATCTATCAGAGAGGTAGGTAAACATGGTGGAGATAAATCCTGACTTGATTGCCCGGATTGCCACACGATTATACAATGACATTCCATATACTGAAACATTGCCGACAGACAGTGGAGGCATTCAAAGCAGTGTCCCTGAATTTATAAATAGTGACAACATAACTTTGCTTGAAAAGAATGTGGATTTGACAACCGACCGCCCTGGATCCAAGATTGAAGCAAACTTTAAAGACCAGGAATTCACTCTGACCAGGATCGCCAATATCATTCAATCATCAGTCCAAAACCCCTATGAAGAAAAAACAGATCGCTCTCAGGATTATTATTTCTTACAGTCTTTCACACCATCCCAAGCAAGTTCTCTTGCCGATCACGCAAACAACTTAGTCAATGAACAGACGTATGCCAATAATGATGAAAACCTGACTGGTTTGAAATCATTTGTAAACAAAATTCAGTCTTGCCAGCATAAATTGACTGGCTCTGCCGATCCGGATAAGAGATTTGCAGATCCATTTTCCGAACTCTTCAAGTCGAGTCTTCCGGACAATCCCATATTCACAAAGCCTGGAATTTTCGATGTCTCCGCCATACGCAAAGATTTCCCCGTGCTGAACCAAAATATACACGGCAAGCCACTTGTATGGTTTGACAATGCGGCCACTACCCAGAAACCTAAAAGTGTTATCGCCGCCTTGACCAAATATTATACTTACGATAACTCAAATATCCACAGAGGTGCGCATACCCTGGCAACGCGGGCTACGGACGCATTCGAACAATCGCGGGAAAAAATCAGGCGGTATTTGAATGCAGATTCCGCTTCAGAAATCATTTTCGTCCGGGGGACTACGGAAGGTGTCAACCTGGTGGCTCAAAGCTACGGCAGGAAATTCATCCAGCCGGGTGACGAAATCATTCTGTCTGTCTTGGAACATCACGCGAACATTGTTCCATGGCAGTTCATAGCCAAAGAAAAGGGAGCCACATTGCGAGTGATTCCGGTAAACGACCGAGGGGAAATCCTCCTGGAGGATTATGAGAAGTTACTTGGTCCCCGCACCAAGCTTGTCGCACTGACTCACGCTTCCAATAGTCTGGGAACCGTACTGCCCGTCGCTCACATGATTCAAATGGCCAGGCGATACGGTGCGCGAGTCCTCATAGACGGGGCTCAGTCGGTCGCCCATATGCCAGTGGATGTACAGCTTCTGGACTGCGACTTCTACGTGTTTTCCGGGCATAAAATCTTTGGCCCAACTGGAATTGGCGCCCTTTACGGGAGAAAGGAACTTTTGGAAATCATGCCCCCCTGGCAGGGCGGCGGGAACATGATTCGCAATGTGACGTTTGAGGAAACAACTTTCAACGACATCCCGGCAAAATTCGAAGCCGGCACCCCGAATGTGGCCGATGCGATCGGCTTGGGCGTTGCCCTTGACTACGTCAACAGTGTCGGGCTTGAAAACATCGCCGGACATGAACGAAAACTACTGGACTATGCGACAGAACAACTATCACACATCAAGGGCTTGCGCCTGATCGGAAATGCACGGGAAAAGGTGAGTGTCCTGTCCTTTATACTCGACAACAAACCAACAGAGGAGGTGGGCAGACTTTTGGACCAGGAGGGAATTGCGGTAAGAGCCGGACACCATTGCGCTCAACCTTCTTTACGTCGCTACGGATTGAATGCCACAGTCCGGTCTTCATTGGCATTTTACAACACTTTCGATGAGATAGACCGGTTAACGGCAGCAGTCAAAAGGATAGGCTTATTGTGAAGATGAAGGCCAGGGGGTTCTTGCATCCAGGAGGAAGGGGAGCCAGATTCCGTATTCGGTTGGGAATAAAAACGCGATCGAGGTGATCTGCTGTATACTCAGACATTACGAATAACGGCGAGAGGCAAGAAAAGGCCAGTGAGCGATGACTGAGGGGCTAATGAATCCTAAGAGCAGCAAAAATGATGTTGAACCGACAGTCAGCCTCATTATTCCTCTCATTTTCTGCCGGGCGTAAAAAAAAGCTTGACAGCCAATACCAGATTAATCCTATTATAATGGTCATATATTTTCGTGCCTTGCCCCGGGGGAAGAGAAGATGAAATTGACGTGTCGCAGCGAATACGCGCTTTTGGCTTTGGTCTATTTGGCGCGGTGTCAAAACGAAGAATTTGTTTCCGTGCAGATGATCGCGGCAGCCCAGGGGATACCCCCAAAATTCCTTGAACAAATCCTCTTGACTCTCAGGCTCGCCAAGTACCTGCGCAGTTCGAAAGGAAAGGGCGGAGGATTTCGGCTGGCGAAATCCCCGCATAAGATCTCTTTGGCCGAAGTCGTGCGGCTTTTCGACGGCGCTTTGGCCCCCACGGAGTCCGTAAGCAAGTACTTCTATGAGTCCACGCCTATCGAAAAGGAAAAGAAACTAATGGACGTGTTCCAGGAGGTGAGAGACTACATAGCGGGAAAAATGGAGAGTACGACCGTGGCCGATGTGGCATAGGAGTTTTTTTTGAGCAAAAATATAACATACTCTATAGGATTAATAATATTATGATCGATATGATCTCCATTCTCGGGGGGTACGGAAAACATGCAGAACCCGAAGCTGTTGCCCGCATTGACATGAAAATGGGTGATGTGGTCAGCGTAGTCGGTCCTACTGGATCCGGCAAGACCACTCTGATCAACGATCTTGAACTTTTTGCCGACGCGAATACGCCAACCGGGCGGCGCATCCTGATCAACGGTCAACCCCCACCGGATGAATACCGCGATGATCCGGCGCGTAACCCTATCGCACTGGTTACTCAACACACAACCTTCCTATCGGACCTGCCGGTGCGCGAGTTCCTGAATACGCACGCGCGCATTCGAAGTTCGGACCCCGGCCACAGCAGGGATACAGTCCACAAAACGCTGGCATTCGCAAACCAGTTAACGGGCGAGCCTATCGAAGTGGAAAGCCGGATGACGGAACTCTCCGGCGGGCAGACTCGAGCGCTGCTAATTGCCGACGCGACCGTGATCTGCAACACTCCGATCGTGCTGCTGGATGAAGTTGAAAACGCCGGTATTCACCGGACACGTGCTATCGAGTTGCTGCGACAGCACCGGAAGATTTTCATCTTCGTTACGCACGACCCCCGCATTGCCCTTCTGTCGGATTACCGGCTGGTCATGGAATCCGGCATGGTAGTGCGGGTCCTTCGTACGGATGAGGCCGAACGAAGGTTGGCGGCAAAAGTGAGCCACCTGGACGACACTCTCAGCCGGCTGCGCGACAAGATCCGAAAGGGCGAACGCTTATTTGGTGACGAATTGGAGGATCTGGCATGCAACTCATGATTTGCGCAGGACCGGCCACGACCGGCAAGACATCGGTGCTGAGGCACGTAATCCGCAAACTGAAGACAAAGGGATTGCGTCCGGCTTTTCTGAAGATCGACGTCCAGTATGCCGAGGAGGATC
>PLSV01000280.1 GCA_003165235.1 Syntrophobacteraceae bacterium
CCTCCGTGGAAATCCAGGCTAGCAAGCCGTGAATCCTCCGTCAACCATAATGACAGCTCCGTTGACAAAACTTGAAGCGTCTGAAGCCAGGAAAATGGCAGCCCCCGCCATCTCGTCCGGCCCCCCCATGCGATGAAGGGGAATCCGATTGATGCTCCACTCGACAAAATGAGGATCTGCAAGAACCGGATCATTCATGGGCGTCCTGACAAACGCAGGTCCTATTCCGTTCACTTGAATCCCATGTGGCCCCCATTCAGTCGCCAGACATCGCGTAATCATCAGCAAACCGCCCTTGCTTACACAATAAGCGCCTATTCCATGCTCCGCTACGAAGCTGCAATTGGAAAGGATGTTAATGATTTTCCCCTTCTTCCGTTTCATCATCTCACGCCCCACTGCAATGGCGAGAAAGAAATTCCCCTTTAGATTTATATTCATAGTCGTGTCCCAAATATCTTCAGTGGTCTCTTCTATGGGACCCTTGTACAACACCGCTGCATTGTTGATCAAGATATCGATCTTTTCGAAACGATTCAGAGTTTCCGACACCACACGGGCATGAAAGCTCAGATCCGCCACATCTCCGGATAAAACCAACGTCCGAGAGTCTGTCGCAGATATATCCTTCTCAGTCTCTTTCAATTTATCCAGCCTTCGCCCTATCAGTACGATATTGGCTCCTGCCTGAGCCAAACCAAAAGCGACAGCCTTTCCGATACCGGTACCCACGCCTGTCACGATAGCCGTTTTTCCCTGCAGATCGAATCCTTCAAATTGCATGACGCTCTCCTTTTTTTAATAGAAAAATCGCCGGCACAAAATTCCTCGGCCGTTCACCACAGTCTTCCCAATAGAAAGCGCTGCCATCTCGCCGTCCCATAGCCTCAGCACTCCACAAAACCGTTGAGACACGGCGCCAGGTTGGCAGTCGATCTCCAGCGAGGAACAGATCAAGGCATCATGTTAGCAGACCATAACTCCGATTCAAGGGATAGTTGCAAATATCACAAAGCGGGTATTTGCTTTATGACGGCATCTGCCAGAATATGATCGATTCAATTTGATCTTATACGAAATTGCGTTAAAGTGAGCACCAAAAAAAGCTGAAANNGTGCGGGGAAGTCACTTCCCCGCTCTTTTCAGTTGCTTCAACTTGAGCGCAACTTAGTATGAGGCAGTGACAGCGGGCAAACCGTAGCGAACTAGACTTCGGAAGGAAAAGGCATGATTTTATTGTAATCCGTTGAGTGTGATCGGAAATCTCGTCCTGTAATGATGAGATCGGTAGAGGTTTCGTTTATGGGCGGCAAGAAACAGAAACTTGATCCCCTAGAGACCATATTCCAGCTTGGGGTCGCGCCTCTGGAAATCGATCCTCCAATCCGGCAATAGAGGCCAATCTTAACAGGTCCCTTGTCGCAGGCGCCTCTCAACCGGAATAAAGCCTTGTACGACAGACAGGCTCAATCCTTATTCCTCGAAAATCATTGGCTGGTCCCAAAAGCTTTGAGACATGCTCTTTTGCCTGAGTACGCCTGTGTGCTGGGGTTATAGCTCGCCAGATCGTACCAGTTACCCTCCGCGCCGGTATTTGATATATAGCTCTGCCCCATTAGAACGTCACCATGGGCGTTCTGGCTTGACTGTTTATCCTGAAGTGGCAGCGGGTAATTATAGCCTGTCGTATCGGTCAGGGTCACCACAACCGAGAAGTTCACACCCGCAGTTGTGCCCGGCGAAACGGCAACAGGCTTTTTGAGTGTATACGTATGATAGCCTCCTGTAGGGAAGGCGCCGCTTTCGAGAGTGAGGCGCGTGCCGCCTACGGGATCTATAACCGGCTCGGTCGAAGATCCGCCGGTCTGGGGACATCGATCATAAATTGCGACCTTAAACTGGGTGTTTGGATCCACCGTGTAGAAGGATACAGCCCTGATCACCTTTCCATGTGGCGAGGCCTTGAACACATTCGCCATGGATCCCGTTGTGGAACCCGGCCATCCCCAATTCACCGTCCATCCGAGCGTGTCGTATTGATAGACCCATTTGTATGTGGATAGAGGCGCAACGCTATTATGAGCATAAGCATCCGTGTACACGGACTTGTCATAATAGGACATCCAGAAATACCCTTTGTTTCCCCAGCTTGTTCCCCAACTGTTTTTTATAAGGTAAGCGCCGTTGCCCGGAGGCGTAATTCCAAAATTAGCACTGGGGTAATTGTCGTTCCATCCGACTACTGTAACAAAGTGACCGTCGCCATTATCAGTGGTGTTATTGTAGTAGCATTCGTCTCCATTTCCTGCCTTCACCAGATAAGGAGATTTCTGGATGACTTTGAAGCCGAGAGCAACGGCATTCAATTCGGAATATAGAACATTCTTTATGTTTGATGTAATGGGATTGCCTTGCGAGTCCAGACCCGCTGTAAACAGCTCAGCAGAATGAAGGCGGCCATCCGTCCACGCGCTTTGGGCGGCTGCCGGCATGGCGGTACCGGGCATCAGATACTCATATGGATATAAATTTTCAGCGAACACCCCGTGCCTGGCCATATCGGCGATCGCCATTGCGAGGGTGCCGCCTGAGCAGGAGGAGGAGTCAAAACCATGTGTATCGATAATAAACTGCTCCGAGAATTCCGTGACGACCGGCATAAGACTGGATTCCGCCGAAGCAACTGATGCAAACGCCCAGCAGGCGCCGCATGAACCCTGGTCCCTGACCTGGGTGACCCGGCCTTTGGCGCGCAGGTCAAAAGAAGATGGGTAAGAGACTGCCGCCCGTTTCGCGCTTAAAGCTGTTTCAGACTTGAGCAGATATGAAAAATCAATCGGCGAAGGCATGCCTCCCGTAGGATGGGCCTCCTCAGGACCGGCTGTCAGCGGCGAGCCTGTCAGGCCGGCAGCTTCCTTTTGAGCCATGTACTCAACAAACAGTGGGTTCATCGGCGCCGCATGGCCGGTTTCCTGCGCCAGGACCACGGTGCAAGGCAAAAGAAAAAGGAAACTCAGAACAAGCAGGGTGACTGCCGCCATCCTGGCTGCACGAAATCCGGTGCATTTAAATTTCGTTTTTCTCGTTTCACGCATGGCCTTCTGCTCCTCATCAGTTATTACCAATGCAAAAATTCACCTCGCGCTTGCAAATTGCCCGGAACGGATCGCGATAATCCGCCATGAATCTTACCGGAAAATCGGCCAGTTTGGACCTGGTTTGCAGCAATGGTGACGTCCGAAGCGTGAGCGGCCAAAAACAGACCGTCCATCTAAAGTAATCGTCACCCTTTGGGCAGGCCATTAAAGCTTTCTATGGCGCAGGGGAGGCTCAGGCGAAAATGATGCGATAGTAACGGGCGAGAGAAAAAGCCGACGCAACATGGACGCACCACTTTCCGGCATGGTAGGCCACTCTGGCCCCAACCTTTACAAGCCGCCTGATTATCGAGTCTATGGATGGTTTGACGCTCTCGCCCCAGAATGCCGCATCCCGAATCATATGGAGGAGATTGCAGGCAAGACATCCGACGAGAAGCCTTGCTTGATTAGCTGCAAAGCGATAGCGGCTCGTCTTGTCCCATCTTAGGGTGTTCTTGCCCTCTTTTATCCGGTTTTCAATCTCAACACGGCCCATTGTAAATCGTAATTACTTGTTCTGTTACGAAAAGTTCCTTAGGCCGCCCTGCTACGAAAAGGACTGATGGGTTGCGCTTCGCTCCACCCATCCTGATATGGATGAC
>PLSV01000391.1 GCA_003165235.1 Syntrophobacteraceae bacterium
CGAGCCTCAAAGAGCGTGTACTCAACCTCTGCGCCCTTCTGCCGCGCCTGCTCCATCTCATAAGCCGCCGCCAGCCCCGCTATCCCGCCGCCAATGATCGCCGTCCGCATCGCAGAACCCATCTCAGTATTAAAGCAGTTCCGGGCGGAAGGCGGCTTGCGCGTCGGCCCCTCCTCTTAGAAAAAAGTCTCGCAAAATTCCTCAAACCCTAGGGCAAGAGGTGTAAACTTCCGTCATCATGCCAATTCAGGACCAAAACGTTATTAACGGGTCGCCGACAAAGACGTTTTTCGTGCGAACTCTGACCCGCGACATTGAGCTTAAAGACGCGCTGCTCGATCTTCTGGATAATTGTGTCGATGGCTTGATGCGGTCGGTTCCAAAGGCCAAACTTGCAGGTGCGAAGCCCTATGCCGGACATTGGGCGCACATTACCTTTAACCGTGAGAAGTTTGTCATCGAGGATAATTGCGGTGGCATCGATACCAATCTCGCGCGCACAAGTGCCTTCAGAATGGGGAGAATCGAGGTCAGTCCAGGAAATAAGGAACGGAAGCTTCCTACAGTCGGAGCCTATGGCATAGGAATGAAACGCGCCATCTTCAAGATGGGGCGATCTTGCACCGTGACATCCAGAACTAAATCAGAAGGATTTGAGGTGGTCATACCTTCGACGTGGCTGAAAGACGATACAAGTTGGGATCTCCATTTGAAGCCTCTTCAAGGCAATCGTAGTATTGCGGGAACTCGAATCGAGATCCGGGACTTGCACGAATCGATTAGGAGCCAATTCATTGGTCTGTCAGGATTTGAAGCGGACTTCGTTGGAGTTGTGAGTCAGCAGTTTGCGATCATCATGAAGAAAGGGTTTGAGGTCAAGATTAATAATACACGCGTGAAGCCAAAGCCTTTTCGATTTATCAGCGTGGACCTCGACGCGTACGAGGAAGGCGTCGCTCCATTCTTATTCAAGGGAATAATAGATGATGTCAAAATCGACCTGAGCGTGGGCTTCTATAAGCCGGTTCCCGATCTGGCTGAAATTGAAGAGGAAGAGGAGGAGTCCGCTACATTCACTGCCGATGAATCTGGCTGGAATGTAATATGCAACGACAGAGTGATACTGACACATGATACCACTTACGTAACAGGTTGGGGTATCGGCGGTGTACCGAGCTTCCACAACCAATTCATTGCTATCGCTGGTACCGTACGTTTCACTGCCATCGATGCATCAAAGTTACCACTTACAACAACGAAACGTGGTGTCGATTTGAACAATGTCCTATTTCAGCGCGTTCGTGACAAAATGCAAGAAGGGACAAAGCTCTTTACCTCTTTCACTAATCGTCTCAAGAAAGTCCCAGAAGAGCGAAAGAAAGTCTTCCATGAAACAGCTTCAATCGACTATGACCAGCTAGAGGAGAAGCGCGATTCCGCCAACTTGAAATGGGTTACTGATAGAGTGAGGTTGGTTGGAGGTAAAACATTTAGCCCCAAATTGCCGAGCTTTACTGGGGATCGCTTCAGAGTCGTTAGATTTTCAAAATCTAAAGAGGACGTTCAAACAGTAGCTGCCTTTCTGTTCGACGACGATTCAGTGTCACCTGGGGAGGTTGGTAAGGCGTGCTTTGATCGGGTCCTTGAGGAGGCCTTGAAGGCATGAGCGGAGAAACTGTTCCATATCATTTAAGACAGAATAAGCACGTTGACCGGCAGCTTTTTGTCGAACTCCTATCTCATGCAAATCGTAAAAGTCCTGTTAAGGACGCTCTATATATCTCTTTTGGTGGCGTCTACTTTGAAGACTTCAAACTTATCCATCAGGTTTTCGGAACTAAAAAGCTCCTATCAATTGAAAAAGAGGAATGGGTCGTTAAAAGGCAAGAGCACAACAAGCCTTATGGTTGTATTGTATGTAGACATATGGATAGTTCGGAACTTACTAACAATATAGAAAAGATTCGGAGCGAGTTTGGAAAACGGCAGATGATATGCTGGTTGGATTTCGCTGCTGCATCGAATCGCCGAGGACAGCTGGAGGAGATCAGCCTACTGGCTAAGAATGCGCGTGAATTCGATATTCTTAGAATTACGATGAATGTTAATCCCGCCACTCTTGGGCAGTTTCCCGATGAACTCATTACGGTACGCAACCAAAGAAGACTTGAGAAGTTGAGGGCAGATTATGCTGACAAAGTACCGCGGGAGATCGGACTCACAGATGTGACGAAAGAAGGCTTTGCGCTCTTCGGGCAGGAGATGATAAAGCATGAAATCCAGAGTGCGTTGTCGTCAAGCCCAGGCCTATTCTTTCAGCCCATGGGTTCATATACCTATTCGGACTCAGAACACACGATGCTTACGGTAACAGGTACTTTCTTAGGAGAAGAGAATGTGGAAGATTATATACTACAAACACGACTCCGTGACTTCGAGTTTGCAGGATTAGGATGGGAACTGAGGCACATAAATGTTCCCCTTCTCAGCCAGCGTGAGAAGCTCACATTGGACCAGAAGTTTGGGAGCGGCAGAAGTTTGGCTGAGATAGTGTTAAGCCTAAAGTTTCAATTTGACAAGAGGTCAGACTTGTCAGAAAATATGCTGAATAGTTATTTAAGATTCCATAGATATTATCCACATTTTCATCGCATTCAATATTAGCTCCTCTTGATCTTTGTGGCAATAAATTTAAGCAGAATCTCGGCCATGATTGGGGAAACTGAATTTCCTATCATACGAAAGCTATGCCACTTTGTCTCGTGGAAATCAAACCAATCTGGAAATCCTTGAAGGCGAGCCGCCTCTCGAATAGTAATCACGCGGGGATGCACTGGATGCAAAGGCCTTACGGACTGGAAGCTGCCCTTGTCCGGCCCAGTTCCGGCTCGAAGCGTCGGAGCCGCGGAATCCCACTTCAGGCGAACACACCTGCTGACTTTGTCTGTCTTGCCTTGGGGAACTTCTCTAAAACGTGTGATCACTCCTGGGGTGTGTTGGGTAATCTGAATGCCGCTGACCTGCCCGGTGGCGATTCTATTTCGCGAAGAGGTGGAGCCCAGCCCTCGCCCAGGTTTGGTCCTCGCGCGCTTAGCATAATTAGAGATCGTCTTAAGCTTCCGGTAGGGACCGGCAGAGAGGTGGGAGGGTTCCGGAATATCGGCTATTGCATCTCTGACAGTCGGCTTTTCGGAGCACGAAAGCGATTGAATTTCAGCATCGGTGATCGATTCTACCCTGCTGGGGTCATAGCCGAGGACGACGATTCGCCTTCGGTGCGTGGGGGCTCCGAGATCGTGCGCGTCGATGCATAGTGGACCGACAAGCTCATAGCCTTCGAGATCGGCAGCAGCCTTGTCGAAGGTGTTCTTTGCCTCACCCGCAACGAGGCCTGGTACGTTTTCCATCAGAAAGAATTTTGGACGCACTTCAGCCACAATCCGAAAAAAGTGGCGCAAAAGTGCATTTCTTGGATCAGCTCCGTTACGTTTTCCGATTGTACTGAACCCTTGGCAAGGCGGCCCGCCGATGATCCCATCGACTTCCACAGCGGCAGTGTCGGCAGCATTAAGCAGCGAATCGATTTCCAGAGTCGATATATCTGCAACGAGAAGATTGGCATGAGGGAAGTTGCTCTTGTAGGAACTCGTTAGCTTTTTGTCGATGTCAACTGAAGCAATGACCCTGAATCCAGCGTTATGCGCTCCGAGAGAGAATCCTCCCGCCCCACAAAATAGATCTATGATGTTTGGCGACCGCATGATTCTAACGTATATCATACGTCAATGTTTGTCGATCGGACCAAGCCGATTCGGTAATGACAAACGGCGGGTGGGCGGGAGGTGCGGGTCAGGGGGTAAGGAAACTGGGTGCCCCAGAGCCTGCCCTGAGCTTGCCGAAGGGCCCCGCCTTTGGAGCCTGGGAACGACAAACTTCTCCCGCCCGCTCTCAATTCGCTCAAAAAATGCCCGGTTTCTCAGCAGAAAGTGGCGAAAATGGCCTATGTTTGGCCAAAAATATGCAAAACTGTCTCTGCTTCGATGCAGAGGGATTTTTGCGCGTTTGGAACTCAAATTGCGCCTTGGCAGCTAGCTCTTCGCGAAGGCCGCAGCCTCGTTTTCCAGCTCCGGGTCCCAGTGCTTGGGCTGGTAGATGCAGCAGGGTACCTGGGCCAGCGGGTCGCCGGTGACGGCGTAGGCGCGGGCGCGGGAGCCGCCGCAGATTTCCTTGTACTCGCAGGCGCCGCACATGCCTTCGAGCTTACTGGTGTCGCGCAGGGATTTGA
>PLSV01000418.1 GCA_003165235.1 Syntrophobacteraceae bacterium
ACTTCCTTTTCAGCCGTATCGAAACATCTTGTTATCGGGGAGTCCTCAGAGGGAGCAGAACGATCGTGTAATAATTTATAACAGTATTGCCCTACGACATCGGATACAGTCTCATTCAACTCCAAATCATTTGCACGGTTTGTCCACAATACTTCCATTTCAGGAGAGAGCAGGATCAAGGTATCGCTGATAGCGTTGAGAAGAGTATGGAATTCCTGTGAGAGTTTTCTAAATTTTCTTTCGTTCTCGCTGAGCTCGGCCGTGCGCTCCTCAACCCTTCTTTCCAACTCGTCATGAACCCTTATTAGATCCCCTTCGGCCTCCTTCCTGATAGATATATCCGTTACCGAAGTCCTGCATAACTCGACGCCATCGACATTCAGCCCCCGGATACTGTCTAATTGCGCATAAAGTTCCGGCCCGATCGGTCTTTGCAGTCTCAGTTCACAGGTTCTCCGTTCGCCGGTATTAAAAACCTGATCGAGGTGCGAACGAAACTTGCCTCTGTCCGGCGCTGCTACGTAAAGCCAAAGCGAAGTGTCGATCAGGCGGCCTCTTTCAATACCAAGCTGTCCGGCAAAGGTGAGGTTTGCTTCCAGTATGCGACCCTCTCTATTCGAAGTGACGTAGCCGACCGGCGCAAAGTCATAGAGATCGGAGTATTTTGCCAACGATTCGCCGAGTCGCCCCTGGGCCATACGCAGCTCTTCGTTCTGCATCTCCAACTCGATCTGATGAACCTGCAACTCGTGAAGCAGCCCCTGGTAATCTTGTTCGGCCTTTGTCCGATGGATTTCGGTTGCACCTTCTCTACTGCGCTCCTCCGCAAGGCGGCGCAACCTGGCAGTGGTATCCTCTCCGGATTTATGTTCAGTCATACTCGTACCCTCGGTTCAGTCCCCTTTTGAGCTTTGTTCTAACGATAGCGCACAGTTGGCCTCATTGAAAAGGCGGATTTCCAGGATACCGTCGGCCACATCGGCATGCTCTTTTTGTTCGAATGAGGCAATTTTTCAGTTCTGAACAGTCGAGCTAAGATATTAAACGTCTATGACGTTCTGTCAACGCGAACGGTCTACGAAGGCAAGAGCTTTTTTTCAAGCCGCTTTATCGATTTCGATCTCAGGGGACTCCCCGGTATTGAAATGCAGCATGTGACATGGAGGCACTGCAACGCTTCTGTTGCATGCAACACTTCCTCGATTAAAGTTAACACTCTTCGTTGCCCCTAACCATACCGTAAGTGACTGTATCTTTTAGCTAAAGCGTAAACGTTACGCCTTTCGATCCGGCGGGCATAAAACTTGCTCGAAGATAATGCAGCATGGCTCATTTGGCTCCCATCCTGCTTCTTTTCTGTGATTCCGCATTTGTTAAGGGACAACAGACTCTTTGAGGTGAGAGAAGCGAATAATGACATGTTTTTTGAGAGGCCGAAGCATCCGGTCAGGCAAGCGAAACATTGAACTTCTTAAAAAGAAAGGAGCAAGTCATGAACCTGAATCTCTGCTTGACCTCATGCTCATGTCGAGGAAAGCCCCATGTTCAGGTTGGAATCAAAGAGAAAGACAACATCATGAGCAAGGCTTTCAAATACGAAGACACCGAACAGATATCGGCTGAGACCGGATCTACATCCAATGCTTTTAAATTTCACAACAACGAAGGAGAGATTCATGAATAGAATGTCGCGCGTACTCGTATTGGCCGTTCTGGTAATGACATTCGTTTTATTTGCCCAGCAGAAAAATGTGACTTTCGCACAGCCCACTGCTGTCAGCCAAGGCAATATCATGGTAGCTGACAATATGGAGGTTCAGAAAACCACGACGACGACCAAAGAGAAGCGGAAGCACCACCACCGGAAGCATCACTCCGAGCAGCGGAAAACCACGACGACGACTGAAAGGCCCCGGGGTGAAGAGACTCGGACCAACACCACTACGACTGAGATTAGATAGTTAGTCGAGCCGGTGCAAAGTTCAGCAACCCGCAGGGAATGGCCCTGCGGGATACGGCGTCTCTGCCTGGCGAAGTAACCTGTTAACCCGATTTCTAAGCGATCCGTTTCCGATGAATTGCATCCATTTCCGGCATTGTTTGTCAATGTTCAGAGAGAGATGTAGCAACTTCCTCGGGAAAGCAGAAGTGTGATTTTAGAGAGTGGAGCTGCTAAGGATTTGATACTGTGGGCAATGAAGTGATACCGCCTTTTTGAAATCGACCCTCAGCTTGAATTGGCCAGCAAGCTCGAATGGTCGTGCCTTTACCAGGAGTTGACACGATTGAGAAGCTCCCACCGGTCAATTCGGCCCTTTCTCTCATGCTGGTAAGGCCAAGACTTCTGGCGGCGCTGGTCTGCATGATTATGTCCAAATCCATGCCCACACCATCATCAGAAACGACCAACTCGATTTCCCCACCATTCCTTGAGAGCGAAATGTCAACCCACTCCGCCTTGCTGTGCTTAGCGACATTGTTCAGCGCCTCCTGGGCGATTCTAAAGATGTTTACCTTCAGGTTTTCAGGAATTGCCTCTTCTGCAATTCCAGCCTCAAGCTCAATGTGGCGTTCGGGGTAAAGTTTCATGCATTCTTGACGCAGCCACTCAATTGTCGCCAGAAGCCCTATACCGTCCAGCATCGAGGGCCGCAAACCCATGTAGATACTTCTGGTTTCCTCAATTGACCGCTGGAGGACCGGAACAAATTCCTCCAGGTGATTCAAGGCAGTACTGACATGACCTTCATCCCGGAGCTTCAGAACCATCTCTATCCGAAACTTCATAGCGGCAAGAGTCTGTCCGATGCTGTCGTGGAGTTCGGAAGCAAGCCTTTTCCTCTCTTCCTCTAGAACTGCTATGAGCTTTGAGGGAATTTGCCGGAGTTCTTCGTTGGCTTTTCCCAATTCTGCCGTTCGCTCCTCCACCCTTCGCTCAAGTTCGTCGTGAGCCTTTCCCAGCGCCTCTCCCGCCCGCCTGCGCAGAGTGACGTCACTCATACTTGTCCTGCACAGCCCGATGCCGTCTTCACCTTCCAGGTATAGGCTTTCGAGCTGTGCATATAATTGCTCGCCGTCTTTCGGTGACAATCTTACTTCAGCAATCTGCCGTTCGCGCTTATCAAAAATCGCGTTGAGGTGGGAGAGAAATTCCTTTTGATCCGGCTGGAAAACGCAATATTGAAAATGCTTGTTAACTAAACGCCCTCTCTCAATACCAAGCTGCCTTGCCGCAGTCAGGTTTAGATCAACGATTTGGCCATGTTTGTTCAGGGTAAGGTAGCCGACAGGAGCAAAATCGTAGAGGTCGGCATATCGTGAGCGCGACGCCTCGAGGTCGTTTTGTGCCCGCCGGAGCTCTTCATTTTGCATCTCGAGTTCTATCTGATGCACCCGCAGTTCATGAATGAGGGAGTTTGCCTCTTCCAGGCGCATATCATCCGGCCTGTCAGGCTCGGATTTCAGGCTTTCCTCGGCTCGCGTTCGGAGATCTTCGGGATCTTTCTGGCCTCTCTCGCCTTTCATCGTCAGAACCTCCATGTAGGAGAAGTCTACCCGACAGACCTCATTGACGCGGCATCTGTTATTCATTGCACGGGATTTCTCAGCTTCCTCAGCTCTTTTTCCATCTCAGCTCAACCCATAACATCTTCGATGGGAAGGACAATCATGCATGGACGTGACATCTTCTCTCCCGTTTCTCTTGTCTGTAGCCTGACATGTGAATTATATGGACCCACCCACACGTAACAAAGAGCTTCAGCCGGAGTACAGAGGCGCTGAGCGGTCGACGCTGAGGATACCCTATCGAATCTGGGCGCCGAAGACGAGGCCAACGCCTTCCGACTGATACTGGTCCGGGGCATAGACGACCGGTGGAGGCGCATAGACAGGTCTCATGTAGTAGCGACCGTGCTGGTAGTACCCGCCGTGTTGGTAGTGCCGGCCATGATGGTAGTACCGGCCGTGATGGTAGTGCCGGCCATGATGGTGATGCCCCCGGTGTCTGACGCCATCTCTGCCGAACGCCGGCGCTATGGATATGCCGCCGATCATTGAGACGAAGATGAGCGCTATAAGGATCTTGACGACTGTCGAACTAAACTTCCTGGCTAGCGTGTTTGAAGTTTTCATAGTTACCTTCCATTCTTTAAATGTTTCCCTATAAAAACAGACCTGCAGGGAGCAATCCTTCCGGCAAACATGCTACAAATCGCCACCGCAAAAGGATGGCCCTAAAGACCACCCCCGGGAGCCTATGAAAGAACCGGATCAACTCTGGGCGGACGCCATCGCCGGAAGATGATGTAATTTCCGGCAGCTCTATTCTTTTCGCCTGCAAGCGATCTTGGCCGTTCGCCATGTGTTGGTTTCGCGATCATTGCTAAACCACCTTTCCCCTGGTCCGAAATGCAGGCGCTCCTATGCTCAAACTTCGCTCATTATTTGGGATGATATATATCGGTTTAGGGCCGGTTAAAGTTCAGACCCTGGACACCCCCCAGCAGCCACAGCACGAGGATAATGATGAGCACCAGACCAAGAACGCCGCCAAGCCCGNNGTCCCCATTTTCCATCCTCCTTTTCGTTTGCCCCACGCGACTCATGCGCGCCCCTTGCGCTGAAGGAACGCCAGCGGCTCTGCCTCAGTCAGCCATTGGGATGAAGTGATAAGAAATCGCCACCGATCTTCCGCGCGCAACTTTCCGATTTGGTTGAATCTGCACCGCGTCTTCCACGAAATCCTCTCAGAATCCTTACAGCTTACGCTCTTTTTCACTATGAGAACCAGGATGGAAGTTTAATGAACCAAGTTACATCATGTTCGAGCAAATTCCATGCCCGATAGATCGAAAGGCGTCACATTTTGAATTTAGCTAATATGTATAAAGAATTATGGCAGGTTGTTTACTGTCGAAACTTATGGACTTGGATCTGGGAAGTGTTGCATGCAACAGAAGCGTTGCGTCTCTTTCATGTCACATGTAACACTTCAATACCGAGCAAGCGGGTT
>PLSV01000254.1 GCA_003165235.1 Syntrophobacteraceae bacterium
TCTCAAAGTCGTTGACACATTCCGTTCCCGCCCCCGATGTCTTCATTGGAGACATCGGGGGCGTAGTACATGACGTGTGGGAAGTTAATGGTGATAACATGGTCGCTTTCTTCCGGGTTGAAGTACGTTCTCAGCGCTGGAGACAGCATGTACGAGATGCCGGCTCGTTCCGGCGCTTTGTAGTATCCCGTTTTGTAACGGTCTTGCATGATTTTCTTTAGTTCGCCGGGAGGAACGCCCTTGGCTTGCATCTCTGCTGCGTCAAAGAAGATCCGCATCTGCGCCTTGACGCCCGCACTATCAAAGGAAACCGGGTAGAGAATATCATCTCTATATTCCGTTAAGGGCCAGGATCCCCTGAACGTATCATCGCCGGTTCGGGCAACAAAGGCGTGGAATCCGTTAGTCCCCTTGCGGGCAACTTCAAAGCCCTTGTCGGGGTTTAAAATATATACTGTTGCATTGTCTCTGAGGTGCGGCGGCAGCGCGCTCAGCGCAAGCTGAATTTCCAAATCTCGCGGTAGCGGCTCGATTTTATTCATCACCTTGGGAGTCTGTTTATTTTCCGCGCTCGCGCTAAGCGAGAACAATAGACCTGCAATTACAATAAATGCTTGAACGTTTCTCATGTTAGCCTCCTCCATTCCTTGTAGCTTTCTGCAGGAAGCTACAATTTCATCACAAGAAAGAAGATAATTATCAATAAGCCGATACGGGGATAGAGTGACTGGATTTCCTATCGGAGACTGACGCTTCCGCCTACCAGACGTGGGGAAAGAAGCGATACTTCACCCGGACCATATAGGCGTCGTAGCCTTCCAGTTCTTCGCGAAGCAGGCGCTCCTCCAAGACGGCCCTAACAGCGAAGATACCGATAAAAACCGGTGTGCAGAGCGCTCCGTACCAGGACCCCAGCAATAAGGCGGTTCCCAGGAAAAAAAGACAGGCGCCCGTGTACATGGGGTGGCGCACATACCGGTAAGGACCTGTGGAAATCACGGTTTGCGCTCGCTCTTTCTGGACCCGCACCACAGCCGATGAGTACGGGTTTTCCCGCATGGTCAGAAAGGAGATGAACAATGAGATGAGCAGCACCAGGGCTCCCAGAGTTTTGAGTTCAACCGGCATCCGCGACCAATGAAAGCGCACAGCGTCAAGAGGCATCAGGATCAACCAGAACAGAATGAAAACGAGCACGATAGCGATAAACGCCTTATCCCAGGATAATTGGGGCCGGAACTGCATTCTCTCTTCAATGAGTCCGGGATCGTATTTGAGAAGCCACCAGGTGACAGGCAGGCCACAGACGAAGAGCAGACCAAAGAAGACCCATGCGGCCGGCCAGGCGACTGTCCCCGCCGGCAGGAAGAGAGCCAGCGCCATCACCAGGAACTCAACGGACTCCAACACCATGACTTTTGTCTGAAGGCTCATAGATGTTTCTCCGTAAGGTTAATGCTCCTTTCCCATGACCTAATAAGCCGCTCCGGGCTTGTCAACTATGATGTAGTGCAGGCGACCGGCGGATGGATCACTGGACGCTGAGTCCAGAAGACGCGGCGGAAGGGGTGATTACAGCTTTCTATTTCTTCTCCTTCACCACGTCCCTCAATGCGAATGTTCTTCAAATCATATGTTGACCGGATCGTTCCGATCGTGGCGACTGTGCCGGCAAATGGGAAATACACTCATGACCTGATGTTCAAAAGGGGAAAATCTGCTGCTCTTCGGCCACAAGGATGTTCCCTCCTGCTTTTGTTTTGGTTTTTTGGAACCCGGAATCATTCGCCCCGAAAAGCCGGGAACCCTCAACGTGAAGAACCGGCAAAGCCTCGGACCAATGTGGCGATCTCATCTGCAGCCGTGTCCAATGAGAAATGACCGGCATCGAGAACGTGCACTTGAGCGTTCGGCGCATCCCGGCGATAGGCTTCCGGCTCCGAGAGGTCGAACGAGAGGTCATACTTACCCCAGATCACCAGCAGACGCGGCTGCTTCTCGCGCATCCAGGCCTGCCACTTGGGGTAGGCGTCGACGTTTGTGCGGTAGTC
This sequence comes from Syntrophobacteraceae bacterium, assembly GCA_003165235.1. Taxonomy (GTDB): domain Bacteria; phylum Desulfobacterota; class Syntrophobacteria; order Syntrophobacterales; family Syntrophobacteraceae; genus SbD1. The sequence continues at coordinate 2,052 of PLSV01000254.1, forward strand.
GTAGAAGAGGTCGCTTTGAATGTCGGCCTGGCCTGGCTGGTTGAGAAAGGCGAATTCATCGGTCCAGAGATCCGGGTCATAGCGTTCCACGTTGGGATCGTTCCGGACACGGCGCGTCCGCGTCGTCGGCAGCGACAGGAGATTCGTGCGAAGCGCGCTTTATACGAAGTTGCGTTCAAGCGAGCAGAAAAAGCAAAAGGAAATAATTCCTCTTGGTTCTATCGCTGCGCGAGGAATCGTGAATGGTGAGCAGTCAAATTCTTCACTTCCTCAATTCCTCAATTTGTTCTAATCTTACAATATTGCCCCGCCTTTGCGAACCCGACACACTGGCTATCCGCTCGGAATGGTTCCAGCGGATTGTTCTCCGGTCCCGCCGCCAAAGAGTGATGACTAGATCGCGGCAATCAAAGAAACGTGTCCTTTGGCCATAGCGGATACACACGGGCTGGCCCTTTTTATGGCGACCACCCGCATGGCTGGGGCTACGCCTTAAGCTTTTACAGTGTGGGGAGGCCTGAATCCAACCGGCAACTCTTAAAATATCCACTTCTCGGGGGACTCTTGAGACCGTCCCATATCATTTTGCCCTGCTTTGTCGGAAAGAGGGAAAATGCAGAATATGATCTGCAAATAGAAACATCATGGATGGTCCACCGTATAACGCCGTATAGGAGAGCTGTGCTGAGTTTTCCCCTTTCCTAACCTGAACGGGTTGCAAAAACAGATGCCCCCGGAAACATTCTGAGGGCATACTTTACCGGTTATTTCTGATACTCAAGGGCTAATCGGCTATTTCCTAATCAAACGGGATGATCTGCTCCGCCTGTGACTGGACTCTCAAGTGTCCATTTGCCTTCTTGTTCACTCCACCCTTACCGGCCTTTACCTTATTTGGCGGTGTTTTCCTCGGGCCAGCGATTTTTTGCGGTGAAGAGTGCGCAACCTTCTCCGACATGTCCTTTTTAATGCCCGATTTTCCTCTTGCGCCTCCTATCAGGACCACCAAATCTAAGACATTGCCCTTCATCTGCTCCGCCTGGGCGGAAAGCTCTTCTGATGCGCTAGTGCTTTCTTCGGCATTGGCGGCGTTCTGCTGAACAACCTTATCCATTTCGACTACCACCTTGCTGACCTGACCCACCCCTTGGGCCTGCTCGCTGGATGCCGCGGCGATTTCGCCCACCAGTTCCTTAACCTTGGCGGAGCTGCCGGCCACTTGCGAGAAAGCTTCACCGGTCTTTTGCACCATTTCCGCACCTTCTTTAGTCTTATTCACCGTGTTTTCGATCAGGTGCGATGTGTTTTTGGCCGCCTCGGCCGCGCGCATGGCGAGATTGCGCACCTCATCAGCCACTATGGCAAACCCGGACCCGGCCTCGCCGGCACGGGCCGCCTCAACCGCTGCGTTCAGCGCCAACAAACTGGTTTGGAAGGCGATTTCATCAATCGTTTTGATGATATTCGCTGTCTCCTCGCTCGCAGTCGAAATCTCCTTCGTGGCAACAGTCAAGTCGGTCATCAACTGGCCAGCTTTGTCCACCACTTTGCCCATCTCCTCCATCAGGGAATCGGCATGATTGGCATTTCCAGCATTTTGCCGCGTCATGGAAGCCATTTGCTCGAGGGATGAAAAGGTCTCCTCAAGAGCGGCCGCCTGCTCTGATGCTCCTTCGGCAAGCTGCTGGCTTCCCCCGGATACCTGGCCTGCAGCCGCGGCCACCTGGTCGGCGCCATCGCTCAAGCGCACTATTACCCGATTGATTGGCCTGGTAATACCCCTCACCATGAATATGGCGCTCACGACGGCAAGAACCAGGGCAGTAGAACTCAGAACGGCAATCACCCGTGCACTATTGCGTTGGAGTGCCTCGGTCTCACGCCCGTCTTGTTTCATCAGCTCGGTTTGATAGCGGATGAGCTCGTCAACTCTGTCGAAATAATGTAACTGCCGTGGCCTAACGTCTCTGATGAGTATCTCGGTAGCTTGGCTTTTCTTACCCTCTAAGGCAAGGCGAATTGTTTCTTCTTGCGGAACCGTATAGGCTTGCCTGGCCGCCAGGATCTCTTGCACTATTGTTCCGCCCCGATCGGTTGTCACTGTCTCCAGGAGCTCGTTCAACTCGTCAGTGATTTTCTTCCTTATTGCCTCGATCCGCTCTGCCTCTTTGTCTATATCCTCCTTTTTCTCCAGCAGGAGCATGTTTCTCATGCATCGGGCAACTTCATTGATCCCACCGAGTACATTATTGGCTGCAACAGTTTTAGGAAATCGGTCTTGGATTACAAGCTCGATCCCTTTGCCAATGGCTCTAATCTGGGTCAAAGAATAAAAACTGACAATTACCAGCAATAGACAGATCACGGCGAATCCACTGTAGATTTTGGTTGCAAGTGCTAAGTTCTTGAACACGTTATTCTCCTGATTTTAGAGTAAGACCTGGACTCAGAAGAGGGTCGACGGCTTCCTCATCTGACTTTGTTTTGCGTTCAATGTTTGCTCGGCCTTATAGTGCATATTGGCTGTGCCGCCCTCCAAGCGCCGACTGGTTCCCCAGCCTCTTGAAACCTAATCAATAGTTCTATTAGGTTCTGAAAACCTGCCGGCGATAGCATACTAATCGGTAATGGACATCCATTTGTTAATACACCAAATTACTAATATACTGCGTATGACACATACGCATTTTGGTTTACTAGAGAGACTGCAGGAAGGTCTGAAGATTGGATTTCTTGTTTGTCAGTCCGAGCTTCTTTCTTATATGTTCCCTGTGCTTTCTTACAGTACCGTCGCTGATGGAGAGCAAGTCCGCAATTTCCTTATTGCTCTTGCCGGATCTGATCATTTCGGCGATCCTAACTTCGGTCGGGCTAAGTCCCGTGCTGGACAAGCGTCCGGGGGCAGGGGAAATGACGTTCTCCAGAATTTTTTTAATTTCATTGCTGCAGTTCTTAAGCTGTTCGCCTGAAAGGACTCCTTGACCGATTCGCTCGAGGTGAGGAAAAACGAGATTCCGGATGTTGTGAGTTATTGAGTCCTCGATTTCCTTGCGGTCCTTGTCCCTGTGGTTCAGAAGGACTTTCAACGCTACGTTAGATTCTTCAAGAGCTCTCGCCTGTTCGACCAATTCAGCAGTGCGCTCCCTTACACGCACCTCCAGCTCCTGCTTGGCCGATATGAGAGCTATTTCAGCTTTCCTTCTTTCGGTAATATCACGCACCATCGCGAGAAGGCCGACTGCCTTACCGGCTGTATCCCGTAAAAAAGAAAAATTCCCTTCCACCAGGACCGTAGTCCCATCTTTGCGGATCAGTTCCAACTCCAGAATGCGTGTTCGACCGGGATCGCCACACCCCGATATTTCGATCGCCATTTCTTCAGCAAATGACGCCATTGCCGTTTCGAACGACACTGGAGTGAATGCCTGCCGCATCGTCCGCGCCATGGCCTCTTCGGGTCTAAACCCTAGTAGCCGAGTCACGGAGGGGCTGATATAGGTCAGTCTCATGTTCATATCGACCGTCCATATAACGTCCGTTGCGTTATTCGCAAGAATACGATAACGTTCCTCGCTCTCACGTAAAGCAGTCTCGGCCAGCTTGCGCTCTGTGATGTCCCTGAGAATAACGAACGACCTGCTTCCTCCGCCGATGATCGCGGAGCTGACCTCTCCGGTGAAACTGGCGCCCTCCTTACGCACAAATCGAAGTTCGCAACGAATTTTGCCGGTGCGCGCTCGTTCTTCCAAGGCGCCTGCCAGGCGTTGATCGGAAGGGTCGATCAGACCCTGGCGCCCGACCCGACAGATTTCTTCCGCTGTCATCCCGAATAACCTGCAGGCAGCCGAATTCGCAGCTCTTATAGTTCCATCGGGAGCGGTCAGGAAAACAGCATCGAGGCTTTGTTCCAAAAGTGAATGGTAATAAGATTCGATCTCAGCCGACTCGGAGGGTGAAAATCGTTGGTCGCCGCGATCTGCTTTACCCGGTTCTTCCAGCTCAAAGGATAGTCGATCTTTATCAACCATCGTTCTCTCATATTACGAAGGGTCAAAGCCTGAAACGGAAACTCCGAATATCTCAACACAATTTCCGCTGATACCCTGTAATATCTTTTTGGTCAATGGTGAAATGAAATAGCAGCTTCATATTCATGGTTCAAAAGGCGCCGTTCCCGCGCCTTCCGTCAAAGGATTACTCGCAGAAGGTTGCGATGTTATGAATAGAAGGAACTTGTATCAATTCACCCAACCTGGTTTTGACAGTAAGCCTCTTGGCTGGCGATTTCTATTTTCAACCTTCCTTGCCACTGTACGTAATAAAAAGGTGTTTGACCCGGAAGTGTAGAGGGTGAATTATCTGCCTGTTTTTTCTAGTGAAACAGAAAAAGGAGGCAGAAATGAACCCGAGGTCTATGTCATTAGATTCACAATGTCATTTAACCCGGTTTCGACATCTCCCACCGGGTCCCTCCCCACTTCCTGCGGCAGCTTTGCAGCAGGCGAGTAACCGTCAGTATTTGGATAGGCTGATCAACATCTTCAGGCAAAGTGAGCTGCCGGGAAAAGAACACGCCGAGCAATACCTTTTGCGCTTGTACCGAAAAAACTGCCGGCCAAATACTCTGGATCGAAATCATACAGCCATCAAGCTCTTCTCGATGTTCATTGGCGACCAGCATGGGATTCTCGGAAATTTGGGAAGAAATTCTCTCTGGTGGCGCGGGTGGGTAATGCGCCAAACGTATCC
>PLSV01000322.1 GCA_003165235.1 Syntrophobacteraceae bacterium
TTATGGTTGTAATCAGTAGCGGCCAGTCTATGGCTGCAAAATCGGGCCCCAGTCTGCTCCGCCAAAGTCGCCTACCTCATCTCGCGAGAACCTCTGGCTCATAGTAATGCAGAGTAGAACAATTTGTTCAGAGTTTCCTGAGCCTTTCGGCAGCCGTCGTCACGTCCTACGCAAAAATAGTACAAACAGGGAAACCTACATATAGTAGCGATAATGGAGCGCCGGCTTTTCGACATTTGCGACTCTGAGAATCTCGCCCACGCGCTTTGAAAATGCGATTGTAATTGGGTCTACACAACTGAATGCTGCAGTGTTCCAGTTCAATTTCGTAAGCCGCAGAAGGTCGCCAGCGACTTCTTGAAAAGAAAGGGAGCCCCAGTTTTCGCTTATTTCGAGAGGCTGAGGTATCCTAAACCCCGGATAACAACGAAGAAAGGGAATATATCCGATCGTATAAACCAGGCCCTTCTTTTCTCCAAAATGAATGATGGTACCTCGAAGCACAGGCTTATTTCCTGGACGGAGGCAACAAGTGCCATGCCTGGTAAGCGTTACCAATCCGTATTGGGAGATGTCGGCAAGCGCGTCCTCAAATCCTTGCCGTTCTTCTTCCGTGTACCGGGATGTCTTATGAATGACCACTCGGCGCGGAGTGGTCTGGATTTGCTCTCGATAAATTTGTAACACTTGTTCCAGTAGTTCTCGCGCTGCTTCACGCGACAGATGCGGCGATTTCTCTTCCTCCTTCGTAGGGTCCCACTCGAAGCGTGCGCCTTGCAGCACGAAGCCTTCGCCACGGTCGGTGAATGCCTGGGCCACGCTACTGCGCATCGAAGCATTATCTTTACCATCGGGGTGAAAGAAAGAGATACCTACAAAGCATGATCCGTCCATCACATCCGCAAGTCTCCATGGCACCACGCCGGACTTATAGAGAAGTGCAACCGAAAGATTCCAAGCTCGCGTCGCAAGATCCTGAACTCCACGGGAACCGACCAGTGTCCGATGCCATAGCAGCTGTGTAGGCAAAACGTCTAAGCATTTTGCCTTCAGGCTGCGACGAAAGCTCCGAATGCCGTCTACTTCGCTTTCAACGGTGGTCTCATCCTGAGCACAGGCGTTTGCAACTGAATCTTGGTCCGTGTTCACCTCAAGTACATCTGCGAGTTCGTCCTCATCGTCGTCGACGCCCTCTTGCGCGTCATATTCTCCGATACCTACGCGACACAACTTTTCTAGTCGCTCCGTCATTGCAACGAGGACGACATCCGGGCACGGGTCCAACTGCTTCAGAGATCGTATTTCGGTCATGACCGCGTCAAGCAGCAGTCTGACCCGCACCGTAAAATCAGGATGATTTTCAACTGCGGCTACATCGGCTGGTCGAAGAGCCCGATGCCAAACAATCTGCGTCACCATCTCAACCTGAAAAGGCTCGCCATAGTTTATGCCAGGGAACGAAGGATGCAGCATAGCATCGACTTTTTCGGACTGTGGAATTTGTCTCGACATCTGCTTGATCAGCGTTAGGGTGCGATCAATCGCCTCGGAAGGCCCCACGATACCAATCCGTATTGCTGTGCGTCGAGTCACATCGGTTTTGCTGTAGGGTCCAAACGCAGTCAATCCTGTGCGTGGATCCTCGCACTGCCTCTTGTCGGAAAATACCAGCTGCGGTTCCTGCAGATATTCGCAATGAAGTTTTATTTGGCCGGCGGCAAGGATCGGGAGGATTGAATCGTTATGAAAAACCTGCGGCTTTCGCAGAACTCGGGGTTTGCGGCTTGGCCTTCTCTGAGCTGGCGACCTTGTCATGCACCATCTCCAAAAAGCTCGTACTGTTCCGGCACCAACTCTGGTATTGCAAGATCGTCTTCAATTTCAGCGTTGATCAGACGGTCGTAATCGATCGAATCGCCAAGGATACCGAAGTCGATTAATCCCGAAGCTGGGCTGAGAGAAATCCTAATCGTCTCATTACCGGTGGTAATCACCAGCACATCTTTGTTCCCCCGTGTTAGCACGAGGGACCAAAAGCGCAAGGAGCGCAAAAGCTGTCCATTGCGCTCCTGGTTGAGCCACTGCGAAAGTATCGGACCAACTCGCGGACCGCCGCGGGGCGTTTTGCCATCTTCTCCGGTGAGCATATAAGTCGGAGAAATTCTCAAGAAAAGACCCATCGGCAAATGCACAAACTCCGCCCGGATCGCCTGATGTCTCCATCCAAAGGGGAATTTCTCTATCGCTCCGTCTTTCCCTTTTTTCATACCGTAATGTCGGGTTGTAACCTCGCGAGTACGCTTGCCATTGAGGCTCCACGAAATTCGCTTGGGTTGCCCTCTATAAGGCTGAAAGAAGAATCTTTGTCCATTCCGATCAAACCTTAAATATCGGTCCCAGCAATGCTGCCGAAATACAAGATTGAGGAGCTCAATCGCCCAACGCTTTTTGTCATCGTCCGCAAACCATGTCGACAAAACGACGTCTCGGATACTCTTCGCATCATCAATCGCCGAATCCAGGGGATTTTCGATGTCATGTAGATCCGAGAATGTGTAGAGTTTTCCTTCTCGAAGGATGAACGGCGGTACATTGGCCTTCTCTGTTAAATTGCGGATCTCTGCCTTCCTCCGCATGAAAGTATCTGCCGACTGAATCACGGTCGGTAGTTCAATGATAGGAAGTAGGTTGGTGACGAGCAGTTCGTTTACACGATCGGCGCCGGTGGAGGCGGTAATAATCTGCGGCGAAGCGGCGTAGCCAAGACTCGTGGCCGGAAGAGTCGGCGTATACCCACCGCGACCTCGCTTGACAGGTTTACCAGTCAGAAGGGCGACCAGTTCGACGAACCCATCCTCATATTTTGTGGGATCGCGGAAGTCGATCCAATTTCTCACCCTAAGGCTGGGAGGGAGTTCCACATTTTCGAGAAGAAGCGTAACCACGCGTCCCTTCCTTCCGGAAGGATCAGACCAGACCGCAATCGTTCGTTCGAGTGTTGGCCACTCCGCTTCGAGCATGGCCTTACTGACAACAATGGCCACAAACCGAGCCTCGTCGATAAAACGTTCTAGTTCCAAGACAATATTCTTGCCTTTATCGAAATCCCATTTGTCGAATACCACGCCGAGATAGCGGTCCTTGTACCGCACTGTTTCGAGTTTTTCGGCCAAGGATTCAACCCACGGCTTGTTCGCACCGTTGTGACACAGAAAGATGTCACGACCACGTTCGACGTGTTTTCCAAGTTCGAGATCGGGCTGGACACTCACATTCCCATTAGGGCAGAAACCACTTTGCTTTGCAAGGGTTATCAGCTTTGCAGGGTCTAGCTGGCGAACTGTTCCGCCTCGCTCATGTCGGGCAGGAGCTGGATGCTGCCGCCAATCGACACTCCACGCNNCTGCGCCAGATGCCTTCCAGCCTCGTCGCTGATGCGAAACATCGCACGTAGACCGGGTGGAATCCCACCCGCGCTGGCCCGGTAGTGGTCTTAGACGGATTCTTCGCTCTCCTCGCCCGACTTCTGGCGGCGCTTCTTGGCGATTATGGGGGCAAAGATCATGATGCCATTTTCGCCTTTCTTCACCCGCCGTCCGAGCTGGTTCTAGGCATAAATCCGGCAGTGTTCGAGGCCTCCGGCTTTTATCTGGCGATCAGCAGGATATTGCCAAGCGCGTATTTGTGGAAGTGCGCCATGGTGGCGAGGTGCTGGGTCAGAATCTCGGAGTGTCCCGCCTCTAGTTGCTCGATCAGATGCTGCACGTTGGCGGCGATAATGGCTTGCGTGTGGGGCTTGTTCGTGTGCTCGATAACGACACCGCCATCATCATCGAAGATGGAACGGCTTCTTTACTGAATTTCTGGCGGACGGCGTTGAAAATGAGTCCGACTCCCGTTGTATTCATCCGTCCTACTCATAAATCACAATCCCGACAGGAATCAAATGGTAAGCAGATTGCGAAGGGTGAAACAGCACTCATGGCCAAGATATGCCTGGAAAGCAACACTCGCGGCCACTTAATCCTTGGACACCCTGCGGCTTGGTGGAATGGCTTCATGGAAAGCCACCCTTCTCGTCCAATTTATGACTGTAAAGGCGGTCGATTTATGCCTGTAATGACACCCTCCCCGGCCGTCCGGCTCAAGCAGGGCCGGACGAAACTGCTGCTCGATTTCCCATTCTTCGGAGTCCTGATCCTGCGGCTCAAGGACGTTGAGACGCCATCGATCGAGACCATGGCGACCGATGGAGTCTC
>PLSV01000344.1 GCA_003165235.1 Syntrophobacteraceae bacterium
TTACCGCAGGGCCATGTGGCGAGCTATTGACCTGCTGAAAGAAATCCCTCTCTGCCAGCGTCTTGTCAAAGAGGCACATAGAGTCTTACTTGCCGGAGTAAGGGGGCATGCCAGATCCCTTGGGGAATATCGCCAGATTCCCAATTAGATCGGCCCACCTGGCTGTCAAATTGAGGAAGCTCGGTTTGTGCCCATCTCAGCCGAGCGTTTACCTGAAGCGTTGAACGTTTGGGAAAAGTTCGTCCATGGGTCATCACCTGATCCTTTAGTCCAACTGGCTGTTGTTCACGCTGAGTTTGAGGCTTTGCACCCCTTTCTTGATGGCAATGGAAGACTTGGGCGGATGTCCGTAACTCTTTTCATGTTCCAAAAAGGTTTGATTCAGAGTCCGATGTTTTACATCAGCGCTTTCTTTGAGCAGAACAGAGATGAATATTACGAGCGTTTATTGGCCATCTCTCGTGACAGTGATTGGAGTGGGTGGTGCAAGTTTTTTCTGCGGGCAGTAACTGAACAGGCTTCGGAAAATCAAAGGAAAGCCATTGAAATCCTAAACCTCTATGAAAATAAGAAAAGTGAGGTAATCAAGCTGCTACATTCACAATACTCAATTCACGCCTTGGATTTCATTTTTGAACGGCCAATTTTTAAGTCATCCGATTTCACGCATACTGGAGGTATTCCAACTCCTTCCGCAAAATGAATTTTGGGATTGTTGCGCGAAAACGGAATAATTAAAATTATAAAGGTGTCAAGCGGACGCCGGTCTGCCGTGTATGCTTATCCTGCTTTGCTGAACATCGCCGAGGGGAAGAACGTTTTTTAGTGGATAACAGATTCGCTGCAAGAATGATTGCAGATAATAAAATCGAAAATATGATCCGCAAATCATGTTGTCAACATTATGTTATCCGCAAACTTTTTTTCAACGGCGCCGACACTTAGCAAGGCGGCAACCCCACTCATACGGAGTTGCATTCAAGATGATCACAAGGCGGCGAGGAGGAGGCGACGCAGGCGTACACCATAGTACGTCGAGGAGCCGACGACGAAGACAACGCAATGAGCGCTTGAATGCGACTTCGTATCAAATCGCAACCCGAAACTCGTAATGGGTTGAAAGGACAGCTATTTCTCTTAATGGCATTAAGTTAGACCCAATGGCGCCTATGGCCTCGCGACATCGCGACATTATGGCATCATGGTATTATGGCATTAAGGTGTTAAGCTATAAGCCGTTATGGCATTATTGTAGGGTTGTAAGGTTGTGGAGTTCGGCGGCCCATCTTTGCGGAGCTAAATTTAGGAGCAAGCCAGGATCGGGGCGCAAGAAAATTGATCAAGGGGAAGGCGCAAACTAATCCGTTTAGATTTTCTAACATGTTGTTTCTCGAGCCATTTTTTGAATTGATCTCTAACCTCTTCGCCTACCCCGCCTTTTAGGAGGTAGATGGATCTAATGAGCAAGTCAATGGGTTTTGTGATGTCTCGCCCATTTTCCCATCTAGAGACAGTTACTCTACTAACGCGTAGAAGTTTGGCAAAATCATTGATTTTGATGTGGAGATTTTTTCTCAAATATCTGATTTCGGGGCCGGTTAATAGTCCAGAGCTAAATACGATGGCTTCTCCTAAACGATTCAACAACTGTGTGGATTCGGGAATGGATACGGAGCTGGCGCCGCAGTCGGGGCAATGATGTGTTTCAACGTTAGTAAGGTAAACGTTGTCCAGGCCGCTCTCTGTAAAGTGATAAGATTGTCCTGTTTTGGTTTCAACGTTTGGATTACCACACATAGGACACTTAGTTTTGTTTTCCATGGGGCGCCTTTAAAAAATCGTCACAACAGAAAGGGTGCGATGATCGACAATCACCAAAATGATGGTGGCGATGTCACCGTCGATGGTTTCGCCTCTTACCGTATACCTATACTGGCATGTCGTTGTGTTGTATTCTGGTGGCTCATGGACTTCTCCATTTAAGAGAATGGCCACAAGATCCTGATAGGAAAAATCTCTCTTGGGCATACTGTTTCGCCTACAGTGCCAAGAGGGTTGGACTATGCTAAATCTCGCTATTCCTCGGATCATTTCCGTTGCGGCGGCGGCATCCAAAGGTTCATAACCAGTGTAATCCATTGAAATTCCTTTGTCAAGGAGAATGTATCAGCGTGATACATGCCAAGAAATAGGACAAAGGGTTGAATTTATTTAATAAAGTGTATATATACCGGAAAATGAGGAACGCAAGGAAAAAGTAAATGTCGATTATCCTGCCTTTTGCAAGATGAAACAATCAGGTGACATTTCAAAGGATGATCCGCCATCTTGACACCGGGTCCGTGAAGTCACATATCGCAAATGGGTTTGTTGAGTCAGTAAATTCAGATACTTACCGCGCACGAGTTTTTGAGCATTTCGATAATGAGAAATACCTGGCTTGGTCAGACCCGATGCCGCTTCCTACATCTGGGGAGTTGAGACAAGTTAGGAGGCGTAATATAATATCATCACGGCTGAAGTCCGAAGTGGTTGCATCGACCGCTGGTGATTTGGCAAGTGGCCAAAAACTATAATAGAAAGAAGTGTCATGACCACAGAGAGGCTCATTGAAGAGGCTTTTTCGCTTCCTGTCGAAGAACGGGCGCTTATTGCCGATTCACTTTTGCCTAGCCTCAATACCCCTGATGCCGCCATTGACGCAAAATGGATGGAAGTGGCAAAAAGAAGGCGTGAAGAACTCCGCACCGGCAAAGTGAAGCCTATCCCCGGAGATGAGGTGTTTTCCGAAATTGCTGAGCGGTTTGCCAAGTGAATCTTGTTTTCCACCCTGAAGCCAGAGCGGAATTCATTTCTGGTTGATCCGGCAAACGAGTACCTCCAATATTTTTCACGCGAAGCCGCGAAGCCGCGAAGAAAGAGAAGCAGGAGAACATCGGTAGCGATCAGTAGCGAGCAAAAGACAGCAGCAAGAAGCAGCGAGCAGGCAGCGGGGAGTCGGCTTGCTTCGTGCTTCTGCTCTTCGGTTTCGGCTACTGCCGATGCAACTTCTCAGTAGCGCATTTAACATGCTTCCTCTTCTTCGCATCTTAGCGTGATCGGTTCATTCCATTCACCAGTACTCCACTTCGTTCAGCGTAAGCTCTTTGCCTGAAGCTCCGTGTCCAGACAACACAGGTACATGTTTGCCAGAAGACCCACAGAACCGTCGACCCAGGCAGTATCCTGCTGTTGTTCTTCTTCGCGACTCTCGTTGACCCGTCCACGATCGGGCTTCGCGTGCAAACTGTCCAGGTACGCGTTTGCCGGAAGACCCCCAAAGCAGGCCAAAAGCCGGATGCAAGCGCATTTGTTGAGCCAGTAATTTCATATATTTACCGAGCACGAGTTTTTGAGTGTTTCTATAATGACAAGTCTAGCTTGGTCAGACCCGATGGCGACAAGCCGGACGGCAAGCCACGGGGAAGCGGTTGCAATGAAAAACGGATCCCGGAGAAAAGGGCGCAAGATCGAGGAGGCGGCCGGAAGAGGGCAGGGGAGATCAGGGCGAGCCGGAATGCCGGCGACGGGCCACAGCAAGGGAAGGGCAGCGCATAATCGCGTGATTTCATGATCCCATGACGCTATGATATTATGACACAAGAAGCGTTAGAAAGGGCGCTTCGGAAAGAGGCGGACACGTAACCGGCGCGTGCCATAAATATGAACCACTTGAGGAAATCTTGTAGTAAAACAGCGGCAAAGATCGTATTTTGACGAATGACAAGAGGGCGGGATGAAGTTGGAAAACCCGGAAACGCGAGTCCTGAAACGCGCCGTGATAACCGCTTCTCCGCACGCCGAATAACTTTCGCAATCAGAAATAGGCTAGGATTGATGAATGCCGATATTCTCAAACGGGTCGTGCGGGCCATTGCCGAGGGTTCACAGAAAGATCTTGATCGACTTGCCGACAAGATCGTTGAATCAGAGCGGCGCACGGGGCATGTAAAGCTTGCCGCTCAACTGGAAGGAATTCTCAACCAGCCTAAACGGCACCGAGCGAGTATTTCCCCAAAAGCGGACATCGGGGGCTCCCTTAAGGAACTGCCGCTCAGTCGGAGGCATGGCGAGTCTCTTGCTACCCTTCTAACCTCGGAATCGCTAGAGCACCACATGGTGCTTCCGCCGGCGACCGAAGAGCGCTTTGCACGTATTGAATCTGAATACGCCGCCAAGGATAGACTTGGACTATATGGGCTTCGACCGAGGAAAACCGTTCTTCTTTACGGCCCACCTGGATGTGGGAAGTCGCTCGGAGCAAAGCGTCTATCATGGAATATAGGCTTGCCCTTAATGAAGGTTCGCTTCGATGTTCTCATTTCATCATATTTTGGGGAGTCAGCGACCAACCTTCGTGCCATCTTCATCGCAGCCAAAGAACGCCCTTGTGTCTTATTGCTTGATGAATGTGACTTCATCGCACGTTCACGAACGAACACCAAGGATATCGGAGAGGCGTCCCGGATCGTCAATGCCCTCCTTCAATTGATGGAGGAATACGATGCGCCGGGTCTGCTTGTTGCGACAACTAATGTCGAGTCGTCGCTGGATTCGGCATTGTTTCGCCGGTTTGACGATGTATTCATGGTGCCGTTACCTGGCCCCAGTGAAATTAAGAAGCTATTGAGGATGACTCTGTCCACCGTAAAGCTCGCCGAGCCAATCGAGTGGGGTCGGCTTGTTGAGCATTTGGCCGGTGCATCAGCAGCGATGGTTGTCAAAGCAGCGCAAGACGCCGCTAAGGCTGCGGTCCTCGGAGGGCGGGAATTCGTTACTCAAGCAAACCTTCAACAAGCGATCTCTGAGCAGCAAAGAACCGACGCGTCCGCGTTAGGGAAATAACGAATGCCTGAGCAGCACAATTTCGAATATCTTCCTCTGCTTCGCCGATATCAAGGTCGCGCGCGACTCCGCGGCGGCGGCAACCCATCCCCGCAGACACGAGCAAATAAGAATGCCCGACAAGCTCATAGTGCTGATTTACGCGCCGCCGCACAATCACTCAGCAGAAACTGGCAGGAGCGCAGGGCGCAAAGAGAGGGGCAGGCTCTTCCCATTATCCCGCGAGACATCCCCATTCTCTTGCAGGTTGACCCGGATCTCGACTTGGATGCACTGCGGGAAAAGTTTTCGTTCGAGATCGTTGCAGAGCAGGAAGAAGGTTATGTGATCGTTGCATCTGAAGACATTCAGATTACTGCTTTTCTTGCGATGCTGGAAGGTTTTTCTGTTCAAGTGCACGGTTCAGCAACTATCGCGCAGATACATAGACTATTTGACGATCCAGCTCAGACGGACCGTCTTGGGCGTATTCTCTCCGAACGTCTCATGGCTGAATGGGGGGGCATCGGAAACGAGCAAGTTTATATCGTTGATATCGGAATTGCCTGTGCAGGCACCCAAGAGATCCCGGTTCGTCCCAAGCGAGGTAAGCGCGACACAGACGCTAAGTGGGCGGCGAAGGAATCCGAGTGGTCGCAAGCGCGAGCCAATGCATATGAGTTATGGGACAGAATAAAGATCGAGCGCGAAGGAGAAATTACTCGGTTCGCCAATTTCTACCGCGCTGAGATTCTGCACCTCATCGACGGTACGGAATTTGATGCTGGCGTCCTTCCTGACAGTTTTACAATTCGGCTCAAGATCGTTGGCAAGGGATTGAAGGATTTCGTTCTCAACTATCCATATGTCTTCGAGGTAGTCGAGCCAGAAGACATTGTTCTACCTCAGAGAACAGTGGGTGAGGGTACCCAGCCTGAACTTGCTGTGGCACCCACCGGGCCTGACGCCGATGCGCCGTCGGTCTGCCTGATCGACAGCGGCATCCAGGAGGCTCACGTCCTTATCCAGCCCGCCATCGACCAACCGACATCGCATTGTTTCTTGCCTGGGAAGAGCCCTAACGACGTGGGTGACGAAGCCGCCCCCGGCGGGCATGGAACGCGCGTGGCTGGCGCCGTTCTCTATGGCGAAGTGGTGGCCAAAGAAGGAGCACCACAACTTCCGTTTTGGATTCAGAACGCTCGCGTGCTGGACGAAAACAACCGAATGCCCGTGGAACTTTTTCCACCGAAAGCGATGCGCGCGGCTGTTGAACGATTCAACCACGGAGCGCGCCACACACGTATTTTCAATCATTCGATCAATGCGCAAGGATACTGCCGCACGAGGTATATGTCCGCGTGGGCCGCGGAGATCGACTCGCTCTGCGAGCAAAATGACGTCCTTATCATTCAGAGTGCTGGCAATCTCCCAATATCTGGGCAAACTCCGTACTTGGGGGTCAAAGATTATTTAAATGCTGGCCGCGACTACCCAATGTACCTGTACGAGCATTCAGCACGAATTGCCAACCCTGGACAAAGCCTGCAAGCGCTCACGGTCGGTTCGGTTGCTTACGGCGCACTGGAAGTTGGCGACTGGCGGACTTTCGCGCCAGAGCCCCATTATCCATCCGCATTCTCGCGAACCGGCCCTGGTATCTGGAGCGTCATCAAACCTGAGGTCGTGGAGTACGGCGGCGACAACATTCGCACTAGCAACCAACCGCCAGACGTACAGGCGGGTGGAGGAATTCCGTTGGCATGCCCTGAGCTTGTTCGCTCGACAATGTTTCCGCCGGGGCCAGCGGTTGACCGGGATGAGACGGGTACCTCCTTCGCCGCAACGAAAGTGGCCCGTATTGCTGCGCAATTGCAGCGACTTTTGCCAACAGAATCCACCCTTTTGTACCGTGCGCTCCTCGTGCAGTCCGCTCAATGGCCAACATGGGCGGAGAACATCTTAACCCAACTTCGTGCGCCAGATTCCGAACTAAGTAGGGAGCAACGACAGGAACTCCTGGATACCGCATCACAGGTGATCCGTTGCATCGGGTATGGGATTCCAGACGAGACCCGCGCAACGGTGAACACAGACCATCGCACAACCCTAATTACGAGCGGCGAAACGCGCATCCGCGCCGGGGAGTGCCATTTCTACCAAGTTCCTATTCCAGCGGCGTTGCGCAGGCCGGCGGACGAGTTTGAGATCCGGATTGATGTGACTCTATCCTACGTTGCTCAGCCGCGTCGCACGCGGCGGAACCTGCGACGCTATCTATCAACCTGGTTGGATTGGAAGACTAGCAGGCTGGGAGAAGGGATCAACGACTTTCGCGTTCGTGTAATGAAGGATACGGAAAACGCTGCTGAGCCACTGTCTGGCTCGGTCCTTCCCTGGACCCTTCATGAAAGCCCGATTAGCGGCTTTATACGCGATACCAAACGCAACAGTGGCACTGTGCAGAAAGATTGGGCCATTGTCAGATCGAACACGTTACCCGAGCACTTCTGTATTGCAGTCCACGGCCACCAAGGATGGAGCCACAATCCAGATTCTACGGCGCGTTATGCGTTAGCAGTTGCGTTTGAAATTGTCGGGCAAGAAATCAGTATCTACGAGCCCTTGCGGACGGCAGTCAACGAGCTTCAAGCGGAGATTGAAGCTGAGGTTGAAACCGAGGTCGAGGTCGAGGTAGATGGGGATGAGTAGATAAGGAAGCGGAGGCTAACCATAGCGGCTTGTAATCATCGTATGGCATCTCCACCCATCCACAGCACGGCCAGCGCGGCAGTAATCTCTTTCCCCTTAGCCTCGATGATATTCAAGAGCTGCTCCGGGGTGCGCTCATCCACGACCGGCTTCTTGTGCGGATTGACCGCCTTAAGGTCATAAACGGCGTCGTCGATCTCTTTGGCCTTGGCGGCCAGGTCCCTCGACTCGCGCGGCAGTTCCGTAAACTTGGCTTGGGCCTCCTCGATGGCCTGGTCATCGCGCGTTTTTGCCTTCTTCAGGTTGGCAAGGCGCAGGGACCACTGCGCGGCCTGTTGGCTCTTGGTCGTGGTTTGTTCATTCTTATGTGTGATAAAGGACGTTATCACACATAAAACCAACGGACCGGGGCGGGGTCTCATGTCACAGGCGTTAACGGCAACAGGAAAGAAAATCGGCGTGGCGCTGCCGGCGCTCTTTGCGCCCGATGCGAAGACGGCCGAACGGATCATCGAGTTTTTCACCGCCCAGATCAGAAACCCCAATACACGCAAAGCCTACGCGCGCGGCCGGCGCCTTCGCGGCCTGGTGTACTACACGTGGCATAAGCGAACTCGGCCAGGTGCGCCCGGTGCATGTGGCGGCCTATGTCGAGGACCTGCAGAAAAAAATAGCTGCCCCTTCGGTCAATCTACAGCTCGCAGCGATCCGGATGCTGTTCGACTGGCTGGTCGTGGGGCAAGTGGTGCCGGTCAACCCGGCCAGCTCGGTCCGGGGGCCAAAGCATGTCGTTAAAAAAGGCTAGACGCCGGTGCTCACAGCCGTTGAGGCCCGGGTGCTGATCGATTCCATTGATACGGAGTCCCCGGCGAGCCTGCGCGATCGGGCGTTGATCGGGATTATGGTCTATACCTTCGCGCGCGTCGGGGCCGGCATCAAAATGCGCGTCGAGGATGCCTATGTGCAGGGCCGGCGCACCTGGGCGCGTCTGCACGAAAAAGGCGGCAAGCGTCACGAGATGCCTTGTCACCATAATCTTGAGGAATACCTTGAGGCCTACATCGAAGGCGCGGGGATCGGTGCGGACGCAAAGGGGTATCTTTTCTGCGCGGCGCGGGGCCGCACAAGCCAGCTCTCAGATAAGCCCATGGTGCAACAGGACCTGTACCGCATGATCCGCCGACGCCCGAAGATGCCGGTGTGCGCACTAAAACCTGCTGTCACAGCTTCCGCGCGACCGGGATCACGGAATATCTGCGAAACGGCGGCAAGCTCGAAGTGGCGCAGCAAATGGCTAATCACGAATCCGCCCGCACTACCGGCCTTTATGACCGGCGCGACGACCAGGTGTCGCTTGACGAGGTCGAGCGGATTCTGATTTGAGACATCGCGGATAATTTTTTGTCCATCTCCAGAATGGCCAGGTGTTTCCGGTCATCGTTCTTCAAAAAACGGCCCTAGCGGCGTTTTGTCCAGTATTTGGTGCCGTCGCCCACAACCGCAGTGATCTTCTTGAAAGCAGCGGAGAGTTCTACGATGAGCCGATCATATATATCGAGTAACCCCGCGCTCTCGCCCAGCGCCAGCCTCTTCTGTACGTATTGTAGGCTTTCTTGGCTTCCTTTCTCCGAGCCCAAATGGGAGAAAGCAACACGAAGATCGTATAACACATAGAACGGACTCATCATCTCCGATATATTGGACATTGGAGAGCTCTTTTCCAAGAGCTTTTGAAGTCTCTTCAGACTTCCAAGGCTCTTTGCGTCTTCGCCCAAGACATCGAGTGCCTTGCCCAAAGCCTTATTGTTGAATGACTCGATATAGATCTTGTTTAGAACGTCTGCGACATCCCTTCTAGTTCGGGCCGAGTCGACCAAAGGCCGTTGAACAGTGACCGCGAGATCAAGTACTTCCTTGTCCAACTGAGCAAGCTTTTCCCCGAACCGGCCAAAGCACGCCTCAAGAAATGTTGATCTGTCCTTGAACAGATTATCTTCAGGTGAGGGATCGGTAAATTTGCACTCAATCTGAGCGTCGTAAAACTCGCTGCCGATCGAGTGGTCAGACGGAACGTTCTCTGATCTCAAGTAGTACTGCTCCGTTTCAGGGAGACTCGCAATGTCACCAAGCCACATGATCAGTTTGTCGTTTCGGTTGAGGCCGAATGGCATTGAGAAAGCATCCCCCTGTCGTATCTCCCCGTAGGTCTTAGATGCAAAGCTAACCCGGTAGACAGGAGAGGCGTCGTACTTGATCAGCACTTCCTTGTTGAAAAAGACCGGAGTCAAGAAGCCTTCATTAAATGGACGATATAGCCCTGGAATGTACTTGTAGTCGTCTGAGTCATATACAAACGGGACTTTTGTAAACCCAAAATCCCGGTCCGTATTTTTGTGCGTCACCTTGACGACACTTTTCCTGGCTTTCGTTGCTTGCTCATGAAGATAGATGATGGCAACGCGCGAATCATCCAAAAGAAAGGTGGCGGAACATTTCCGGCAGCGGAGCACAGGCAACCCATCAATGCTGATGCAGATGCCCGAAACATCCTCAGAAAAATCGGTGAACGACAAATCTAGGTAATCGTTGCATTGGTTGCAGTAGAGATGTTGAACGTGGCCATTCGGCGGGAAGACATCCGCTAGGTTCATGGGCTTATCCTTCTTGTATCGCATTCCCTCAGGCTTTTCATCTGCATGGGCTTGCGCCGTTTTGCAAGCGGCACCCTCCCGTGTTTTGGGGTTCATAAAAACAAATGCCTAGGTTGGTGAGATTCAGGAAATCAACAGTATAACAAACCGTCCGATTTCGGCCGCTGTTTTTTTGCTCGCC
This sequence comes from Syntrophobacteraceae bacterium, assembly GCA_003165235.1. GTDB lineage: Bacteria > Desulfobacterota > Syntrophobacteria > Syntrophobacterales > Syntrophobacteraceae > SbD1. Next base: position 10,408 of record PLSV01000344.1, read on the forward strand.
GGCACTGTGCCGCTTGCGGCACGGGACCCAGAGGACCATTGTCGCTGAAACGGCTTTCAGCCATCGCCGGGCAGAGCGCAAGGATGGCGGACATTGGACAGGCCGAAAAGATTATTGCAGTGAAATGAGGGGTCAGGTTTTGAAAAGGGAATTTGTAAATTTTTCGCTGTACTCGGTACTCGTCCAGCCCGCACTTAACATGGCAAAGGGCCTCCCCGGACTTTATTGCTCAGCATTCACGAGTCAGGACTGGGGACTGAGGACTGGGGACTGGAGACTGAGGACTGAGGACTGAGGACTGAGGACTGAGTGGCGAGAAGCCCCTCCAGGGTCGGGGTAAACTCGAAGCGGGGAGCTTTTACTTCCATTCACGATTCACCGCCCCTATGCGCTTCTCGTGTCAAAGACTGATATCGACTGCTTTCGATATTATGGTATGATGAAAGCAAAAGCTGTCGTTAGCGCCAAAATTGAGTTGGAGACCTCCCGTGCAGTACCTACGCAAATGATAGTCACTTCGAGCGGTCGGCCTCCCCGCTACGCGCTCACACGACGCAGAGTGCTTATTCTTTTAGGTAGTGTACTATATAAGTCTATCAGAGGAGACAGAGGGAGCTGTGCCTTGGGCGTAAAAGACATTTTAAAATCGAAACGTGAGGATATCCTCCGCATTGCCGCCAAGTACGGAGCAAGCAATGTACGGGTGTTTGGCTCGGTGTCGCGCGGAGAGGCGGGGCCGGAGAGCGATTTGGATTTGCTCATAGATTTTGAACCGGGCAGGAGTCTCCTGGACCATGTAGCACTGCTCCAGGATCTAGAAGACATCCTTTCCTTAAAGGTGGATGTCGTCAATGAGAAGGCCCTGCATCACTGCATCAGGGATCGAGTGCTCCGGGAGGCCACCCCGCTGTGAAGGACCCTCTCCTCTATATCATACACATTCACGAATCTCTAAAGAAGATACTTACCTACACACGCGATGGCCGCGACGCATTCATGGCTGACTCCAAAACCCAGGATGCTGTTGTTCGCAATTTTGAGGTGATAGGTGAGGCAACCAAGCGGCTTCCAACCGAAATCACGACAGCATATCCGCAGGTCCCGTGGCGCAGGATGGCCGGATTCAGGGACATCCCGATCCATGCTTACGACCGTGTGGACGTGGGCGAGATTTGGAACATCATCGAGCAGCATGTGCCGCAACTCCTCTCAGGACTGGCAGACATCAGAAGTGAACTCGAGAGGTGACTGCAAGAGGGGGAGCCAAAACTGCGTTGGCGGCCGCCAGTCTGTATCGCTCACTCAACATGGCTCTGCTCCATGGGACGCCTGTTTCATTTTCTGAATGCCCTTGGCCGGAATGTTCAGATTACCGTCAAAGCCAATCCACGGTCACCGCCGCGTGATTGTCTTGGAGGGGGTAATTCCTCAATTACTCATGCCAAATTGCGTTCAAGCGAGTACCAAAAGAAGCTGAAAAGCTCGGGGAGCTTTGCCCCATAAGCGCTTAAATAAGCATGTTGAAAACAATGCATTTCCATTAAGATTATTTGTCGCAGGTCAGCGTTCCAGCCCTGAAAGGGCTGAATAGTCAGTTACCTCCGGCCAAGCCGGAGGCCTGGAAAACCTTGCGCCGCTCAAAGCGACTGGGGCGTTGTCACGTTACATATTATCCATTGTGGATAGGACGCTGCATACGTCACCCCGGCAGGTTTTAAGCCGGGGTCCAGTGTTTTGATTTCTATGTAAATCCGGAAAGACACCTGGATTCCGGCTCAAAAACTCCGCNNTATTTAGGCCCAGGGTAAGCGAAGCGTCACCCTGGGTCTGGGGGTTACGTAGATTTTTCCCCTGATGGGGGTACATAAGCTCACATATCAAAATGCAAATCCGAACAGGATCATTTTTATGTAACCCTTTCAGGGTAAGGTGCGTTGCGGGTTTCACATGCCCCAG
>PLSV01000030.1 GCA_003165235.1 Syntrophobacteraceae bacterium
TACCAGTTATACCAGTTTGCCCAGTTTGCCCAGTTTATCCAGTACCACTGAGGCTCAACCTTCTCCTCGCCTTCCGGCGGGCATACCTGGCCTTGAGCCTGTCCCTGCTGGGGAGGAGCGCCGGGGGCTTGCGTTATGAACTGGACAAGGATCTGAGGCTGTCCGCCGGTTCCCCTGGGCTGGGGACATCCTGCCGGCTGCTGTGCCGGATTCTGCGGCAGTTTCTGCCCGGCTGCTTCCATCAAGCCCTTCACCTGATCGGCTGGGACCTTGTATTTTTCGAGTTCGCCCTCTGGGATGTCATAAAAGGTTCCTTCAAGACTTCTCACAACCGCCATGATCTTCTCCTTTTTGCTGAAATTGTTCTGCTGCGGTTAAAACACCTCGATCGACATTCCCCACAGCCCGCCCGCGAGGCGGGTATGAACAGCGGTATGCCGCAGGATCGCGATCAAAGCCAAACGTTTCCTCATGCCGTAAACGGCAAGTTATCCATAATGCGCCTTGCGCCCACTTATTATATTGTCAATATACCGGGCTTTTTCGGGATGCTCACACAGATGAGTCCATATCATCCGAGTGTATTGACACATATTTTCCCGGTAGTCGTTCGACTTGTTGCACGCAGTCGTGCATCCATGACTGCAAATCTGCCTGGCGGCGCAGTCAAAGCAGCGTATAATCCACTTTCCCTTGTCATGAAATCGATGGAGCACATTCTTATACCGATCTTCATCTATATCGCGATCAATGTGACCGAGCAGGTAATCTGAAGTATCAGCGCTTCCGCAGGTCGTAATGCTCCCATCCATATCAACTGCGACCATATGCCGCCCGGCATGACATTCTATATTGGGGCAGGCAAGTGCGTCCCCATTCTTGCGGCCTTGCATAAACCAGGCGACCTTGCGCAACATATCGTCATTGGAGACCGAGATATCGGTCTCGCACATGTGGCCCAGTATCTGAACTCCGCTTTCATACATTTCCCGCGCGGTCAAAAGATGATTGTGGACCCCGCGCCCCTGGGCTTCGACGAAATTTGACAAAAAAGAACGGATTCCCTGCTCGCGGTACCAGTCCATGACCAGCTTCATCTTGTCATAATTGCCCCTGCTGATAACCGCCATGATGCCGCACCGTATCTTATGCTTCCTGAATAATCGGTAAGTCCTGGAAACGGTGGCTCCCCGCCCGCGCATGATATTGTGTATTTTCGGAGGACCGTCGCAGCTCATCGAAAAGTCGATCCCCAGCTTGTGGAGTTTCAGGAGGCGCTCCTCGGGCAGCAGGGTCCCGTTGGTCGCTATGGGAAACCTGATCTCCTTGGAATGCTTGCCGGCAAGCTCCCGCGCATAGCAAACCACCTCTTCGATCCATTCGTCGGGCAAAAGCAAAGGTTCCCCGCCGTGCATATTGAACCACAGGGAAGAAAAGCCGGAGTTCTCGATCAGAAGACGTGCAGATCTTTTGGCCGTTTCAAGCGACATCTTCATGGACTTGCCGGACAGCGAATCGACCTTGCAATAGCTGCATTTCTGGTTGCAGCCATGCGTCACTTTGGCCGTCACGTACACGATAGGTTCAAAGAAAGATTCAATGCGCATAGAAACCACTCCAGCCCGCCTGTTCATCAATGTCGCCCTAAAGCGATGACCGGTTATCCGCGGGGCGTTATTCGTCCTTGTACTCCCGTACCTTCTTGGCCAGGGACTCTTCCAGTTGGCGGATATTGCCGCCTGCTTCGTCGAGTTTAGCACGTCGCTCCACTAATTGATCTTCATTGGCGGAGAGCGCTGCAACCCATTTCGCCCGCAGTTCCTGCTCTTTTGGCAGGTCTGTTCGAAGCGATTCGATATTGGAGCGCAAACGACTCTGTTCCTCGTCCAGGCGCTTGGTCTGCTGAGTCCATTCGTTGATCTGCCGTTGCAAAGCGGCCTTTTTCGCCATCAGCCCGCTCAACTCCTGCATAAATGACTTTGCGCCCGGTGACAGATAGGGCTGGGCCGCATAGAAGCGGATCTTCTCCTCGCCGCTTTGGGCCAGTTGCACCGTCTCATTTACGTCGCGCTTTTCCTCGATCACAAAGTCCACCGTCTCGCCGGCCTTTAGCGGGACCTCGAATCGGTAATAGTTATCCACTTCCTTTAGAGGCTTCTCGGGCTTGCTGAGCCGGAACCCGGCGCTTTTCGGCTGGTTGAGCCACAAGGTCGCCGGTTCTTTGCCTCGGTTGAGGATTTTCCAACTGTTGCTCAGAGTCTCAACACTCGTGAGAGTAAGTATGCCGTCCACGAGGCGTCCCCTGAAGTGCGGTTCGCGACGTGTTTTCTGCTGAGGGGTTATGTCCACTGAGGTGTCCTGGGCGTAAGGGACGACCTCCTGGCTGCCGGGAGGGAGAGTGTGCCCCAAGATGCCCTCGCCAAGTGAGGTGCTTCCCTCGAAGAAAGTTATGGATCCCGCCTCGAACGTCAGGTCGGTATCGTTGCGCAAAACAAAAGCATTGGCGGGTCTGGGCGAGAACGACTCCTGAAAGTACAGGAGCCGGCTGCCGTTTATCTGTTGGGAGATGATAGGGACCATGGCGGCCTGGCCTCGAGGGATCGAGACCTTCTCCCTGGCTTCATAGCTGAAGAGCTCCCCGACACTCGCGCCCTTCGCCGCTGCATCATAGCTGGAAGCGAAGAGTTCGCCCATTCCCTTCTCGGTGTCAAGCGGCGGCGCGGCCGGCGCAGCAAGTTGATCCATCGACTGAGCCCGGCCTCCGCCTCCATGGCCTCCGCCACCCCGGCTTCCGCCACCCCGCCCTGCGGCGCTGCGGGAAGCAACGGGCGCTTTTTCCGCTTTAACCTCGGATTCCAGGGCATGGGAATCATCCATAAGGTCGGGCGACGAAACAGCCGCCCAGTTGACGGCCAGACCTTGTAAGCCCGGGATCGGCGCCTGAGAGCGCCGGACGTAGTAAGGCGAGTATAAATCCATCACAAAGGAATTCGGATTGCCGGCGACAAAAGAAATCCTCACATCCTTCCATTCATCCTCTGTGGTGTTTTCGGCCAGCGCCCAGCCTTGGAAGAGAGCAGAAGCGTCCTTCTTTTTTTCGTCGAATATGATGCGGTAGGAGCATTTCCAGATGGGCATCTCTATGAGGTAGCCGACCCGCAGATCGCGCTCACCCTGCCCGGCGGCGGTCAATGTGAGCTTTTTTCGGTTAGTGTATTTGCTGTCAAGGGAAAGGTCCATCAGCCTGCGGAGGTCCCTTTGCAGCGCTTCGTCGGCCAGGGTGAACTCGGAGACGGCGAAAAGGTCCAGTGAGCGGATGGGGCCTGCATCGGTCAGCAGTACGAGACGGTAGCCCTTGCGAACCTCCTGGTTGCCGGCGATTTCGTCGATGGGCTCGATTCCGAGAATACGACCGGTGATGCTTTCACCAGCGGCTTTGGCGGTCAACATGGCGCCCTTGAGTTGAGCAAGAAATTGGCTAAGAGCCGCCTGCTCGGGCACGGTGATGAGAATGTCCTGCAACTGTCTGGAGATTGGGTCGCGTGTTTCATACTGCACGGATGAAATCTTGCCTCCACCAAGATCCAAGGCGAAAAAGCTCGTCAAAAGGTCTTTCATCTGGTCGGCACGAAATGAGAGTGAGACAGTCGCATTATCTTTGATCTTCCCCTCTCGCTCGATGTATCCCATACCGTGCTTGTAAAAGACTACTTTTCTGACGGGTAATGGTTCGCCGGGCGCAGGGGGCGCTTCCCCGGCAGCCAACGACGTCCACAGAAAGAATATCACCGGCAATAAAGCCATCCTTCTCATACTACGCCCTTCTTTCCTTGTGCATCGTTTCAAAGCCATTTGGCTCAAAAGCAACGCCCTCGTGAGTATGTGAACCTGGCGGCAAGATCCAACCATTCTCGGTCGTCTTCGCCCCGGCGCCTCTTCCCACGGTCCCGGATCAGGGCCCGCCAAACGGGCCCCTGCCGCCGCTCCCTTTTAGATCACCGCTTCAGACAAAGGCGCATCGGCATAACCCGTTGCGGTCCGATCTGCTGTGGATTGATTCCGGGCGGCGGTTTCACACCGGATGCCTCCATCTTGTCCACGAGGTCTTCCGGCGCAATCTCGTACTGATCGAGCTCTCCATCTGGAATATCGTAAAGCGTCCCATCCGGGCCCCTCAAAAGAGTCATGATCTCTCCTCAATAAAGATCAATTTTCCATTTAGGAATTTAGAAATTCGAGAATTAAAATCCCTAAATCTCTAAATCCCTCAACCCATGTTGGCCAGAGCGGCAATGAGCTGCTTGCACAAAGGAAGCATCTCGGGGGACATGCGCCCCATCGCGACTACGTTTTTGATTATATCCAAAAGGTCGGCGTCGATAGTGAGGCCCCTGACCCCCGCGAGTTCCATGGGCACTTTGGCGGCGTCTCCTTCGATGATCTGCTTGAGGGTGTATTCGCGCAGGCGCTGTCGGATGATATGAGCGGCCAGTTCCGCAAAGCCCGTGTAATCCTCGATGTCCTGCGGGGTGAAGTGGTCTGCGGCTGTCTTGTTGACGGCCGAAACCGTGCCGATGGCTTCATCGTTGATGAAAAGAGGGGCGATCAGGACGTTTCTGTAGGTTACGCCCGTAACTTCGTCAATCGCCCTGTTAATGGGAGTCGATGCAATGACCTGGCGCATCCTGAAAGCAATGCCGTGCTGCGAGTTGATAAGGGGCACCTCCCAGCCGATGATTTTATCGGCGGCAACCCCCGTTGCGGCGCGAAAGACGAGCACGTCTTTCTGATCGTCGTAGAGGGTCAGACCCGCCCCTTCAGCCCTCACCACCTGCTGCGCGCAGCTAAGCAGAGTGTTGAGCAGTTCGTCCTGCTCCAGGCCGGGGCCAAGAGAAAGATAGCCAGCAACGATCTTTAGCTGATCGCCGGGTTCCGGGCATCCAGCCTGAGCGGAATATGAATTCGGCGGCAGAGTTTCCGAGGCCAGGAGCTTCAATTCCTTGACTTGATCGGACAGCACCTCAACAGCCTTGCTCACCCTTTCAATTGCCCCAAGGATGTCCATATAGCCTCCTATGCTTTCCGGCCGCTCGATCTGGCCGCCATCAACAGTGTCTTCACTTGGAAGGATGTGAGTCCGGGCATTGTGGACAGAAGCCGCGCCACAACTCCTGTAACATGCGGGCAGGCAATACTCGTACAGGTTGTCGAAACGTAGGTGTTTCCAGGAAATGGCGCCTCGACATAGACCCCTTTGGCTTCCATTTCAACCGGTTTGCCCGGATAGAAGTTAAACGACCTGAAATCCGGAAAATGCTGAAAATCAACGGCTATGACCGATGAATAATCACCCGGAAACCCCCGCTTCTGCTTGTTGTCCGTGGCCGCAACCAGGATCGTCCCGTTATAGTAGGCTTTCTCCACCCAATAGAGCATATCCACAATGGTGTTTCTGGACATGTTTAGGGAAACCAGGCTCAGATTGAGCACATGAAGGCCCTGGGCAATGGCGCATTGGATCCCGAAGATGACTTTGGCGGGCGAATTCTGCCCTCGCTCGTCCAGGGTCTTGATATTATAGAGTTCCGCTTGAGGGGCGATCTCGTGAATCACGCCGGCGCACATCGTGCCGTGGCCCAGAACGTCCGTTCCGGGCGCCTCGAGCGCCGTAAAATTACCCTGGGATTCCCGCACCTCGAAAGATCGATGTACGGAGTCCGCAAGGGCCGGATGGGTGAAATCGACTCCGCTGTCGAGGATGCCCACCTTGACGCCCTTCCCCGTACCCTGTTCTATCAATTCCAGGACCTTGTCCCGGTCCAGAAGCTCTTCAAATGTCACTACCTGTCTCCACCGGCCGGAAACCTTGGCGAACCCTGCGAGCCATCTTCACCCGTGCGGCATTTCTCAGAATATTATCTCAAGCGGGGTTACAAAAAAGTTACGATTCGATCGCCACATGGGCATACCGCAAATTAATGCTCTCGTTCCCCTGCCGCCAGACCCCTGCGGGGCGAAAACGATAGATTGCGGCAGCTTCTACTTGGCGGCTTGTGTTTCTACTTCGAGGGTTTTCGCCACGATTGCTGAACAAGTTCAGATCCCGGCGCGCGCTTTTTCAACTCCTCGCAGTGCGGTACAGCCTCTTCGATGCCCTTATCGCTCAACCACTTAGAATAATGAGGTTAAGCAGCGCTGCATTTGATTGTGACCCGATCTCGGACAATTCGTCTTCGGATGATCCGCCCCTTTCTATTATGCTCCTCTCACTCGCCGATTTCACTAGGTACTCAGAACCTGAAGCTGCTTGGCGTCTCCAAATAACTCAACCTTGACCATATCCGGCCTTTGCAGCCTGATTCGAACAGGTCCGGATGGCCCAAATAGAGTCCTAATGTCTTTGACCGCCTCCTTGATTGTTCTTTCAGTTGTGCGGTCCCTTTTTATGGAACGCGTCGGGATTCCACAGGTGACGAAAGCATTTCTAGTTGACGAAGTAATCCTTTGAGTATCATTTTTGGTCGGCAATAGTATCCCTCCCCTTAGAAAAGGGGTCAGGACCGCGATAGGGTTTGCATCAAGCATATCAGCACACACCCCTGGGTGGTGCGCGGTAACCGAACCATGATGGGGAATCTTAAATATTGAAGCCTTGCCTCTCTGGGGTGAGTGGGAGTTTACGATTATTGACCACCCGCCATCAGGCTCCCCGTGTTCTTCAAGATCTGATCCCAGGAGTATTGAAAAATGCGCCACTTTCAACCATATAACAACCGCAGCCCGATTTGGGCTGATTGCGGGCAACCAGCGTTTCGTATCACCAGACCTTGGCAGGAGATCGGCAAATCCAAGCATCGATGCCAGAATCGTAGAGTCTGAGGGCGACAAGGAAAATATTTCACAATGGGCTGGGGAACCAAAAACTTCCGAATCGCCTTCCCAGATCCGACGATCCTGGCCAGCAAAGACGGGCGTATAGTTGCCAATATCAGTTTCTTTGCGCTTTTTGAGAGTTTCGAACACGTCGCGAAATTCGTCGATTCCAGAACTTTCCAACATGGATCGAGTACCATAACAGCATACAAGTTCACGAAATTCCGGATTGTTTAACGCAGTGGAACAGACGAGTTGGGCCGATTTACAGACGTCTAGAAGTTTGCTAAAGCCTCGGATATGGTCGTCATGCCAATGAGTGGCTATGAGCTGTTTTACAGCAACGGAGGGATCAACGTCTATCTTTTCGAAATAGACTAGAGCGGCTGGTTTCCGTGTGAAGGTGTCAATGCAGGAGTCAACAATGAACCAGTTATTTCTGCCGGAATGTACCGCTACACATTCGCCGTACCCCGGGCCAAAGACAGAGACTTCGATTTCATCAGGTTCCGGAGGGAATTTCAGGTTCTTTCCATCCGAGAAGATCTCCAATTTCCGCTGCTCTTCTTCGTGCATCTTCGATGTCTCTTTTTGTCCAAACGGGAAGCCTCCGAAAGCGAATTATTGAGCTTCTGCTTCTCTGGCCCATGGATGAATCGTGGTAGCCAACATTCCAGTAAAACACCGAACCAACTTGGAGCAGGGGTCAATCATCAGCAGGTATTTCTTCCAGCGAGAATTCAGCTTCCTCGTCTGGATCGTCAGAAAATAAGCTAGTACCATGTAACAGCTATATT
>PLSV01000024.1 GCA_003165235.1 Syntrophobacteraceae bacterium
ACAGCAGCCCACAACACCAGGCTATTTGTGTTGTGGGCTGCTCCGCGAAGCTATTTTGTGTTGAGACAGTCTTTTTCATGTCTTTTCCCCTCCAATGTTGTGAGTTTCATAGCCGTTTTCATATCCTCTCACTTCGATTAGCTCCTGGACACGGCGTCCATCCGGAGTTTTGGCGATTTGGATAACAACGTTCACAGCCGAGGCTATAAACGGTTCAATCACTCTGGGCGCATCAGGATTCATGCTGATAAGCATCGCCAGCCGGTCCAAGGCCGATTTGGCGTTGTTCGCGTGTAGAGTGGCACATCCACCCGCATGGCCGGTGTTCCAGGCCATGAGCAAATCCAATGCTTCCGGCCCTCTTACTTCGCCCACGATGATGCGGTCAGGCCGCACACGCAGCGTCGTCTTCAATAACTTGGTCATGCTGATCTCCAGGCTCGTGTGCAATGGACTGCAATTGGCAGCCGAACACTGGATTTCTCCGGTGTCTTCAATGATGACTACTCGTTCGTTCGGATCGCAAACCACCATCTCGCCAATAATGGCGTTGATCAGAGTGGTTTTCCCGCTTCCCGTTCCGCCGCTTACGACGATGTTTTTATGACCAGTTACCGCTGTGCAGATAATTTGCTTTTGCCCGGAGGTCATGATCCCGTCTGCCACATACTGATCAAGAGAATAGATAGCGCTGGCCCTTTTCCGGATAGCGAACATCGGGGCTGAGACAACGGGTGGAAGCAGCCCGGCGAAGCGGCTCCCATCCAATGGCAACTCACCCTCCAGAATCGGGTTGTTGCGCGTGATTGTCGTCCCGAGCGCGGACGCTATCGTCCGCATGACTGATTCGGCCCTGCTCGCCGGCATGTGGCCAATACGCTTCATCTTTTCACCCAAACGTTCCTGCCAAAGCGTTCCGTCCGGGTTGAGCAGGATCTCAATTGTCCTCGGGTCATTCAGGGCATCGATAACAAGAGCCCCGAAGTCCCTCTTGAGTTTGTCGAGCCGTACAATTTCACGCGGTTTTGTTTCGGGTTCGTTCATCAATACCCCGGCCTGTTTTTCGACCGAAAGAGCAGCGGCAAGCTGTATAACGCTGTCCACACCGCCATAATCACCCCATAATGCAGGAGGAACGTCCATCCGGGATGCATCCCCGAAGTGTGCCAGTGATACAGCATTCGAAAAAACTGATACAAAAGGTCCGCCCCACAAACCATTAGCGCCACCCATTTCACAACGAAAAAGGCAAAACACAGAAGCGGCCAAATCAGGACCACAGGCGCAAGACAAACACAAAAAACCACCCGACCAGGGAACCAACCAATAGCCCGCCACCAAGCTTTCCGACGTTGTTGGGCAGGCCGGGCGCCAACCGTTTCTTCGGTGCTGACAAAAGCTTGCTCTGACGGGAACCGAAGCACATTTGTCGTCATGGTTTGCCTCCTTGCATGTTGATGAGACTATGGAACTTGGTGCTGCTAGGCCAAATAAAGGGGGGCCTTTGTAATTGGGACGTTCGAACCTTGCTGCCCTGGAGGAAAGAAGTCCCGGATTAAATTGAATCGGTCTATTTAATACTCACACTATACGTGTCAGTATGAAGTTACATTATAAATGTTTGTAGCCAGCGTCAAGAGGAATTTACGAAAGAAAAATTAAACGAGAAAAAGATGGAATCCGAAAGAGTCGGTCCGTGAATGCCGGGCAGGGATTCAATTAAGGATTGTCGTGTGGCCGGGAATAGTACGCGATGATAATCGCATCTATCAACACGCTGACCTCGACTCCACTGTTTCGAGCACTTTCCTTGAGTTTCTCGTAGACCGGCACGCTGATCGCAAATGATGTTCTCAAAAATTTCTGGTAAGTTTTGCGCCGCTTTACAAGTTCGACTTCGTCCCAATTGGTATTTAGAATTGCTGTGCGCAAGCCTTCGCTGAGATCGCCTTTTCGCCGCGCTACTGTTCTCAACAAATTGTCCGCCTTTTCGCTCAAACTGAGACTTACGCGCTTCCACTCGTCTTTGGCCATCCGGCACTCTCGACCCAGGGTTTGTTGAATTGTCATTTAAAAACACAAAGAATCCTTTTTCGCACAAGTTAAAAGTTGGCACAAGAACACATTTCCCTGAGTTACAGTCTGCCCGGCACAAAGAAGCGCAAATTTTAAGAGGTCCTTATTCATGCTGAACCACCCTGCCCTATCGGCCGCATCATGGTAGGGGTTTCTGTCCTGTACAACCAACGATGCAAGGCCCTCGATACCACTCAAAAATCTCTCTTAACAAAATACGTGCCATCGGAAAACTACATACGTCCCATCGGAGAACCCTTTAATTCGCCGCCGTTTTAATGGATTCCGATGTACTCAAATGACTGCATTGGAGTGTCGAATTCATACATTTTTTTCATACCACCTGATCTTCAAACGTCACAGAAAGAAGTCGCATAGGATGCAAGCCAGCATAATGCTCTAGCCAGCCGCCGCGTTTTTTCCCTTCTCAAATCAAATGCCCCGACGCAGTACCCATGTTTTGCATTGAATCCCACGCTGATGGAGTTATTCCGTAATCACCCTTTCCTTACGAGGTTTCTATGACCACTCCAACGGTACCAAACGTCAACGTTGAAAACTTAAATAGCCAAATTGACAACCCGACCGGGGCAGCTTCCGACCTGGGGAACGATCTGCTCGATCGGGCACAAGAGGCTCAAAGCCAACAAACCGCCCTTCTCGAATCGACGGCCCTTCAGTCACGGTATAACGATGCCCTGGCCGACTATGTTCAGGAAAAGCAAGGACAAGTCGAGCGCCTGGAAGATCGCATCGAAAATCTCATTGAGCAGGAAATAGCCAACCTGGAGAGCTGTCAGGTGCATAGGCCGGCAGGACTTTTCTTAAGACTTGGCGCGCGGCGAGCCTTGGAACGGGAACAGGCCAGAATGCAAGCTACTATTCAACGGCTGCAAAACCGGCTTGAGCACGTGCGCGAGATTAAGGAAGACATGGGCCTCCACGGCCCGAAGATTGAAGAACTGGCCGTCCGCAAGCTCCGCCTGAAAGAGCCGGATCTTGCCGGCGAGTGGGATGCAACGCACACCGCTCAGCGCCACCCCGAGGCTGTGGAGCGCCAGCAAAAACAACAACAGGCACGCTCCCAGTCCTTGAGTCGCACACGGTCTTTACGAATCGCGTCCGAGTAATGAAATTACTGCCACAGGGACGTACGGTTTTCCCGATTACTTTCAAGAAATCATCCAGCCTTTTCCCCCAAGAAATTTATGCGTTATTGCCGGCTGCAGCCAGGACGAACTTGACGACGGAATCGTGCCACGCGCCCTCATCGAGCGCTTTGTAGTAGTATCGTGTTCAAACTCAGTCCGAAGAATTCTTCCGAGTTCGCCTTTAATGTGTGCTATAGCCCCGCTATTCCTTGTCAGCCTTAGTAATTGTTATCATTGCTTATATTCCACTCAAAATGTTCGAAAAATATTGGACACGAGCTTTTCAGGAAAAAACCGAATTTTTTATACGTAGAACGTTGCCATCACAGAATTTTGTTGCAAGAGGAAATTTATGCCTGTATAAATTTCCCCCAGAAGCTGATTAAAGGAGGATGGGGGCAACTACAAAGGGGGGAGAGATGCCGTACATTATCACGATTGCTACTCAAAAGGGGGGGGTCGGAAAGACCACGACTACTGTGAACATGGCCGCAGGTCTGGCCGAACTTGGGAAGAAGGTCTTTGTCATAGATGCCGATGCCCAAGCCAACACCTCGAAGATTCTTCTTCAGCAGATGGAACTTCGAGAAACTCGTAACGTCCCGGAAGTGTTATCAGATCCCAACGGCGGTCTTTTTTCCGCTGCCGCCTGCCCTACTAACTACCCGAATATTATGATCGTCCCGAATCATATCAAGTGTCTTTTGTGGGAAGAACAAGTTCGGGGAAGCGTCGACGGCATCCTCGGCTTCAAACGGATCTTCCATAAAGACGAGGCACTTCAAGAATATGACTATATTGTTTTGGACACACCGCCAAATCTTGGCGTAATGATTAATAACGCTCTCATGATATCGAATTATGTAATAATTCCCGTTCCCATTCCAGATCAATTTGCACTGGATGGTTTTGCCACCTTTGTCTCTCACATCGGTAAGATCCGGAATCAGAACACCGAACTTAAACTACTGGGAGTACTGCTTACCAAATACGATGCAAGAGCTACAACCTACAAAAACAACCGCGTCATAATCGAAAACACTTTCAAATCACAACGGATTCCGATGTTTGAATCCGTAATTAGAACGAACGTAGACATTGACCGCGCACACCAAAAGAGAAAGACGATCTTCGAGCTCGACAAAAAGAAACCAGGGGCTCAAGACTATCTTGCCTTTTCGCGGGAAGTCATAAGGATGTGCGATGGTCAAAAAGAAGCCTAAAGAACTCGACAATCCATTTGAAAACATGGTCCCGCCGCAGGATTACGATTTTTTGGCGAACGTAGATAAGGACCAGTTTGCCGTAGCGCTGGAAGCGCTCAATTCGACATCTTCTCAAACCAAACCATTTTTGCCTGGCGTAGACATTGACTTCATTTCTGGCCGAAAAGATGCACCAGAAAGCGCACTCAAAATTGTTCCTGAAATCAACCACCCAATTAATCAACCATTCGGCCACCCAGACAATCAACCAACCAATGAATCAACCACCCAATTAACCCATGAATCAGCCAACCAATCAACCAATGAATCGCTCAGCCAACCAATCCATCAAGAAATTAACCACCCATTCGGCCACGCTTTCGACCACCGAATTAACCACCCCCATAAACCCAGAAGACGACATTATTTTAAAAATACCTCAATAACGGAAATCCAGCTTGTCGTGCTCCAATATATGGCCGCGATACCTGGCCGCTGCACCAACTATACGCTCCTCGAAACCGGAACAGGACTTACCTGGGATAGTGTGCGACAAGCCGTCCGCTCCCTGAAGAAGAAGAGATTCCTTGCGACCGAGGAAATCCCTCCTGGACAGAACTTTCAAGGGTTCAAATTCAGCATTCCTTCAGAAATAATCGAGGGCATAATCAACCAAGCATCTAACCAACTAATAGACCATACACCCAACCACCCATTCAACCACCCAACCAACCAATCAACCATTCAGCCAACCAATCAACCAATACATACTAAAGTAGTAGTTTCCTCCGCAGGAGAAGAACTACTACGAAGGCGTATGACATGGGAGGATTTCACCGAACTCTGTCCGACTTTGGTTAATGACGGATTTAGTAACGAACAGTTCAATATCGTCATGGCGAATTGGGAAAGAGGATTATCACTTGGTACGATCAAGGGAGATTGGGCAGATTTTGCCAGGTCTTTTGTGATGGGTGAATGGGGGGCAAATCATCTAGAAGAGACAGGCTGGATATCAGCGGTCGCCGTTATTTTTGAAAGGATGAAAACCGGCCCGATGTTCAAGCCTAAGGGGTATGTTGATCCTTCAATTCAAGCAATGAAGGACCGTCTCAAAGAACTCGAAGAAGAAAAGCAACTGCAAGAGCAACTTGAGCTTGAACTTTCACGAAAGTGGTGGCGCACCCTATCCGGTGATGAGCAACGAGCGCATAGCAAAAGAATCAGCGATACCAACAAGGGTTTTATGGTGTGCACGGGCAACATGCGGGATCAAATGATTTGTGAATACTGGTGTGCCAATATAAAATAGGGGAGGGAATTGATAGAAACTTGTCAGGATCGAAAACGATAGGTCGGAAGTGGAATTGATCGGATGATTAAGAGTCAGCGTATGAAAAAAGGGCGATCTATGCACTTATAGTAGTGACGGCGCTTTTTCGCCGGAAGCTTACGGGGAATGATCTTCGCGAGACCTTGGCCAGGACAACTCGGATTCCCCGGATATCATTTGTATCCCTGAGGGGCGATTGCATGGATTAAAGTATATCGTAAAATGAAAACTTTTGCAAGAAAGTTAAAGTTAGAGCCTTACCCATAAAGCCAGAAACGCGGCGACCAACGTGATTGCAACCGCAATCACATTGGCGATCACTAGACCCCTTACAGTTCGCACAGCTCTGTTAACGCTGCCATCAATCTCATTCTTTATTACAGCGGCTACGCTTGAACCGCCATCTTGTGCCGCTTTTGCCATCATTTTTTGACTGGCATCCAGCGCTGCATTCAAGATTTTTTCAGCTTTCTCTTTGGCGTCTTCCCCCCAACGATTTGCAAGCGCCGCGAGCTCTTCCTTGTAATGATCGAGCATTTCTTGTTGCGCCTTGGCGCTATCCTCCATCAGGCGTTTATTCAGCGTTTGAAGGATAAAAAGAGGGTCATCGCGGCTTACGCCGACCCCGTGGATCGCCGCGATTTCCTTTAAGAGGTCTCGATCTTCGCTCATAGCACCACTGCACCGTCCATCAATTGAAAGAAGTTTCTTTTGATCATTATCAGCCGCTGCCTGGTAATGATGGTAAAAGATGGCATCCGCAAAGCCTCGTCAAATGTGAGCCGTCGCTGTAACATATCAGAGAGGTCGCGCCGAAACAATTCCGCGAGCTGCGGCATCCCTACAATCGCCGAAATTTGATGCTTGAGATCGCTGTATTCCTTGAATTGCTCAAAACCGGTTCTTTCGCGTTCGACGGGTCCAAAGTAAGGGTTCAACCAAACCACGAAAGGTACTTGCTCAGTGAACTGCCCGGCAAGTTGCGAAAACCCGGCAATCGTCTCTTCCAGGGCCTGTCCCCCGGTAACCACCGTGTGTATCACCAACTCGCAGCCCATCCCGGCGAGAAGTTCAGGCACTTTGTTGCCGGTCATGTAGTGCCACAACGGCACGAAGGTACTGGCCCCGCTGTCGACGATTGTATCGTTGCTATCGTTTTCCACAATCAGCTCAAAAAGCTTGTCGAATTTCCCGCGGTTTATCTCTTTTCCTTCCAGGATATCGAGCTTTACGACGTTTAAAGCCCCAAAACCGTGAAAAGTTCCGTTCACAGCATCGGTATCGACACAAAGCGGCGCGGGTCCATTTGCTATTTTGTATTGGGCCAGAAGAGCGCAAATGAAAGACTTGCCGACCCCGCCTTTGCCCTGTAGGGTCATATGCACCTTCATGCGAGGTCCTTTTGCCCGTTTCCCAGTACAGCATCCATCTGTGAAAAAAGGGCATCCCTTACCATCTTCAATCTCTGTTTGGCCATAAACCTGAAATCCTCAGACGAGATCGCCTGGTCGAATGTGAGCTTCAGGCTGAGCATCTTTTCTATGTCTTTCCCAAACGTGTCTCCACTCTGGCGCGCGATCCGGATTACACCCGATATGCGATCCCTATTTTCCCTGTATACTTTCATCTCTTTGAATTCTTTTTCCTCGTCCCTGATGTCGCCGAAATACTCGTTTAGCCAGACAACGAGATCAGCCTCAGGGCTGAACTGCGTAGCCAACCTGTCAAGTGCGCTCAGTGTTTCCATCAAAGCCTGGCCGCCCGTAATAACGGAGTGCACCACAACCGACTTGCCGGCAGAAACCAGCGTTTCGATGGCCCGGTTCTCGACAAGGTAGCTGCTGAGCGGTATGAAAGATGAGGCGCCGTTATCGATCACAAAATCAACGCCATCCTCATCCAAAATCATTTCCATCAAATCGTCAAAGTATCTCTCGTTTACCTTGGAGCCGTCCAAAAGCCTGATTTGCTTCGCAGAAAGAGCCTTATATTGACAAAAGGTACTATTTACGGGGTCGGTATCGATGCAGGACACCGGCGTGCCCTTGTCCATCCGGTGCTGCGCAATCAGGGATGCAACGTAGCTTTTACCGACCCCGCCTTTTCCCTGTAAGGTCAAATGCACTTTACTCATATAAGGTCCTCCTTCTTTGTCTTTCGGCCTTCCCAATCAAATCGCGGTATCCGGCCGGGAGTCTCCGCACGACCGGGCTCACTCTTTCCATTTGCCTCCGTTGCAGGGACCGTGCCTTGTGCGTCGGGCTTCTCGCGCTCATTTTTGATCAACCGGTTTACGTATCCGTTGAACGCCTGGTAGCTGAAAGCGACTTTGCCTTCCTCCTTAAGCGTTTCCCAAACGACTTTTACCGTCCATCCGTCGTTTAACGCTTCCTCAATCTGATCGCGCAATGCAAGGAAGATCGTTCGATTTGACTTTTTCAACCCTGCATCATTCTTTTTCATGCGAGCGGCGATTCTTTTCGATAATGTTTTTGCCATTTTGTGCTCATCCTTTAATAAAGGCATATTATGCCATACAAGCAATTCAAGGACGGGTGTCACTTTTCCCGCTTTGTACGCATTTTTTGTGCCAGCACGAGCCACTCAAGAAATCAAGATTCGATTTATGTTTGGTAAGCACCCGATAAAGAACTTTTTCATACATTCTTGATCGTTTTTTCGCAGAACACATTTTTACTGGAAAATACAGGCATGGTTCATGTTGGGTACATCACCACCTTTGGCGTAGAAAACGTGTTTTTGAGGGCAGGATGTGTGAAGTTAGCTAACCGGGCAAGCCGGTCATCCAACTTCACTTCGCACTTATTAGCGCTTTGGCGCTCAACTTGCATCCTGCTCTGCGAGGCCGTTAAAGGCTACCGCCGTTGAAGTCGATTTGGACACCAAAGGGGAGGCGATGGCGAACGCTACTCGGAAGAATGGCCGGCATCTTCGCGTACCGGTTCTGCCGGAGGAAGAAGAAGCCATTAAGGCTAACGCAAAGGCGACCGGACTAACGATTGCGGCTTATCTGCGGAATCTCGGACTCGGCTATCAACCAAAGAGCATTTTAGATCATAAGGCTATCGGGGACCTTGCGAAGGTGAACGCGGACCTTGGGCGTCTTGGCGGACTTCTCAAGATGTGGCTTGCAAACGATGAAAAGCTTGAAATGTATGAGCCGGTTCAGATCCAGCAGACGATCCACGGTGTTCTTGTAAAGATCGGAGAAGTTCAACTCGAACTTTTGGAAAAGGTAAAAAAGATTTAGATGATCGCCAAACGCGTCGCGATGAAGAGTGTAAAGAAAAGCAGTTTTATCGCGCTCATCGGCTATCTTCTTGGTCAGCTGGGAAAAGCCGAACGAGTCGGCCGTGTGAATGTTACAAATTGCAACTCCAGCGATCCACATTGGGCGGGGATCGAAGCCGAGGCGACGCAGGCGCAGAATACGAGGGCTGAATCGGACAAGACTTATCACCTTTTAGTTTCGTTTCGGGCTGGCGAGAATCCCTCGCCCGAAGTATTGGAGACAATCGAGGAGCGGATCTGCAAGAGTCTTGGCTACGGCGAGCACCAGCGCGTCTCAGTGGTGCACACCGATACTGACAATCTTCACCTGCACATTTGCATCAATAAGATTCACCCTGGTCGCCACACCATCCATGAGCCTTATTTTGACCATAAAAGCTTAGGCAAGCTCTGCGCACAACTTGAAGCCGAATACGACTTAGAGAAAGACAACCATATCCCGAAAAAAACGGCGGGAGAGACCCGAGCTGCCGACATGGAAAACGCCGCAGGGCTTGAGAGTCTTATTGGCTGGATACGGCGCCAGTGCCTACATGAGATTTTAACTGCGAAGTCCTGGGCTGAGCTTCATAAGGCCATGAGAGAAAACGGCCTTGAGATAAGGGAGAAAGGAAATGGACTGGTTATCGTAGACCGGGAAGGGGTAGGCGTAAAGGCAAGCTCTGTTTCCCGCAACTGCTCGAAGGCGGCGTTCGAGGCTCGCCTTGGGAAATTTGAGGCTTCCCCTGAAGCCCGGGCAAAGGAGCGGCCCAAACGCCGCTACGCTCCAAAGCCGCTTGCCTCGCGCGTGGACACCACCGAACTCTACGCTGAGTACAAGGCTGAACGGGAAAGCGATGTGCAGGGTAGGGGGCTTGAATTTCAAGCTGCCAAGGCCACAAAAAACCGGCGTATTGAGGATGCAAAGCGCTCCGCGCGTCTTAAACGAGCGGCGATAAAGTTAACATCTGGCAGGGTTTCGAAGAAGTTGCTGTACGGCCTGGCCAGCAAAAAACTCAAGGCGGAGATTACAAAGATCAATCGAGAGTATCTGGCGGAGCGCAAGGCGATTTATCTAAAATACCGGCGCCGCACCTGGAATGATTGGCTTCAGATAAAAGCCCGGCAGGGGAACAAGACGGCCTTGGAAACTCTGCGGGCCAGGGAGGCCCGCGCAGGTCTTAAAGGCGATACCATTGGGAGTAGGGGCCTTCCAAAAGAGGTAGGCGCGATACCCGGTCTCAACATAGATTCTGTTACCAAAAAAGGCACCGTGATCTATCGGGTTGCGGATACTACGATCCGGGATGATGGAAAAGTCCTTAGGGTAGGGCAGGGGGCTAGTCCCGAAGGTTTGGAAGCAGCCCTCCGGATCGCTTCCGAGCGTTTCGGAGGAAACATTACAGTCAATGGCAGCCCCGAGTTCAAGGAGCTTGTGGTCAATGCGGCTGCAGTTGCCAGGCTGAAAATAGAATTCGACGATCCGGATCTTGAAAAACGGCGCATCTTTCTTCTGGCCGGGACAAGTTTTGACAGTTTGGCCGCTCGCAAGTACATCGACGAAAGGAACCGGAAGCGAGAAAAGATCGCAGATATTACCGAGCACAGATTATACACATTGATGGATGCCGGCGACGTTTCGTTCCGGGGCCTACGCGTGGTGGACGGGGAAGGTCTCGCGCTTTTCGAGAAAGGAAAGCAAATTCTGGTTTTGCCAGTCGATCAGGCAACGGAGGCGCGGCTGAAGCGGTCACATCTTGGTGATCCGGCGAGCGTTACGGCAGAAGGAACGATTCAGATCAGGGGAGGCAGGAGTAAACGCTGAAAATTTTTCCATCAGGTTTAGACGCCAGGGAAAAGTACTCGATTAGGTTCTGGGCAGAACGACCGCGAAACGGTCGATCACACCCTGGACCCGAGCTTTGGGGTCTTTGGGACCATGGTAAAACGTATCCTGGTGACACGCCGGCGAGCTGCTCAGACCCAGATTGTCACCAATGGGAAAGTGGACACCGAGGGATTTTCGGCTTTCGCCTTCACAAGCAAGGACCTCGCACATCCACGAGTAATTCTATTGCTCTCATCTTTAACCCAAAGCTCGTCAAAATATTTTCAAGAAAAAGGCAGCGATTTTCTGGTTGGTAGATTGGCTATACAGGCCGATTTAGAAAGACCCTTAGTTTGACATCATAGCAGCATGATGCTATGATGCTTGCCATAGGTTCTTAAAATGTCCAAAGCAAACGATTTACGGAGGTAGAAAATGATTCGGTATCAATTCACGCAAGAGCAGTTCTGTAAAGTGCTTGCCGACACACTCGACATGTATCTCGAATATGTCGATGTCCACGGGCGAGATCGCGTGCGAGCGGCTATGGCGGCAATCGATGAGACCCTGCAAGGCTTGGAAGTGGAAAGGGAGCTTGTGGACCTTGGGGAAGTGACGGTTCTTAATCAACTGCTGATATGAAAGGGAGGTCGAGTTATGCCAAGGCTGCCCGCTGTACTGAAACTCAAAGGGAAAATTTCAACCGGGGAAGTCTGGATTGATGGGAAGCCCGTTTTCGCTGAAAGAAGCCTTGCGGTCTGTAACCATAGCCCAACGGGATTTTCATGGGGCTATCTCGGTTCGGGTCCCACCCAGCTTGCTCTTGCAATTCTACTTAGGTATCTCTCTAAAAGGGAGGCCGTTGCCCTGTATCAAGATTTCAAGTTGAAGTTCATTGCAAACCTTCCTCAGACGGATTTTGAGACAGAGATCGATATCCGCGAATGGATTGCCGGGGCAAGGGCTGAAACGAGTGACAATGATTTATGATCTTTCTTACCGCAACCCGGCACTATGGAGCCATTAGCCATTGCGTACAAGAAAATGGTGACACCCGGGCGACCAACTCGCCGGCCTGGTGTCACCACGATTACTTTTTGTAGCTCGGTGAGATCTCTGGTGACGGTTGGCTGCGTGTTCAGGAACTTTAGCTCCGATGCATGACGCAAAGGACATGAAATGCCGGATGAAGATATCAAGCGAGTAACGTTAAGAATTCCTAAGCGGCTGCACAACGAACTGATTGAAGCCTCTTTTAAGAGTCGCAAGCAGGGCGAGGTGAAGTCAATCAACACGATCGGGGTAGAAGCCTTGGAAATGTGGCTCAAGGCCCAGGAGTCGAAAGGGAAGGGGAGGGGGGCAAAATGACGCGCGCAATCGCAAAATCCTTGGATCATACAACAGATGCCGAGGACCTGGCTGATAGAATACGGGCAGAAGCATCGAAGCTGCCCGAGTTGGTCGAATCTCTTTCCCGGAAATATCGGGAGATCCTCACGCGGATACATGAACTTAAAAGGGCAGGGCTTATTTATGCAAAGCCGCACTACCGCCAGGGCAAATACCTCTACCTCATTTATCCGATGAAAGATGGGGAGCGCCGGCGAGAATACATTGGCGCAGATCCTGAGAAGAAAAAAGTTGCACTCCAGGCGATAAACCGGGTGCATGAATATGAAGCTCTATCGAACAAGCTGGCCCGAACCGAGGGGTGTCTTTCTCAAGGTCAATTGCAACTCAATCAATTGGTCCGGACTCTTTCTGTTAAATGATGACAAAGCGGCCGCGATCCCGGAGCTGCAGTTCGAGAATTTGTCACCAGGGAACAAAATGGGACAGCGTGAACGTTGCATGTCAGCCCGGTCGACGAGCAAAACTTAAGAATTGCACATTGGCCACCGGGAAGGGTAGGGCGCAGGTGTTGGTGACAGTTACGCGCAGATCACGCTCGGGACCTGGAGCCTTTTGTCGCCATCGGCTAAGGAATGCTTGTAACAATGAATTGCTGACGAATGGATATGCCGGTGCTTTTGCCGAAAGATAACATAACCGGCAAGGAGTCCATTGATCGGGAGCTTCTTGAGTCCCCCGACTGGGCTGCCGCAAAAAGCCAGGCTGATGAGAGTGCAGCCGAACGGATCATTTCCAGGTTGTGGAATCCGAAAAAAACCGACGCCCTAAAAGCCCTGGTGGGCAGTGCGACGAATATAGTGCTGGCTTCACAGCCGAGCACCTCAAGAATGAATGCCCTGGCGTGGGTATTTGCAAAGCACCTTGCTCAAGAGATCGGTGCCGAATACTGTGTCGGTGATCAATTATACGATCCGATACATTCCCAGCAGATGAAGCATATACCACGGCTGCAGAGGCCCTTGTATCCCCGCGAGTACGCAAGTATTGACCCGGAAGCCGCGAGGTTTAAGCTTGGTGGGAAGACGGTCGTAGTAGTGGAGGACCTTCTGACTACGGGCGGCTCTGTAAAAGATTTCGTGCGGGCACTCAGCGACGATGGTATCCGGGTTTCGTCCGTGGTGGCTCTTGCCGGTGATCGCAGGCTGCAAATAGATGAAAAGACCGGTCTCGCATTAAAGACCGCGCTCCATGAAAAGGGCATAGAGCTGCAAGCTTCAGAACTTGTAGGTAACCTTACGCGTTCGGAAGCGCGCGGCATCGTTCTTCTCATCAATAATCTGAGGACCGAAAATGGAAAAGCAAAACTTACCCAAAACTTACAAAGGATACTCGACCGAGGAGCTCTTGAACATATGGGAGGAGGTGAAAAGCCCGAAAGGGACTTCGGCTCCGAAAGAGAAGATTCTCGCCATGAGCCAGATGATAAGAGAATTCAAGCTCGGGATATTCTCGAAAATGGACAAAGAGCCGACTTGACCCTCCAGGGAATTCAAAGCCCTCAAATAAGGGTCATTCCCGACGATCTCGCCTCATTAAAAGCTATTTGGCAAGCCGAGCTTGATAAGTTTTTGGCTCCAATTAAAACCAGGGCTGCGCGATTGGAAGAGAAGCTCACGGCCATGCTGGTCCGGCATGGTGAGCATATTGGAAAGCACGAGAAAGCCAAACCGAAGGCGCCTGCCGGCCCTTTAGCGAGATTATCCCGAGGGAAGTATAATAAACGCCTTGCTGCATGGGAACACATACATGACCGCCTTGGCCGGCGTGAAGCTCAACTGAGGCAGCGTTTAAATTGGGTGGAAGAGTATGTAAGAGAGCCGATTTCCGAGTTCTACCAATCCGGGGCGCAAAAATACGCAGGCAAACAGCTCACAAAAAACCAGCCGGAATTGGTTCGTAAGCTCGAACAGGCTCGTGAGTGCGATCTCCGGAAACGCTCTGAACAGATTACCATAGTATTCGAAAAACAGGAACGTACCCAGGCCCAGCATCGGGGCAGGCAACGGTAGCGTTTTCCGGTCTATCATTCCCGGGCGAACGAGGAAGCGGGAGTGATTTGCAAGGTGGTCTAAGAAAGTCAGGAAAGGAAACAGAGAGGGATGAAAGCCATTTTAACCGATAAAGACGGTACATGTGAAGTAGTCGAATTCAATCCAACCAGAACGACTTTGGAGGACATTGTTTTTGATTATCTGAGGCGAAATGTTGACTACCACAATGAAGAAATCGACTTGGTCGATATGTGGGCTGACTGGCGAAACTACGTGAGTGTCACAGTGGAAGAAGAATAGCGGCACCGAAAGGAAAGTCAAAGCGGTATCGATCCTCCATCCACAAGATTTTTTCAGTTCCCCTTTGCTTTCATGCACTTTTTTGAACCACCGAGTCGAACGCCAGCCCTTTTTTACATGCAGATATTTTCATACTAAACCGTGATATTGCGGTGAACTGCGGTTTACAATCGGAATGATTTAGCGTAATAAAACATTCTAAAATGGGAGAAGTGTGTCCGCAACACCCCTTGGAGATCGTGGCGTGAGGAGCGCAAGAATGGCCGAGACGGAAGATAGGTGGCTGTCCGTAGATGAAATATCGAAGCACCTCGGAGTCAGCAACGACACTGTGTATCGGTGGATCGAAAAGCACGCTATGCCCGCCCATAGAATGGGGCGGTTGTGGAAATTCAAGAAAGAGGAGGTTGACCATTGGGTGAAAGCAGGTGGTGCAGCCTCTGGCCGGTCGAGAACCAAAGGGGAAAGGAATTTAAAATGATGTCCGATGGGGAGCGAACTCGAACGGAAATACTACCAACACGGAAAATATATGCAGTGGACTTATTTTGTGGGGCCGGGGGGCTGACGAATGGATTGACGCGGGCTGGAATCGATGTCCAGCTTGGCATCGATGTTGACCCAATCTGCGAGTTTCCTTACACAGCAAACAATAAGGCAAAATTCCTACTGAAATCAGTCGAAGACTTAGGTGCAAATGACATCGAAAAATTCTTCCGGAAAAGAAGCATCCGGCTATTAGCTGGGTGCGCTCCATGTCAGACATTCTCGACGTACAACCAGAAAGCGACTTCTGAGGACGACCGATGGTGGCTTCTCCTACATTTCTCCAGATTGGCAAAAGAACTTTCCCCAGAACTTATCACCATGGAAAACGTCCCGCGGCTTATAAATCACGATGTCTTTAAGCAATTTGTCAAGGATTTGCAAGGCGCCGGCTACTGCGTGAGTCACTGTGTAGTTAACTGTGCCGATTATGGCGTTCCTCAGCATCGCCAAAGATTGGTTTTATTAGCGTCGAGGTTGGGTCCGATTCGTTTTCTTACGCCATTGGAGTTCGGTGCTTCAGCCAGGACGGTTCGAGCTGTCATAGGGAATTTGCCTCATTTGACAGCCGGCGAGACACACTCCTCCGATCCATTGCATCAGGCAGCGACACTCTCCGAGACCAACGTCCTGAGGATCAAGGCATCGCAACCTGGTGGAACATGGCGAGACTGGCGGGAAAACCTGATTGCCGGTTGTCACAGGAAGCCAACAGGCAAGACATACCCTAGCGTATACGGACGTATGTGCTGGGATAGACCGGCGCCTGCAATTACGACCCAGTTTTTCGGTTTCGGAAATGGTCGGTTCGGTCATCCACAACAAGATCGGGCGATCTCGTTGCGCGAAGGTGCGATTCTCCAAAGTTTTCCTGAAGATTACGTCTTCTCTCGTCCGGGCGAGCCTATCTCCAAGAAATCGGTAGGAAAGTTGATCGGCAACGCAGTGCCGCCTGTACTCGGTGAGGTTATCGGGAAGAGTATAGTAGCACACGTCGAAGATTCTATGCGGAAGAGAAGGAAAATCCAAGCGGAAGCGAGGCAGTATGTCTGAGAACACTCGGCCTGGTTCACCCGAATATGTCTGGGGCCGCTCCGTACCCGATCCTGGCCAACTGGTCGAGATCAGACGTCGTCAGTGGGTAGTCAGTGATGTGGAGGCATCGGCCTTCTCCTCGACAGGAAACGGGAAGCAACACCTCGTCAGTCTTGGGTCGCTCGACGAAGATTCCCTCGGAGAGAGCCTACAGGTTCTGTGGGAATTGGAACCTGGCGCACGTGTTCTGGAAAGAGCGGGGCTTCCGAAGGTCACCGGTTGGGACCGGACGGCGAGGCTGGAAGCATTTCTCGACGCCGTTCGCTGGGGAGCCGCGACCAACGCGGACAGGTCCTTTCTCCAGTCGCCTTTCCGAAGCGGCATTACCATCGAAGACTACCAGCTCGATCCCCTTGTCCGCGCCATCGACATGGCTCGCGTGAATTTACTGATTGCCGACGATGTCGGTTTGGGAAAAACCATCGAGGCCGGTTTGGTGATTCAGGAGCTCCTCGTCCGCCACCGAGCTAGATCCGTCATGATCGTTTGCCCTGCGACGCTCCAGGTCAAATGGCGGACTGAAATGCAGGAGAAATTCGGACTCGAATTCCGCATCGTGGATACCGAATACGTCAAGGGGCTCCGTCGTGAACGTGGCATCCACGCCAACCCGTGGACATCTTTTCCGCGACTCATCTCCTCCATGGACTGGATGAAATCCGGAGAGGGACTGCGGCTTCTCAAGGACATTCTCCCCCCTCACGTAACCTATCCACGCAAGTTCGACATCCTCGTGGTGGACGAAGCCCACAACATCGCTCCTGCCGCGGCGACTCGCTATGCGCTGGAAAGTCAGCGCACACGATTGGTCCGCACTGCAGCTCCCCATTTTTCGCATCGTCTGTTCCTGAGTGCGACACCTCACAACGGATACCAGGAGTCCTTCACCTCCCTGCTGGAACTTCTCGACGACCAACGCTTCGCCCGAACCGTGATGCCTGACGAGAAACAACTCCGTCGGGTCATGGTCCGACGCATGAAGAGCGACATCGTCGACGCAGATGGCTACCCCGTTTTCCCTATCCGGAAACTCGAATGCCTGGAGATCGCGTATTCGGAAGAAGAAAGGGGCATCCATCGTCTGCTCCGAGATTTCACGGTGGCTCGAACGAACAGCGTCAAGGGAACACGATACGAATTCGGGACCGACTTCGTGCACATGTTGCTGAAGAAGCGGTTGTTCTCGTCGCCGATGGCCTTCGCTACAACCCTCGCCAAGCACAGGGAGACCCTGAAACGTGGACACTCCCGATCTGCAGCTTCGGCGTTGGATGATCGAATACTCCGCAAGGCCATCGTTCGAAGCGAAGAGGAATACTCGGACGACATCAAGTCCGAGGAGGCACAGCTCGAAGCGGTCGAAGTGGCCAGCGAAATGACCGTACCGCTCGGCGAAACAGAACGCGCCATGCTCGACCGCCTCACGGACTGGGCCGAAAAACACAGGAACCGGGTGGACGCGAAGGCCAAGGCCATCCTTCGTTGGCTCGAAACATATTTGAAAAACGATGGGCACTGGAACGAAAAGAGGGTGATTCTTTTCACGGAGTATCGAGCCACCCATGTCTGGCTTCACCAAATCCTCACGGCCAACGGATACGGCGGCAATCGCCTGTCGATTTTGCACGGGAGCATGCGCCCCGAAGAGCGCGAGACAGTCAAGGCGGCTTTCCAGGCGCATCCAAACGTATCGCCCGTCCGAATCCTGCTGGCGACCGATGCGGCTTCGGAAGGCATTGACTTGCAGAATTACTGCAATTACCTGATCCACGTCGAGATCCCCTGGAATCCCAACGTGATGGAGCAACGCAACGGCAGGATCGACCGTCACGGTCAACGTGAAAAGGACGTTTTCATTTGGCATCCAGTGAGCCAGGGTTTCGACCCACGCGAGATTCCCAGACATCGAAAGGTGGGCGAAATCGAGGGTGATCATGAATACCTCATGAGGGCCGTCCTCAAGGTGGACACGATCCGAGAAGATTTGGGCAGCGTAGGACCCGTTATCGCGAAGCAGATAGAAGAGGCCATGCTCGGAAGGCGGAGCGCCATGGATACGGGTGCCGCCGAAGCCAAGGCTGCGAGAGCGCGCCGTTTCGTCGCGGCCGAGCGCAAGCTGCAGGAACGGATCACACGCCTACACGAAAAACTCATGGAGGCGAAGACGGATTTCCATCTCGCTCCCGAGAACGTGCTCCGTGCCGTCACGATCGCCCTTGAACTCGCCGAGAAACCACCATTGAAGAGAGTCTCCCTGCCCGGCGTTTCAGAAGGCAAGGTGTTCGAAGTGCCGGTGTTGCCTGGCTCATGGGGCCGGGCAACTATCGGACTCGAACATCCTCACACGGGGGTGCGACGTCCCATCACCTTCGATCATGACATCGCGAAGGGAAGGGATGACGTGGTCCTGGTCCACCTCAATCACAAGCTCGTTCAGATGAGTCTCCGCCTCCTACGCGAGGAGATATGGAAGCTGGACGATGTCAAACTGTTGCATCGCATCACCGTTCGGACAGTTCCCGACGACGAACTCGATCAACCGGTCGTCGCCGTCTGGTCACGTCTGGTCGTCACGGGCGGAGGGCATCATCGGCTACACGAGGAGTTGACCCTCTCCGGCGGGGAACTCGAACACAAGATATTCAGAAGGATTACCCAGGTAGGCAGGCTCGAAGCCCTAGTTGAAAAGGCCGAGCCGATCGTTCCGGGCGACGATGTCTTTGCGGTCTTGAAGGATCGATTCGAAAGACACGAGGAGACGGTGCGGGCTGCCGTGGAGGCGCGGTCCCGAGATCGTCTGAAGTACCTGCAGAACACGTTGACCCGTCGCAAGGAAAGCGAGATCGGGGACCTCATGACGGTTCTCGACGATCTGGCCAAAAGCATCGGGAAGGAACTCGGCGACTCCGGACCGCAATTCGTGCAGTTGACCCTCTGGCCCGAGGAAGAGCGCAACCAGTTGAAACGGGACATGGAGGCGCTGAAAGCCAGACTAGCCCGCATCCCCGACGAGAAGGAAAGCGAGGCCACCGCGATCGAGAGCCGCTACGCCGATCCCGCAGCCCGCACTTTTCCCGTGGCAGTGGTTTTCCTTGTCCCTCGCTCCATGCTCGGAAAGGTTCGACCGATATGACCAATCCTTCGCGACATACGGAATGGCTTTCTCTCGTCGAGGTCTCGGGGCCGTTCCTCGCCGTCCCCGTCCTGGAGAAGGCGTTTCCCCAGGGGTTGGATGTCGTCGAAACCCCGAGACGCCAGCATCTCCGTGCAGCCTACGAGGAATGGTGCGATGCGGTAGAGGAAGAGGACCCGCTGCTTCCCGATCTCCACCGCGAGTGGGTTCGACTCGTGTTCACGGAAATCCTCGAATACGACAGCGCGACATTGAAGACGGACGCCGGTACCGCCGCGGTATACACCGTGACCTCTCCGGAGCGGACCGAGTCGTTCCAGGCAGATTGGTTGATCGTATCCCCTTCCGACGGGAAGCCTCGCCTATTCGTTTCCATACAACCTCCCGGAACCGATATCGAGAAGGTCCGCAAGGACGACAGATGGCCTGCCTCGCTTCTGGAGCGAATGACCGTGCTTTGCCGAGCGCACGGTGTCCGGTTGGGTCTTATCACTGACGGCGAGCGGTGGATGCTGGTCAACGCACCCTCGGGGGCGACGTCGAGCGATGCCTCCTGGTACGCGCGTCTGTGGTTCCAGGAGCCGGTCACCCTCAAGGCCTTCCAGTCCCTTTGGAGCGTGCGGCGTTGCTTCGGCCCGGCGGACGAAACACTCGAAGCACTGCTCGATAGGTCGCTCGAACACCACGAAGAGATCACCGACACCCTCGGCGAACAGGTTCGCCGTGCCGTCGAGGTACTCGTTCAATGTCTCGACAAGGCCGACGCGGATCGCAACAGGGAGTTGCTGCGGGACGTCTCGCCAGCGGAACTTTACGAAGCCGGGCTGACAGTCATGATGCGGCTCGTGTTCGTCCTTTGCGCCGAAGAACGAGGACTCCTGCTCTCGGGCGACCCCGTCTACGACGAGTGCTACGCCGTATCGACCCTGCGCGGGCAGCTCGCCGAGGAGGCGGATCGGCATGGTCCCGAGGTGCTAGATCGCCGTCATGACGCATGGGCGCGCCTTCTTTCGGTGTTCCGGGCCGTTCACGGCGGGGTCGAGCACGAGTCTCTTCGCCTGCCCGCCTTGGGCGGTTCCCTGTTCGATCCTGACAGATTCCCGTTTCTAGAAGGGCGACAGAAAGGCACGAGCTGGCGCGATTCCGGAGCAACCCCGCTTCCCATCGACAACCGCACGGTTCTTCTCCTGTTGGGCTCGCTGCAACTGCTCGAACAGCACGGCGGAGCCCTTCTGCTGTCGTATCGGGCACTCGACGTCGAGCAGATCGGCCACGTCTACGAAGGCCTCCTCGAACATACCGTCGCTCGTGTGCCGTCCGTGACCGTAGGCCTAGCCGGCTCGAAGAAAGCCAAGAATCCGAACCTTCCGCTTTCGGAGCTGGAATCGGCACGCATGGACGGCGAAGACACACTCGTCTCTTTGGTGAAGGAAACGAGCGAGCGCAGTGAATCGGCCATCCGCAACGCTCTCGCACGATCTATCGATGAAGCCGTCTTCGGTCGACTGCTTTCGGTCTGTGGGGGTGACACGACTCTCGCCGAACGTATCTGCCCGTTCGCCAATCTTCTCCGCACCGACGCATGGGATGACCCCATCGTTTATCGCGAGAGGGCCTTCATGGTCACCCTGGGAGCCGACCGCCGGGAAACTGGCACGCACTACACTCCGAAATCGCTCACCGAAAGCATTGTGGAGACGACGCTGGAACCGATAGCTTATGTCGGGCCAGCCGAGGGGAAGCCACGGGAAGAGTGGCGGCTGAAATCTTCGGCTGGATTGCTCGACCTGAAGATCTGCGATCCGGCCATGGGTTCCGGAGCGTTTCTCGTCCAGGCCTGTCGATGGCTCGCCGAGCGGTTGGTCGTGGCTTGGGCCACCGAAGAGGCCGCCGGCAAGTTCATCACTGCCGACGGAGACGTCAAGGAGGATGCCGGCGAAGCCGACCCTATGCCCACGGCGCTGGACGAGCGGCTTCTCACTGCAAGACGGCTGATCGCCGAACGGTGTCTGTACGGCGTGGACGTGAATCCCCTCGCCGTCGAACTGGCCAAGCTGTCGATCTGGCTAGTTACTTTGGCCAAGGGGCGTCCTTTCGGTTTTCTCGACCATAACCTGCGCTACGGCGACAGTCTCTTGGGCATCCACCGCCTGGACCAGCTCACAAAACTTAGGATGGACACGGACGGCGGTCCCTACCAGCAGCGCATCTTCGGCCAGAACGTCTCCGGCTCGGTCGCCGAAGCTGTCGAAATCAGGAAGCGATTGCGAGCGATCCCGATCCGCGACATCCGCGATGTCGAGACCATGGCACGGCTGGACAGCGAGGCAAGGAAGAGACTCGAAGCCGTCGAACTCGTGGCCGACGCCATGATCGGCGAGGTTCTGCGAGCGAACGGGAACGCTCGTGCCATTGATTCGGCTCTAGGTGTACTGGCTGTGAAGGCTGGCGCTTTCTTGGACGGCAACGAGGAAATGGGCAGGGGCATTGCCAGAGAAGCGCGCAAGGCGCTGTCTGTTGAACTACCCAAAGACAAGCCGCCTCGAAAGCCTTTCCACTGGCCTCTGGAGTTCCCGGAAGTATTCCTGAGTAAGGATGATCTATTCGACGCGATGATGGGAAATCCACCTTTCATTGGCGGACGACGCATGCGGGGAGCCATTGGTGATGCGATGATGACCTGGCTTGCGGCCACATGGCCTCATTCGAGCATGAATGCCGATTACTGTGCCTTCTTCTACTTAAGGGCAGCCACATTGATTAAAGCTTGTGGTGGCTTTGGTTTTCTTGCTACGAAAACTATTGGGCAGGGTGACACTGCTCGTACGGGATTATCACATCTTGTGGACAAAATGGGCTGTACTATACGATATGCACTCTCGTCTTTTGTCTGGCCTGGGACGGCATCCGTTATAGCTGCGCTTGTTGTTGGGTATAAAGGTCATTGGGGCGGTGTAAAAATCCTTGACCAACGCAAGGTCGGATTTATCTCCCCTGTGCTTGACGATCAAGGCGGGTGGGGCGAAGCTTTGCGATTGCCAGGAAATATCCCGAAAAGCTTTCAAGGTTCAGTTTTGGTTGGAATGGGCTTTGTCCTCACTCCTGAAGAGGCAAGGGAATATATTGCCCTCAATGAGGATAATCGCCTTGTAATCAAGCCCTACTTGAGTGGTGACGATCTTAACTCCCACCCTGAACAGAAGGCGAGCAGATGGGCAATTGATTTTCGCGATTTTCCTGTGGAAGAGTGCGACGAAAAGTGGCCTGAGTTGATGGAGAGAATTCGTCGCCTTGTCAAGCCGCAAAGAGATGCCACGCGGCGAGAAGCACATCGAAGGTATTGGTGGCATCACGGTGATAAACGTCCCGCCCTGTACAATCGCATAAAGCAACGCTCAGAAGTGTTTGTTCAAGCCAGAGTAACAAAATACGTCGCGGTCATTAGCGTTCCTGCAGCCCAAGTTTTTCACGACAAAGTATACGTTTTTGACTTGAACAGCTATGCGAATTTTTCGGCCCTACAGTGTTCTTTTCATGATGCATGGGTTAGACGTGGCAGTTCAACCGTTGGAGAAACTCTTAACTACACCCCTTCGGATTATTTTGACACTTACCCTTTCTTGCACTTGGACGATTCGGATCTTCATCTTATTGGAGAGCAATATCATAGTTTCAGAAGAACGATCATGCTCGACAGCAATGAAGGGCTCACCGATATGTACAATCGATTCCATGATCCAGAAGTATCGGCTGAGGATATTTGCCAGCTTCGCCAGTTGCATACAGGTATGGACAGGGCTGTGGCGCTCGCTTATGGATGGCGTGATCTTGATCTCCATCATGGCTTTCAAGAAACCAAACAAGGCATACGCTTCACTATCTCGGAAAAATCGAAAATCGTGGTACTCCAACGTCTCCTTGAACTAAACCATATGCTCTATAAGGAGGAGGTTCGATTAGGAATGCGTCCAATTAAATCGAAGAGGATGTCTTCCGGTCGGTAGCCAGAAAAAAGAGGCAAGCGATGACTCCTTTCTACCGGGACGAGCCTGGAGAAATCATGGAAATTAAATTTTTGGAGAAATTCACATGCCGGGTGAGAATGATGACAAGAAGGACACAACGGCACTGCCAACCGCGTCTATGATTGCGGCGTGGATTGTCGTTCTCGGTGCGGAAGCCCGGTTCAAGGGATTCTTGATAACTGTGGATCGCAAATCTTCTGCCCCCCGAGGAGTTCGGGAGGGCGATGCCCTCCTGATCGTCGGAGAAGGGTCCGGCAGCCCCGAGGTTATGTGTTTCGCACGCATCTACCGTGTACGGGATGGATTGGACAAAACCACATTACTTCTCGACGGGCTCCTTCCTGTCGAGCCTGGCAGGTTTCTGAGCGATTGGGGAATTCAGCCGGAGACGGCAGCGGTAACCCGATTGGAATGGCCATTGTTCGAGGCTGCCTTGAGGGCGGTTCGTGGTATCGAGTTCTCCGCGCTTCCCGTTCTCGACGGAAAAACACCCCAGCAACAAGCGTATATCAGAGACTTGCTCCAGTCGTCGGTCGAAGACGATCTTCTTGGACCTGCCGACGGTCCATATGAAGAAATCATTGGCATGAGCG
Source organism: Syntrophobacteraceae bacterium (assembly GCA_003165235.1). Classification (GTDB taxonomy): domain Bacteria; phylum Desulfobacterota; class Syntrophobacteria; order Syntrophobacterales; family Syntrophobacteraceae; genus SbD1. Next base: position 23,981 of record PLSV01000024.1, read on the forward strand.
TGCGGGACCGATACTTGGTCGGTAAGCTCGCTCCACCCGACACGCGAGTCCCGGACGATCAGGTGGAGGAATTGCCGGATGCGGCCACCGGCGATCCGGAAGGCGACGACAGAGAGGCCGACGCATCCACCAGCCAATCCTTGGTGCCGTCGTCTTTCGGTTTTACGTTCTGCGTTGACGAATCGGCCAAAACCATCGAGATTCGCGCCCATTGGGGCAGGTACGAGCGCACCGAAAGCGAGCGGATCGACAAAAGGACCGAGAAGCCTTTTCGCTGCTGGAAGCGAATCCCTTCGGGCGGCGGGGCGACTGTTCCGCTGGGCCGCAAGATCGTCACCCCGATTGTTCTGGATCGCTCATGTCCCGATGTGGTTGTCCAGGGAACCATCGGCGATCCACTTCCGAACGGGGACCGGCTGATGACTCTCTTTCTGGTGAACAATCAAGCCAAGCCGGTTCAAAACCAAGACTTGGCTTGGGTATTCCAGCCCGAACTTGCAGTGCGGGACCCCGAAGTAAGGGCGATCTTTCGGCGCAGGCCCTTTCTTTCAGATACCGGCTCGGACGAGGAGCGCGAAGCGCTGGAAATGATTTACCGGCGGAGAGTGGAGTTCGCCGTTGGACACGGTGTTTCCGTCCATGCGACCCCTTCGGTCGACGATCCGGAACGGGCTGTGGAGGTTAGGACCAGCGTGTTGCCACGGTACGAGGTTTCGGTAACGGAGACGCCGGGAACAGCTCCGGAAGACCGGCCCGCCATGGTTCGGCTCGTCGCGGACGGATCCCTCGACATGCTGCGTCTTGCGGAAATGGAACGCGGCGACCTGGTTGCCACCCTTGGCGCCCTGGCGGAGGATTACGCCGCCTGGATCGGAGAACGGAGATCAAGAATCGGAATCGACGTGCAGGGATTCGACTCCTCGGCGACGGCGGCCTTGGATCGATGCGAATCGATTCTCCAAAGACTTCGAGAAGGGATCGGGGTACTGGAAACGGATGAAGCGGCACTCGAAGCGTTCCGCTTCGCCAACCGCTCAATGGCCTCTCAACGTGTACACAGTGTATATTCTCTCCGTGTACGACGCGGGGAAACTCTCGATCTCGCGAGTGTCGACGTTCCCGAAAACCGGTCGTGGAGACCGTTCCAATTGGCTTTCATTCTGTTGTCGGTTCCCGCTCTGGGGAATCCCGTTCACCGTGACCGGACCGAACCGATAGAGGCCTACGCAGACCTCTTATGGTTCCCGACCGGCGGCGGGAAAACAGAGGCCTACCTAGGCGTTGCTGCTTTCACCATGGCGATCCGCAGACTGCAAGGCGACCTCGGCGGCCTCGACGGGAGTCGAGGATTGGCCGTGATTATGCGCTACACGTTGCGATTGCTCACCATCCAACAGTTCCAGCGAGCCACCACCTTGATGTGCGCAATGGAGGTACTGAGACGAGCGGACACGGCCAAGTGGGGTACCGCGCCTTTCACAATCGGGCTTTGGGTGGGGCAGCGCGTGACGCCCAACACCACTGAAGAAAGTCACGAGGCAATAGAGCGGGAACGGGATGGAAAGTTCGGAACTGGTTCAACACCGGCACAGCTCACTGTCTGCCCTTGGTGCGGCTCCGAGATCGTTCCGGGGCGCGACATCAGGGTGGTCCGGGACATCGGCCGGACCTTCATCTATTGCGGTGACAAATACGGAAATTGCGAATTCGGAAAGATCAAGTCACCTGACCTCGGCTTGCCGGTGGTCGTGGTGGACGAGGAGATATATCGTCATCCGCCCTCCATGTTGATCGCCACTGTTGACAAGTTCGCAATGATGGCCTGGCGCGGTCAGGTGAGAACCTTGTTCGGAAGAGCGTCCTCGGAATGTCCACGACACGGTCTTCTCTGGCCTGGGGCGGATTGCACCGGCAATCACAAGAAGAAAGGAACGTTGCCCGCGACGACAGTCCGAAATATCGAGCCAATCCGGCCACCGGACTTGATCATCCAGGACGAGTTTCACCTCATAAGCGGACCGTTGGGGACTATGATAGGTCTGTACGAGACCGCCGTGGACGAACTTTGCGCCTGGACACTGGACGGGAAAACGGTGAGACCGAAGATCGTCGCCTCCACCGCCACAGTTCGAAAGGCCGAGGAGCAGGTCAACAATGTCTTTCTTCGCAGGGTAGCGGTTTTTCCTCCCCACGGCATCGACGTGGAGGACAACTTTTTTTCCGTCCAGAGATCGATCTCGGAAAAGCCCGGCCGTCGTTACATGGGCATCTGTTCGCCTGGAAGTTCACGGCCAGCGATCCTCATCCGCGTCTACGTGGCTCTGCTCACCGCTGCTCAGTCCTTGTTCGAACGATTCGGGCAGGCAGCCGACCCATACATGACCTTGGTCGGCTATTTCAATTCGTTGCGTGAACTGGGAGGAATGCGTCGGCTCGCGGAAGACGACGTCCAAACCCGTTCTTACCGCGTCCAGATGAGCGACGTATCACGGCCGGGACTGCGCCAACGTTCTATTCGAAATGTTGACGAGCTCACCTCCCGCGTCTCGAACAAGGAAATCCCGAGAAAACTGGACCAATTGGAGGTCAAATTCAAGGCAAGCTGGGCCAAGGGTGAAACTAGGGCGATCGATATCGTCCTTGCATCGAACATGCTTTCGGTCGGTGTGGACATAAACCGCCTAGGCCTAATGGTGGTCAATGGGCAACCCAAGAATACTGCGGAATATATCCAGGCGACCAGCCGTGTCGGCCGTGTCTTTCCAGGTCTGGTCTGTACCGTGTTGACCTGGTCTCGACCGCGCGACCTTTCCCACTACGAGACTTTCGAGCACTACCACGCGACCTTCTACAAACATGTCGAAGCTCAATCGGTCACGCCCTTCGCGCCCAGGGCACTGGATAGAGGTCTGATGGGAACGATAATGAGCGTCTTTCGGCTCGTGTACGACTCGTTGAACCCCAATCTCGGCGCTCAAACGCTCGATAACTCGGGAAGACCGGAGGCATCCGCAGTCAGGGTGGTGGTCTCCGATCGTGCTTGGAAGGTGAAGGACAAAGCCGCTCGACAGCGGGTGGACACGATGGTGGCGGATCGCGTCGATCGTTGGGTGAAAGAAGCGGTCAAGCCGGGGCGTAGACTCGGCTACGAGACGGAGCGCGGTCAAGGAGACGTCGCGGCGCTGTTGAAGAAACCGGGAGCGACGGCCTGGGATGAATTCACCGTGCCCTTCTCGATGCGGGAGGTCGAACCCGGCGTTCGTCTGGTCATGGACGTAGCGAAACTGGCCGATCCTCCACAGTGGCGAGCCAGGGCGAGAGATGCCAAAAGCGACGGAGGTGAGGCATGAGCACCTATCTCGTAGGGCAAGTCCGGCCGAGTCAGTTGCTCTGGACTTATGGGCCGGGTGCCCTCATAGATCTTCCGAACCTGTCGGTAGTGACGATGGGGTTGGATCGCTGGGACGTCAATCAATGTCTGCCGGTGGAGGAAGCCAGACTGCTCGCGGCGGTTCGCCGCGTCCTCGGTCCGCAGGTAGAGCGTCTGCGAGTGCCTCCCTTCGTGCGTGAAGAAGGTGCCAGTCCAATGTCTGCGGAGGGCAAGATCGGTGTACCTGTCCGGCCTTTTCCGAGGTGGTTGCGTTGCGTGAAATGTGGATTGTTGGCGGAATTCGACTCCGGCCTGTTCGACATCAAACCATCTCCCTATCGTCCCGAACTGACTCATTTCGTGCATTCCAACTGCGAAAAGGGAAAGAACGCTGACGCGGTTCCGGCCAGGTTTATGTTGGCCTGCAGGAACGGGCATCTCGACGATTTTCCCTGGCACTGGTTTGTACACGGGGGTCCATCGGAATGTCGAGGGACACTGCGTTTCTTCGAAAGCGGAGCGTCGCTCCAGACCGAGAATCTCTGGGTGAAATGCGATGGATGTGAAACTCCGGCGCGATCCCTTGTCCACGCCTTCGGCCGGGAAGCCCAGGAGAATCTTCCTGCCTGTAGGGGGAGGCACCCGCATCTCGACATCTTCGATGCATCGTGCCAAGAACCTCCCCGCGCAGTGCTACTCGGGGCGACGAACAGTTGGTTTCCCGTCTCTCTTTCTGTATTGGCCATTCCTCTGGAGAGGAACCAATTGAGCCAGCTTGTCCTCGATGGCTGGGAATACTTCGCAGACGTGGAATCGACCGATGAACTGAAAGTCGTGATCAAGACCCTGGTAAAGAGCGGAAGCCTTCCGGGAATCGAACGATTCGACTCCAAAGACGTGTGGCGGTGTGTCCAGGAACGAAAAGAAGGCAAGGGCGGTGAATCGGTCATTACGGAGGGCGATCTCAAGATTCCCGAGTGGGAAGTGTTGACGGCGCCGACGCCTCCGACCGATTGGCCGCAGTTCATGAGTCGCCCTGAGCCTGCCCCGCCTTCGTATTCAGGAAAAATAGCCAGTGTTCTGCTGCTTGAAAGGCTACGGGAAGTGAACGCGCTGATCGGTTACACTCGTGTGGAGGCCCCCGAGGAGACTGCCGATCCGGACGAACGTCCACCGATGGCGGCGTTGTCGCGTGGACGACCCGACTGGGTTCCCGCTTGTGAGGTGCATGGCGAAGGCATTTTCATCCGATTCGACGATGGAGCGGTGCGAAGCTGGGAAACTCTTGCTGCCGTGCAACGACGTAGCGACAGACTCGAAGCCGGGCACAGAGGATGGCGAAATGCCCGCGGATTGGACCCCAACAAAGGTTACCCAGGCATACGCTACGCCATGATCCACACGTTCGCCCATCTCCTAATCCGCGAGCTGGCCCTCGAGTGCGGATACAACGCGGCCAGTATCCGGGAGCGTATTTACGCGAGTTCGGACCCGGACTCACCGATGGCCGGCGTCATCATCTACACGGCCGCTGCAGATTCGGACGGTACGCTCGGCGGGTTAGTGGAACTCGGAAAGTCGGAGAATTTGGGACGGCTGATCGAACAGGCGCTCGAACGCGCGTTCATTTGTTCGTCGGACCCGCTATGTTCGGAACACAATCCAGGTGTCGATCGTTCCCTGCACGTCGCATCCTGTCATGCTTGTACTTTCGTAGCGGAGACCTCGTGCGAGCGAGGAAATCGATATTTGGACAGAGCATTGCTCGTGAACACCTTCGAGTGCCGGAATACCGCGTTCTTCGGGAAACGAGGCGACGGCAGTGAATGAATTATGGCAAGTCATCGCCGAACTCGGATTGGAATTGCATCCAGATCGAATCGCGGCCATCGCTTCGAAAATCGAATCGCTGGGGTCGTTGGAACAGTTCGCGTTGGTGAAGCCCGTCTTCGGTCCCAATGCCGACAAATACATGATTGGCCGTCTGGATTCGGCATGGCGCAACGCCGAGCAGGTCCGCCCCGGCGAATTGGCCGCCGCCCTGCGAGGGGCCTCCGCCACTGCGGTGCTGCACGAACGCCGTGGTTCCGTGGAAATGGTCTGGACCGGTCCCTCGACGGGGATGGTGCCCGTTCGACATACGGAACAGGTTCTCTGCGAGGTTATAGAGTCGGCTCGGAATCGATTGTTCATCGTGAGCTTCGTCGCATACGAGGTTGCTTCGATAACCAAGGCCCTGCAGGATGCGGTCGGTCGCCAGGTTCAAGTCGATGTTCTGCTAGAGTCTTCTACCGAGCACGGAGGAAAGGTCACGGTCGATTCGGTCCGGACGATGAAAGCGGTGATTCCGTCCGCGAGGGTTTACGTATGGTATGTCGGAACCGGAAAAAAGGGCGTGGCTCCCGTGACTGGATCTGTGCACGCGAAATGCGCCGTCTCCGACGGCAAGTTGGCGTTCATCACCAGCGCCAACCTTAGCACGGCGGCGATGGAGCGGAACATGGAACTGGGAGTTCTCGTAAGAGGCGGGCATCTGCCGGCCGAACTCCACAGGCATCTCGAGGCCCTTGTGGCGACAGAAACGGTGGAACGAGTTTGAATGGATACGGTCGACAGTAAAACGAGATCACGGATCATGGCCAGCGTGGGCCAACGCAACACTGGTCCCGAGGTGTGTCTTCGCCGAGTTTTACATCGCCTTGGTCTTAGGTACCGACTTCACGACAGGAGCCTTCCAGGTTCTCCCGATTTGGTCTTTCCTCGTTTTCATGCCGTCATCTTCGTTCATGGATGTTTTTGGCATGTTCATGAGGGGTGCAAATTCGCCACCGAGCCATCCTCCAGGGAGGATTTCTGACGCGAAAAATTCGAGACGAACCAGAAGCGCGATAGGAGGAACTACAAAACTCTCGAAGAGATCGGATGGAGGGTCCTACTCGTGTGGGCATGCGCTATTAAGGAGCGGAGGGGCTCTGAATTGGATGAACTGGGAGCCGAGGTTAAGAACTGGCTGACATCGGGAGGGCGGTTCGGAGAAATCGGCGATCCGGCAGTCCCATTGGTTCAAAGCCCAACGATGAACAGAGATGCCGGAGACCGACGTCATCCCAGAGGAAGCAAGAGATGATAAATAGCGAACACCCGTTTCGGATGACGATTGACCTCAACGTGCTCGACCATTTGGCCGACGGTCTTTATAGCAGCGTGGCTGCGGTAATTACGGAAACGGTAGCGAATGCATGGGACGCTGATGCTACCGAAGTTAAGATCGGTCTGGATATCGCTGGAGACCGAATCGAGATCGTGGACGATGGGTTAGGAATGGACCCGAATGCCGTCAATGATCGCTATCTTCGGGTCGGCTATCGACGTCGAAAAGAGGGCGATACCACTCCAAGCGGGCGCCCGGTTATGGGCCGTAAGGGAATCGGCAAGCTCTCGCTCTTCTCAATCGCGGACTTGATCGAGATACAAACGCAGGCCAATGGCCCCGACGTTGCCGGTCTGAAGATCATATCTACCGATCTGAGAATTGCCATGCAGAACGGTCTTAACGAGTACAATCCCGAACCTGTTCTTGTCCCGCATGGCGCATTCCCGAGCGACCATGGCACCCGTATCATTGCATCCTCCTTGAAGCGTAATCGTCTCCGCGAGATGGCCCCGGAGTCGCTCCGGCGCCGCATGGCCCGACGCTTTTCAGTCATCGGGAGTGAGGGTTTTCGTGTCTTCGTGAATGGGGTGGAGGTGACTGCCACTGATCGGGAGGACTTGAAGTTCGTCGAGTATTTGTGGACATTTGATGATACGGCGGTGGCCACTACATCATGCGTGAACCTCAAAAAAATCGAACGTCTCGCCGATCGGTCTGACGGATGGAATCCTGCATGGCAAGTTCGAGGCTGGATCGGAACTGTGGATCGTCCCAAACGTCTGTCGACTCCCGAAGGAAACCTGAATTCGATCATTGTCCTTGCGCGAGGTCGATTGGTGGATGAGGACGTTTTGGCACGTATCGTCGGTGCAGAAGTCTACACAAAGTATTTGACCGGACAGGTGGAGGCGGATTTTCTCGATGCTACCGATTCTGCGGACATCGTGACCAGCAATCGACAGCGTGTGATTGAAGACGATGCTCGGGTCGGCGCGTTGACCGTTTTTCTTCAGAAAGCTCTCCGCAGGATCGCCGAAACCTGGAGCGAGCTCAGGGCAACGGATAAAACCAGCGAATTGCGAGAACGATTTCCACGGATCGGAGAATGGCTCGATGATTTACAACAGGGCTGGAAGACGAAGGCGGAGAAACTCCTCGAACGTATTGCTACCATGGAAGTCGGAAAAGACGATGCGGACCAAGAGGAAAGCCAGCGAACGCTTCTTCGTCACGCGATCTTCGGATTTGAGCGGCTTCGGCTACGTGGAGATGCCGAGGAGTTGGAGCGTGCCTTGTCCGAAGGGGTAGAGGCGCTTCTGCGGCTCCTCGCCGACAGAGATTCATTGGAAGCATCGTTTTATCGAGATATCGTGCGCAACCGTTTGGATGTTATCAAAGAACTCCAGCGACTGGCGGACGCCAATCGCCGAGAGCGTGTCCTGCAGAAATATCTCTTCGACCACCTATGGCTTCTTGATCCTGCGTGGGAACGTGCCACCGGGAGCGAGGAGATGGAGCGGAGATTACGCTTACAGGAAGAATTCGGCAACGATGACGAGACGAAGGAGAAATATGGTCGGGTCGACATCCGGTACAGCACCGTCGCCGGTAAGCATGTGATCGTGGAACTGAAGAGGGCTTCGGTTCGCACTGGTATTTATGAACTCGCGGAACAAGGAGCCAAATACGTCGACGCAATGAAGGATGTCTTGCCCCCGGAGGAAAGAGATCGGGCACAAATCGAGGTCGTGTTCGTCGTTGGTGCCAATCCGCCTGAATCTTCCGACCGAATCGAGAATGCGATGAATAGCGTATCGCCGGGATCGAGAATCGTGACCTACGAGCTTTTGACCGGTCGAGCCCGCGCGGCGTACGCATCGTATTTGGAAAGCGCCAAGACGGCAGACCGAATCGATCGATTGTTTGTAGATGAAGAGTGATCCCTCTGATTGACGAACTACTTGCCGATAGATGATGATCGGAGTTTCGATGGACCCTCGACATTTATTCATGGACGAACGGCTAACCGGCATGTGTGTCTATTGCGGTGCTAAACCAGAGACGCGCGATCACGTCCCATCGAAGGTCTTGCTGGATAAGCCTTATCCAGAGGATTTGCCCGTTGTGGGTGCTTGTAAAGAATGCAATGAGAATTTTTCGTTGGATGAACAGTATGTGGCCTGTTTCCTTGAGTGCGTCAGATGTGGAACCGTCGAGCCCTCCGGCCTTCAGCGTCCCAAAATCAAGCGCATTCTCACCGAAAACCCTAAGTTGAAGGATCGGATTGGGGCATGCCAGAGAAAGGACGATGCTGGAAATTTGCTCTGGTACCCAGAGATTGATCGATTGCGGAAAATAGTTCTGAAACTCGCGCGGGGCCATCTGGCATATGGAATCTATCCAGAATTTAAAGATCCCGTTGAAGTGGCTTTTGCCCCCCTGTCTAACTTGTCCGACGAAGAGAGGGTGGCATTCGAGGATGTACCCTTCCGGAAGGTTGATGTGGTGCCTGAGATCGGCAGTCGGGGGTTTCTTCATGTATTTGTGGTGGAAAGCAGCGGAGAAAAGTCCGTCGCATATGTAGATCATTGGATTGTAGTGCAGCCTGGTCAGTATCGGTACGTCGTAATTGTAAAAGGTGGGATACTTGTCAAGCTGGTGTTAGGCGAGTATCTCGCCTGCACGGTTTCTTGGGAATGATGTTTCATTCGAGGATCGTTGCCTCTTCATTTTTGGGGCAATCCCAATGTTCATGCTACTGTCTGGCGAACATGCCCAAGAACAGCTCCGAACGTAGCATTAGGCATATTGAGGATTTCAGGCGTGCTATAACTCCTGCTGTTCGGTTCCATTATCCGGCCCTTGAATTGTTCGCCCCAAGTATTCCATGAATTGCTCGTTGATCTGGCATCCAATAGTCTGAGTCCTCAGGATCTGCCAACCCTCAGTCTCGTTGAGTGATCCTATTGCATCGGCCCAAGCTGCCGGAAAACCAAGTTCTAAAACGGCATCTTCAAAAGTCTTTCCCATCCGTATGAAGTTTTCTTGTGTAAAATACCATTGCTCATCCAACGAATACTTAAATTCAACCATGGCGTCGAAAACCACCTCAAGCAGCAAGGCGAAGTATTGCGTGCATGCAGTTACAACATCTACATCTGGAACAGATGGAAGATCTTGAATTGGTAGAAAGTAATGGTAAACAATTCGTTTATCGCCATGGCTTGTAGTTGACTCGCCAACTCTAACGATAGTGTCGCCTATCTTTGTAGACACATTGCGGTATTCCACGAAGAAACGTGCCAACCGATTCCGCCTTAGTAGTTCTTGACGCCCAGCATACCATTCCCCGAAGCCCTCCACTGCGCCGATCACTGCTTGCATGGCCAAGGTGATGGTTCGCGCTGATGAAGCAAATGCGTCCGTAAAGCATTGCGCCGCGAAGAAATTATAGCCTACATCGTTTAGCTGACGGAGGAAAAAATATGTCTGTTGGACTTTATATTCTGCTATGCTTATAGATCTGTGCATTTTCTGTGAAACCCAACTAATGAAATGATTAAAACTGAGTGCTGCCAGATCCAGTAGCCAGTCAGGTTGATGTGCTCCCAACCCAACGCTGATAGGTCTCGTTAGCTGGATGAATCGGACATCTTGCCTGGACGCGAAACAACAACCGCTCCCAAGACTCCACGAATCTGGCGCAGTCCTACTTGGAGGAGGGCGTGCTCCTCTACCCTCCGGGACGCGTCCCAGACAAACGCAATTACGCCCGAATAGTCCGTCCCCTTCGTGAGGTAGAGGCTCGCGTCTGAGCCCACCTCGTCTATTATCTTTTGAACCTTGTCTGTCTGACGCAGGAACTTCACTTCAATGATGAGCTTCATAGAAGGGATGAAAAGGTCGGTTCGTGGCTGCTTCTGGCCAAGAGACGGGAAGTACTCCTCATCTTTGAGGTCAGGAAAAATGGGAGCCAGAAGAAAGTAAAGGAGGTCCTGAACATGATATTCGTGGTCAATGTGCCACTTCCGGGCTATTCCCCCCTTGGTTCGTGCCTTTGGGTCCCACGTCCAGCGGCGAAGGCCTGCGGAAACGCGATCTAGAATCCGAAGGACGTCCGGGATGGTGATGCGGCCGGGGACGATCACCGGAGCGGAGCGGCGAGTCCATGAGAACGCCGCGAGCCGTAAGGCCGCCCGAACGACCGACAGGTCCTCCGTTACTTGCTGCTTGAGCAGGTCAAGGGTCAAGCGCTCGTCGGCCTCAGTCTCCTCACTGACGGCTTCACCGGGGGCGACCGAACGGGACCGGAGAGCCGTTCTAACATCCGCGACGCTGCTACTTTGGGGAAGTGGAAGCTCAGTGCACCCAAGAGCATGAAGAGCTGCGGAAAAAAGGCATCGCTGCCAAGCCTCGATTGCCGGAAGCCTCGCGGCCCGAGGAACGAAACCAAGCATCCACTGGGAGGTGATGGCCACTTCGTCGCCCTGGAGGAAGCGAGCGCCAAGGGCAAGGCCAAGAACTGCTACGGCGTCCGTGAAAAACGGCGCTGGTTCGCCTGCGATGTCTGGGCTTCGTCCACATAGCCATTTGAGGCCGTTCCGGAGGCCTTGCGCTTGGACCTCATCGAGGGCGAACGCATGTGCCGCATACCCGATAGTAGCGAGATCGTGATACGACCGAGTAGTAGTCGAGAAATTGGCCGCCGCCGTTGTGGCGAGCGCTGCAAGGTCGTCGCAAGGGGTATCCTCGTGAAGTACCCACGCGAGGAAGGCACGGTCCGACGGGCTTACTTCGGGTGCGCTCATAACGCGGCGCCGGAGAGCGTCGGCGGCGTCCTGCAAAAGAACTTCGGTAACGGTGCTCATAGAAACCACCTTGAACGTCCAATGCGACCCCAAAGAACGCTCGCGTCCCAGTTCGGAAGGCCGCCGAGTTTTCCGAGGAGGTCCGCGATGATTTCCGAGTACAGCACCGTCACTGGAAGAGACCCGGGGAAGAAACTTTTCCACGAGTGGTTAGCGAAGGCGTAGACCTGCCTGGCGAGGTAGGTCGTGTCCGTAAACGTCGACTCTCGGTGGAGTCGGAGAAGGATGGGGGACGGGAGCCCATCTTCGGGGCGTTTCACGTCGCGTGCACCGGTGAGAACGATGAGAACCTCCGATTTCGAGAGCTTGAGCACTTGGCCGCGCTCTGGTGCATAAGCTCCTTTTATCTTTTTTGTCTCGTAGTCATACACTCCATCCTGGCCCTCGTCGAAGAGGAGATATGGATGGTGTTCGTTGACCTCGACGAAGGCGAAATCGACATCGTATCGTCCTAAGGCTTTCATCAGGTTTTTGACAGCTTCTGCCTCGACGTTGCGGAATGGCTTGAAGGCGTGAAAGACAAGACGGACATGGTCACCGTCCTGCCAGTTCATATCCTGCGAGATGGAATTAATTGTGTTCCTCAAAGTGGCCAGGAGTTCCTCCCCATATTTCTCGTAAGGGACGGCCTGGCTCCGGTTTGTGATGCGGTAGTCGCCATCACCCGAGAAGACGGTAGTGAATCCCACAACCCTTTCCCGGTTGCCGAGACGTCCCTCGCCGACCTTGGCTGACCCGATGCCCATAACAAGCTCATGCGCGATAGCCCTGTCGCATCGGAGCAGCCACGGCGTTCCCCCGAGTTTGCTGTACGTGGCCAACGCCATGTTGTTGAGGGCATAAGCAAGCTGTCCTTCCCAAAGAGACGCAGTCTCAAGGGTGAACTCCTGCACGGGCGTCTGGTGCGTAAGAAATGCGTGCTTTGTAACGAGATAGGGGTTGTTTGTTCCCTGCTGCTCTCGGAATACTTGTTCAATCTGGACGAGGGCGAGGTCCCATCGGTCTTCGTCGGAGATGGCCTCTTGGGCGGCACGCTGGTAAGCGTCAGCAGTTGGGTTATCGGTGAGGAAGAATTTCGGAGAAACGCCGTCGAGACGATACTTGCCGATTAACCCGTTGTCGAACGGTCCCAGCTTTTTCTTGGGGTGCCGTTGGCCGTAGAAGAACTTATGGAGGAACTGTTCCACCCGACCTTTTGCGGAGGCCTGACAGACGACCGCGATACGCGGACGGTTCTTCGAGAACGTTTGCTGGGAGTAGGGTCCGCAGTTTTGTATGCCCCGGTCAGCCCAAGTGTCTGTCTTGGCACCTGTCGGGTCAAAGACGTATACCGGTTTGGGCGCAGTTTCTATTGTCGGAAGTGCCTTGCCCTTAAGGAGAGTGCCCACGGTAAGGGTAACGCCATGGCTTACCTCAAGGACCTGTTTCTGGAGGTACCCGACGATCTTGAGGAGATCTTGGAGCTTTGCCGGTCCAACCCGGTGCGTCGCGGCTTTTTGGAGTAGAGCTTCTCGGACCTCGTTTGCTCTGTTCATGAAGACTTGGTCGAGGAGGTTGGTGAAGCTGTGAGAACTGGGCTCTAGATAACACTCCTGCAACTTTACTGAGTGCATTCCGTCGCGGGCATCTTCAAGCTGGATCTCGTCCAATCTCAATGCTGAGACTCGTCCAAGGAGCTCGAAGCGGGGTTCGAGCCTTGGGTCGTTTTGGGGACACATTCGGCCAACATAGAACCCCTGGAGTTTGATTCCGGCGGTATTGAGTTCGTCGGAAGACGCAGTCACACGTCGGCTTGTTCTGGAATCGAGTGCTAGACCAAGGAAGGGTTCGCGATTGGCGAAGGAAAAGACCCGAACATCGAGCTCATAGCGCGGTGAAAGATCGAGCCATGCTGGCGCGGAAAGCCCCTGAGGGAGGGCCTCTTTGAGAAGGCCATTTACCCCAAGGAACGTGATGGGTCTATATTTGATGACCTGCCTAGGCAGGGCATGCAAGTGGTCAATAAGGGTTTCACGAAGTAAAACCGCTACCATGCTTAGATTCTCACGGAGGGGGAGTTCTTGTTGAGCATCTCCTATCGCCGGGGCGTTCTGAATCCGCGGGAGGCAGACGATCCGGTCGCGTTGGCGAGCTACTGCGTGAGTTCCACGATGTGTGTGCCGAAGCTGGATGAGGTCGTCGCGGCCTGTTATTGGATCGTATGCGAATATGCCGACCTGGATAGTGGTGTCGGGGACTTCAATAGGCACGATATTGAGCGCGGGCTTAGTATTATGCTGAGAGTAGCTCATATCACTCTTTCTCGGACATGAATACCTGTCTGCTCAGGCCCCTTCGGCGGCAGCAACTCGTCATTGAACGGCGATTTTGCGGTATAGATGCCACAGCCGCCCTTGAGCAGGCGTCCCTTGCGAACCAGGCCGCGCAAAACACGGCCCTGGTCCATAGCCACCGAGGTCTTTAAAGCCGGCGCGCAAAAACACATCACTCCGTTTGCGGGTAATGCGTTTCATCACGCGGATTTCCAGGTTTTCTGCCCCATATCATTCCTTGTGTGCTCCTAAAATACGACATCTAAAGACTGTTTCCAATTGAATAATCAAGAAGCTAAAGCTAGATCGTTTGCCCCCTTCCCTTATCAGGTCCTTTAATAGATTGTGCTGCTTCCAACCCGCTCATGGCGGGCCGAGTGTTACTCGCCCCTTTCAGGGACTCCCCGAGACCGTGGCGCCTCGGCCATTTTGTAACGCCCCCGTTCGCAAGAGCTAAGGGCCTACGCCCCTCGCGTGCGCAAGGGTGAAGGCTACGCCCGAGGGGCGGGGTATTCCCAGCCTCCTGCGTCTTCGGCTTGTGCAGGCCGGGAGATCCCCCGCCTCGCCCCTCGCCATTGCTGCCTCCGGTCTCGTCGACTTAGGCAGAAGTGGCAGGGTACTTTGCGCTGGGTCACCTGTCCGCGTCCCAGCGTTCAAGGCGTAGGACAGAGAATCTTTCTTCCGATTTGTGATTACGGTCTTGACAAAGTTATGAAGTGCCAGTAATTTGAAATGCCAGTAACACATTAACAATGAGAACACTTTTGAGGAGGTTCGAAATGGCAATCCGGAGACAGAAAAAAAGCGTGATGGTCGAAAATTTTGGACTGCGTGACAACCCGTTCTCGTCGATTGGGATTTACAATGTTGACGGTGAACATACCTACGTGCCTGAAATGTACGGACGTCAACTCAATGAGTTCTATGAGAAATTTTTCCTGCGTTCTCTGGAGAACGAGCGTCACCGACAGGTGATCGGAGCGGTATGGTCAAGTCACACGGGAAGCAAGTGGGGGAAGGGTTTCGGAAAGTCGATGCTCATGGCCGAGGAGTCGAAGCGTCTCAATCAAGATTTCGGTGCTGCAATGCTGCGGAGGATGGAAGTCGAGGAAGAGGACGTTGCTCAACACCCTATACTTTCCGGTTACTGCACCTTCGACCAGTCTAAAGGAATTACATCTTTTCCAGCGGCGCTCCTTGATGCGGTGGGATTTATCATAGCGTCTCCCTATGGTGAAACAACGGTTCACCGGGAACTTCGTGCTCGGATTCTGGCCGACCTTGACTACCAAGAGGGCTATGCTGGTCAGGCGATCGAAGAGGCGATTCAAGCAGAGCTCCGTAAATATAGCGGCCTCAACATTCAACTGGGCCACCATACGTTATCCCGGTTCATTTTTGACCTCGCTCGGGAGGACACCGCAGCTATTGTTGGTTTTATCCGCCATGAAATTGGTCCTCGGATCAAGGCAACTCAGGGGTTCAATTTCATACATGTTTTTAATGCCTTCGCCAAACTTGCCGGGGTGGTCTACATTACCTACTTCATCGATCAAATTGAGAATTTCTCTCGGTTTACCCGCCAGCAGGAGCGAGATATTAAAATAATCCGCGAGGCTATGTGTCAGACTTCCCCAACGGCAGACATGGCTTCGTTCATCTTTCAGATGCATATACACGCTCAACAGGCAATCGAGAATTGGTGGCAAATAGAGGATCTGCCTTCACTGGATATCACAGTTCCAACCAATAGCGGACGTATCATAACCATTACAGGTTTGGGTAGGCAGGAGGCGGAGATTCTAACATCCAGGTATTTGGCCGACTACCGTATCGACGGTTTTGATTCACCGCAGCCACTCCATCCTTTTACACCGGAAATCATCCAGGCCGTCTTGGATGCGACCTCAGGGAACCCGCGGAGCCTCTTGCGTACCTTAGGTGATATCCTGGACAAGGCCCGAGATGACGAAAGAGATATCCTAGATCTCACTTACGTTGAACCACTTCTCGACCAAGATTATGACGCGCAGGCCAATGTCTTGGAGGACGAATTCGACAATCCAGTGAGGTGAGCACTATGTCCAAAATGACTGATACGATACTCCGGGTGACCGCGCGCGATCTTTTTCTGACGCTCAGTCTTTTCAGTGGCGACCACGGAGAGACAACCCTGGAGAATATCCGCCTGCGGTTTTGCATCGACCGCAAGATGCAACGGAAGGGTGATTATCTTTGGTCGCGAGCCCGGGACGCAGCAAGCGAACTCCGAAAGCTGAACCTCGTCGAGGTTGACGCCATACCTCGTGACCGGCAGTACTATCAGAAAATGAAAGATGCGAAGATTGTACTCAGCAACCAAGGGCACGCGCTCCTGACCAGATTCGCGAAGGACCGGGCTGGGGCTTATGATGATCTTTTCGCCCGAATGTTTAATGAGCACTCGTACATGCGAGCTCTCTGGGATACGCTTTCGACGGCAGACCTGACGGTGCCGGTAGCCACTTCACTCCGCGATCATGTAAGTCCTCGGTACGGTAACGCCACTGACCTCGTGGACGACATCGCAGGTGGCCGCTTTGAGTATGATCGGTTTCTAGCGATCTTATCGGAGCGGCTGCCCTCTCCCCTTGTGGGCGATGAACAGATGGACATCCAGCGGGCGCTCATGGACCTTATGGAGGTAATTGCCCCAGCCGCAAACATTGAGGAAGCCTCGGACTTTGCAAAGAAGTTTCTTGATCGTCTGAATGAAACCTTCATTCCGATCATTATGCGCCGTTACGGAGTTGGCTTCGACTACAGGACCCATCGTAGTCTCTGGTCCCTCGGTCAAGAGTTCCAGGTATGGTGGGCCACCTCATCATATCCTGGGATTTCTGGAACACTTATCTTTCTAACAGCATCACTTAAGGCGGATCCGGAGGACTGCTCAGTTGTAACAAGTATCGAGCATCCGGCAGGGGTTTCGATGTTACGGGAATCCTTTCTGGACCGCCTTTACGGCGCATACTTGAAGCACAGAAGAACTATGGGGAACACCTATGTACATGCGTGGGAGCTGAGGGCGGTCTTCTGTGGCGAAAACCGTTGCCAGCCCGGGGTCTTCAATGCGCTTTTCGACGAACGCTATATGGGGTCCCAGGAATATAGGGTCCAACTCGAAATCGAGCGAACACGCCCGAGACACGAACTGCCAGTGATTGCTGGAAGTCGACGAATTGGTGCCATCGCGATTACGAAATTGTAGGTGTTCTGATGATTGACTCTGTTCTCCTACGCCATGGCCCACTAATTTTGCCACGTGCGTACTACGAACTGTGCCTCGACATGTTCGCCGTGGTCCAGTATTGGGATCCTTCTACTCGCGGGGCTGAACGAGGGCGCGCTTTTGAACGCGTGCTCTACCGGTACTGCGAAACACGGCGGCTGCGGCTTATTGAACGTGCCGGGTCAAAGACGATTTGCGGCGAGGCATCGGCGTCCAGATTCTTACACGAACAGGACGCAGTCATCGCTTCCCCGAGCTTCATCGTCCACATGGAACTTAAACACCTCTCCGTCCCCCTGGAAAAGAACGAGTTGTTGATCTTCGCACACAAAGGTCTCGACTTCCTCATGGGCGGGTCGATAAAGATGCGCGCTGTGCCGATGTTTCGCATCGTTTTGAGCGGATCGCTTCTCCGCCAGGAGGCACGGCGCTTTGCACTTCAGTGGGGGATAACGGCAATCGAGCCTGAGCGAATCCCGCTGCCCCTGCTCCATTATCTCTCTCTTTCAGATTTTCCGGGTGTTGACTCATTCGATGGGGATCAATTAGCCGAAATGCACAAAGTGCTTTCGGAGAGTACGAAGTCGGTGCAAGAGGTTGTCCACCATCTCTCTGGCGTGCTCACAGGAACCGCGCAGCCGGTGCTGGGACCGTGGGCCGACCGAACTCTTAACGTTCTTCAGTCTGACTGGGGTGATCGAATCTGGGCCGCGCTCGACGAGGGAACTGGCGGGCAGTGGATTGAGGAACGCTATGACGCCCTTGATCGGGAACTCATGCTCGATCGGATCTAAAGCGGGGTTTAAGGAGAAGTGGAACGTAAAACCCGGTTAAGGCCCTTGGAAGCGCTGGCACGGCTGAAAACCATGCTCAGTGATTTAGTTTTTAGCCCGTTGGATGGGCAAGTAACAGTGCCTCAACCCTCAAATCTCATTCATCAGGACCTCGTTTACCTCATCGCTCGTAAGGCCAAGATACCTCATGGTGGTCGTTGGGCTGGAATGGTTAAACCGCTTGGCCAGAAGCTCGAAGCCCACCCCGAACTTGGTCCGCTGAATGAACCCGAACGTCTTCCTTAAGGTATGCGCTCCGTAGTTTCCATGGTCCAAATTGATCGCCCTGGTCCATTTCTTGAGCAAGGCGTTGACGGCTTGGATGCTGAGAGGCTCCTTCGTCTTTCGGCTCGCAAAAAGATAATCGCTATCGTTTGGCCGGACTTTATCTAGGTAGTTTCGAAGGGCTTTGTGAACTGACTTGTTGACCATGAGGATGTTTTGTTTTCCCGTCTTGTTTTCCTTTATGGTGATGAACTCTCCGGGTTTAAGAGATTTTACGTCCTTTACCTTCACCATGAGGAGGTCGCCTGCGCGAAGACCGTTATTGATTCCCATGGTAAAAAGAAGCAAATCCCTTGGCGTCCCGGACAGAAGTTGTTTTATCGCCTGAATGTCTTCGCCGCGCCGGATGGGATCCACCCGGATCATCCGCCCCTTCCCGGGATGATTGGGATTTTTATTTTGTTCCATCATGCGTCTTTTCGGGCAGCAGATGCTTTATGCTGTATTTTCTGGGAGAGCGCCGGCCGGGGTCGGTCTTTTCCCTGATGCGCCGGGCAAAAAGCGCTTCCGCCTCATCCAAAGTGGAAAACTCCCACACCCTGCGGTCCCAGATTCTCCCCAGTGCTCCGCTTACCTTTAAAACTCGAAACGTCCCGTGACAGACCTCGATCCAGATCGAGTAGAAGGTTTGCCGCGGGGTGCTGGAAACCACCAGGTGAACATTTTTGACCACGTTGGGTCCGGATGCTTCCAAAGGGATCATGGATGTTGCCTTTTCGGATTAGGTTGGCGTCGATTCCACCTTTTGAATTTATAATATTAACTTATAGCATAATAATGGCATTATAGTTAATAAAAAAATGCGGAAGGAAATTCCGAGGCCCCGAAATCATTCTCGGAAAAACAAATAAGTCGCGGATATGGCTATATATTACCCCAAAGCAACTAATATTAACTTTTATGTAAAAGTTAATATTAGCCTTGCGTATTTCTTTGGTACAAAAATGCAAGATGGAATCTCCCTCTCTCCTCCTCCGATAGGAGGCCGACACTCTGATACTATTCGAAACATTTCTCTAAAATTAGCGATGTCGAAAAAGAGGGTACTTACTCCTTAACCGCGAGCCTGCCGAACATGAAATCAGTGATCTGGTTGCCATGTTTAAAAGAGACCTTCATGACTCTCTGAGAGAAATGGGAACAAAGGTCCTAGGGTGAGCGTATGAAAGAAATGCTATAAGTTTCCGGCAGAATCCGACCGAAAATGCGGTTCGGATGCAGAGCGCACAACTTGATGCATTATTTCGGTTCACATTAGGTATTTCCACTAAAGACAAATCCTGTTAAAGAGCATGTTGTCTGAAGGTAACCTATAACGCGTGAAAGAAATGATCCGATTCGAAAGCCTCCGCAAGAAATACAAACAGGTAGAAGCACTCAAAGGCATCAACCTCCAGGTTGGCGAGGGTGAGCTGTTTGCATACCTGGGGCCGAATGGTTCGGGCAAGACGACGACCATCAAAATACTTACCGGGCTTGCGGTCCCTTCTGCAGGGGACGCATGGCTGCATGGGTTTCATGTTGAGAAGGAAAGCCTGCAGGCGAAACGTCAATGCGGGTTTGTATCCCAGAACATCAATCTTGACAACGAACTGACGGTGGGCGAGAACCTGCACTTGCACGGGAAACTTTTTCAGATGCCGCGAAAAGAACGGGCGCAGCGCATCTGCCAACTCCTTGAGTACGTTGAAATCGCAGATAGAATGGACAGCCCGGTAAAGGCGCTCTCCGGTGGTATGAAAAGAAGAGTGATGATCGTCAGGGCACTCATGCACTCTCCAAGGATTCTTTTTCTCGATGAACCTACGGCGGGTCTCGATCCCGCCATCAGGCGCCGCATATGGTGGCTTATCAAAAGTATCCAGCGAAGCGGGACGACAATCTTTCTGACTACCCATTACATAGAAGAGGCGGAATTCCTGGCCGACCGCGTCGCATTCCTGGACGAAGGCAGCATAGTCATTCTGGACACCCCGCAAAATCTAATGGAGGGTTTGGGGACATGGGCTTTAGACCAAGTTTGCGACGACGGTATGGAGACCCTCTTTTTCCGTGACAGAGAAGAGGCCAACAGGCATATTTCCGCACAGGAAGGCAGCTTTTCTCTTAGGCGTGTAAACCTGGAGGATGTTTTCATTTCCCTAACCGGGAAAAAGGTCATGGCATGAGAGGCATGCTCGCAATCTACCAGCGCGAACTCCTCATCCTGCGCAAGAGGTTCTTCAGACAGCTGGCTTCCATGTCGGTAAGCCCCCTGCTATATCTCGTAGCTTTCGGATTCGGGATGGGACACAATTTAAGGATGGGCGTGCATTCCTACCTGGAATTCCTGATTCCGGGGCTTGTGGCGATGAGCAGCATGATCCAGGCTTTCGCCATAGCAAGCGAGATCAACATTTCGCGCTTCTATTGGCACATATTCGAGGAATTTCAGGCGGCGCCAATCAGGAATATATCCTATGTCACTGGAGAGGTACTGGCAGGTATTACCAGGGCGCTTGTTTCGGTCGTCTTGATTCTGTTGATCGCGGCCCTGTCCGGTGTGGTTCTATCTTACAACTTTTATTTCTGGTTCGCGGTGGGACTGAACAGCTTCGTTTTCTCATCACTGGCCGTTGGGCTGGCGATGCTCGTTAAATCGCATTCAGACCAGGCCCTTCTCACCAATTTCTTCATTACTCCAATGGCTTTTCTCGGCGGGACTTTTTTCCCGGTGGACAGAATGCCCGAATGGGCGCAGCATATCCTATATTTTCTGCCGTTGACTCATGCCTCCAAAGCGATTCGAGCCGCTGCATTCGGCGATCCACCCGATTTTTCTTCCTATCTGCTGCTCGCTTTGCTTGGCGCCGTTTTTTTCGTCCTCGCCTTCCGCTGGGTTAATCGCGCGCGCGAGTGAGTGCATCTCACGAGGTCGAAGAACCTGCCGATTTTTCTCGACTTAAATTGCTCCAAGTTCCGGGGTGCGAATTTCGAAATGCTGGTTTTTCCCGGTGGAACAAATAGATTATTTGCCTCTTGAAACTCATCTGCCGATCCGAGGGATGAGCGCCTTGCATCTGCTGCGAAAAGCACTGTTGTCAACAAATAGAAATGTCCTCTTTTGTAGCAAATGAATTGTCCGCTTTTGGAGGGGCGCGGAGTACCTTGTTCCAAAACCGTTCTTACTCCCAATCTCTGAGCCAGAGGTTGAAAAGGCCATCCCTTCGCCGTCGGCCTGAGTCCCACCAGGCATGAGCAAAGCTACATAGTCAAGGCTGCGAAGCACCCGAAGGGCTTGGCCTTGACGGTGTTGCTGCTCATGCCACTCTGGCTCAGGCGGTGGCGTTTTGCCGCATCCTCTTTTTTGTTTTGATCTCTTTTAGATCTCCCCGTGGGCTATAGCATGCCAGCCGACGTGGGCCATGAAAAATTGCCAAGCTCCCGTCGGGATAACGATTAACTCTTACCGTGACCTTTACATAATGCAAACGATGCTGGTCGGCAGGGATTTGTAGTTTCAAACCCTCGAAGCAGATGCAGTTGTCCTTGCCCACCACGCGCTCGTATTGCTCGCAAACAATGTCGTCGAGGTCTGTACCGATATAGGGGACGAATACCGATCCTTCTTCCATGGAGGGTTGCCTGAACTCCTCATTAAAGGCCGGCAGATAGACATCCTTTATATAATGATTGGCCGCTCCCATCTCTGTTATACCGGCTAAGGCCAACTCTTTTGGAAGTCTTTCCTGGTGCGTGCGAAACATCCGTTCACAACGCCCGCGGGCCTCCGGAGAATAAGCAGGTATCATGTGGATGCCCAAGTTTTTCATCGCTCGTCCGAATTGGGTCAGGTTTACTCTGTCGACTTTGCCGCCCGCCTCCGGAGTAGTCCAGTAATGACTGCCCCGATCCGTGTAAATGGAGGAAAAAAGACCCCGTGTTTCAATCACTTCCTTTACCCCCTGAAAACTGCTCTTTGTGCCCTCCTCTTCCACAAAGAAAAGGGAGTAATGCTCATTTGTCGCATCGTCCATGGTTAGGACCAGGTCCCATTGCACGCCCGGCACCCATTGGTGCTTGCTGCCGTCCTGGTGCAACATCATTCCCTGCCATGCGGCTCGCTCTCTGTGTTTCCTGTGTTTTCCGCGCCCCGGCGCCTTCGCTATTAATCGCGCATCCTGAAGACGGCATTTGACCCAGGTGTAGCTGCGTGTTCCTCCACCTCTACGGTACCAAGCATAAAAGTGCCTCGCGTTCCACCCCTCATGCTTCCCCTTATACTGCTCAATGAGTCTGAACACTTCATCAACCGGCACTCTGCGGCAATCCCCATTGAGCCGCTTATCAATCAATCCCTCAAGTCCGGATTCCTCATAGCGATCCACCAAACGACGAAAGGTCCGCTGGCACACCCCGAGCACCCGCGCTGCTTCCTCTTGTGTCAAACTCCTCTTGCGCCAACCTCCATATACCTCCTCAAAACGCATTTTCCGCACCTCCTGTAGCAGTTCTGTTCGTCTCATCGGCCCTCTCCTTCGGAGGCCGATCAAAACCGGACAATTCACGTGCTACAAGTGCGGACATTTTATTTGCTCCCTACACTGCTGCGAAAAGCACTTGACAAAGAACCCGTTCCAGACATACTATTTTTCACGAGTAAGGTCCGAGCCACCATGAAGGTGGCTCGGAGTGTTCGGTTGACCTCTCAGTATCATTGCTTTCCAACCAACAAGTATAAATTTAAGTAGTCCGATTCGAAGAATAAGGCCGCGAAAGCCTTTTTGCCGTGTGAAAGCGGGAGAGGTGGCTTTGCGGCCTTTTTGTTTTTATGTCGATGGATGTTGGAGGCGACTTTTGGACTTGCGATTCCCGCAAAGTCTCATACGCTCAGCCTGGGTCATCTGGTGGTTGAGCCGTCCATCTCATGTTGAAAAGTTCGGGTTAGGAATCTGAGCAGAAAGGAGGGCCACAGGAGTAAATCATCAGCAAAGGAGAATGGAGGAGCAGGTCTCCGCCTGGCGAAAGGAAAGAGACCTGCCCCTGGGGATGAGTTGGAAACCAATCCCCACGTTTCTCCTATCACAGAAGAAATCGTGAGGCAATGAGAGGGGCAATCGATGAAACCGGATCAAAATATTCCAAACTTAAATCTCTCATCGCGCGTACGGCACAATCACTGCCGGTTGGCTAAAAAGATCATCAACATCAACTCGATAAAGGCGAGTTTAATCCTGTTGTTATTAATGCTCTACCCGGTCTGTGGTTTTGCTGACGATAAAACGGACGTCCCTCAGGCTGTGGAAGGCCCGACGGCAAATAGCGACCAGGCAACCGGGAAAACTGCTCCTAAAAACGAAACGAAGAATGATCAAACTCTTGAGCCGATTGTGGTTACGGCCACCCGAACACCACAATCGCTTTCGGATGTGCCGGCCGCCGTATCGGTTGTAACGAGCCAGGACATTGAAAGCAGGAACATCCAGACAGTGGACCAAGCCATAAATGATCTCCCGGGGGTGTTCGCCCAGCGCGTCTCACAACTTGATTCTATTGGGGACATCATGATGCGTGGCATGCCGCTTCAGGAGAGGAACCTGGTGCTACTGGACGGCGAACGTTTAAACCAGGCCTTTGCCGGGCTGGTAAACTGGAATTCGCTTAACCCTCTAGACGTCGCAAGGATCGAGGTCGCCAAAGGCCCTTTTTCCTCTCTATATGGAGGAGATGCAATGGGCGGCGTCATCAATATCATCACCAAAACGCCTCAGGAAAGGGAAGTCACCATTCAGAGCGGATACGGCTCGTACAACACCTGGAACGAGTACGCATCATACGGGGACAGGCTTTATAACCGGTTGAGCGTTTTTACAAGCTTCAGCTACAAGCAAAGCGATGGATACCCTAACATTCCTGTCTCGATAAACCCGGCGTACTCCCCGCCAACGCCTGGAGGAACACCCGTTCACGGGGCCATTCCGTCGACTGACGCCTTCGGTAATCCTGCATATATCATCGGCAACACGGGAAACTACAACTGGTGGACACAATCCGGAGACATTAAGCTCGTGTACGACTTAAATGCAGACTCAAAGGCCACTTTCATTTACAGAAACAACCAGTGGGGTTATGGATGGGGGAGTCCGCAAAGTTTCCTTTACGATTCTAAAGGCAACAACGTTTTCTCGGGAAATCAGAACGGTGTTGGCTTTACAAGCTCGGATTTCGTCAATGGCGTCAACAACGGCGCTTTTATGGAGAACATATTCCATGGAGAATATGAGACAAAATTATTCGGCGATGCCATTCTTAAAATCTCCGGTGGCTACATCAATACCCCCGTCAACTGGTATACCCAGCCATCGTACTCCGCCACAAACTTAAGGGGATCGGGGCAGTACTACTCGACTTCTTCTGAGATGGGCAACATGGATGTGCAGCTCTCCCTTCCTGTTTGCGAGAAGCATCTTATCATCTTTGGCGCTGCATTTCGCTACGATGAAGCCGACCAGCCGGTAACAAATCTCAGTAACTGGACGGAATCCGGGACGCAGACCGGTCCCTATTCTGATTCTAAAGGCAAAGATACAATTTATTCGTTCTATACCCAGGCTGAGATAGCCCTGCTACGCAATCTTACTTTGTATGCCGGTGTGCGAGGCGACTACTGGAAAACTTTCGACGGCTTTTCCGAGATAGCAGGTGTGCAGTCTCCCACGGACTATGGATCGAATAGCGACTTTTCCGTAAATCCCAAAGGGTCGCTTGTTTACAAACCTTGGGACGGCACTACATTCAGGACCTCGGTAGGAACCTCTTTTCGACCTCCCACAGTATATGAGCTCTACACATCATGGTCAGGCTACGGCGTATTCTCTGAAGCGAATCCAAATTTGAAGCCTGAGACCGCCTTCTCATGGGACATCGGGGCCGAGCAAAAACTGGGAAGCAGCACCGTTTGTAAGCTCAATTATTTTCACAACACTCTAAGCGACTACATCTATTGGGCGTCTGTCAACGGGAGTTACACTACTTTTCAGAATCAGAATGCCGGCAAGGCTGAAAGCGACGGCGTGGAATTCGAGATCGAGAACAAACCGTTGGACTGCCTGAAACTGTTCGCAAACACCACATACACTCACAGCGAAATGCTTTCGAATAGCGTTGATCCAACGACTGTAGGGAAACAACTGCAATATGTTCCCGAGTGGACGTTCAACATGGGCGGAGAACTGACTTACCGTAAGTTTTCTTTTACACTGACCGGACGTTATGCGGCCAAACAATACGGCTACGGCGATAATGCGGACAAGGTATCCGGGGTATACGGTTCCTATGATTCGTTTTTTGTGGCGGATTTTAAAGTCCGTTACAAGTTGACCAATTGGGCAACGCTTGATTTTGCAATAAACAACATGCTGGATGAAAAGTACTTCACTTACTACCAAGCCCCGGGGCGGCAGTTCTTTGGGGGAATGACGGCAAAGTTCTGATGAAAAAGGTTTTAGTTTTCGTGCAGGCAGCTATTCTCTTTTGGGCCGTTTCGGCCCCGGCGGATGCTTTAGCATTCACGGTCAAAGACGCGGCCGGAAATGACATCGAAATCACCCCGCCTGTCAGCAGGGTGGTGTTTCTTTCGCTCTATGAACTCATTCCGGTATTCGACGTTTGGGACCGGGTGGTCGGATTGAATCGCTGGGCATTCGACAATGAACTTTTGAAAAGGTTTCCGCAACTAAAGGAAATCCCCTCGGTAGGTACTCCGGACACGGTCAACATTGAAGTCCTGCTTTCTCTGCATCCGGACCTTGTGATCACCTGGTCCTATAAACCCGAGGTTGATGATTTTCTGGTCCGAAGAGGCCTCAAGGTCATCTCGGTTTACCCGGACAGCCTTGAAGAACTCTACGCAGTCCTCGATCTATGCGGAAGGCTTTTCCAGAAAGAAGACCGGGCTCGGGAAATCCGGTCACTCATGGAAAAGAGTTTTGCTGAGACGGCATCAAAAGTATCGAAAATTCCTCCGGGAAATCGGCGCAAGGTCCTTTGGCTTTGGGGAAAGCCGACAACTGTAAGCGGAGGAGAGTGTCTTGCGAACGAACTGATCAAACTCACGGGCGGGATCAATCCTGCTGAAGGGATTAAAACGAAGCACCCGGAAGTTTCCATGGAGTCGATCGTGGGTTGGGACCCGGATGTTATTTTTATTTGGGGAAGCGCCAGGTACGGGCCGGAGGAACTCCTTTCCAACCAGCAGTGGAAGAAGATCAAGGCAGTCAGGGACGGCAGGGTTTTCAAGGCCCCTGACCTTACCACCTGGTCCCCGACAATCTGCAGCCTGGCGCTTTGGATGGCATGGAAAACCTACCCAGAATATTTCGACCGAAAGGAACTCTCGGAAGAAGTTTTGCGGTTTAATAAGAAATGTTTCGGGGTCCCCATAAAGGGATTGACTTTCGATTAACTGGATGTGGTTGTGAAAAGAAAATTGATCCTGTTCGGCATTGGACTGTCTCCTTTCGTTTTTGCCTGTATTTCTCTTTTATGGGGAGCATACGCCATTGCCCCCTGGACGATAGCGAAGGTTTTGTTCTCCAAGATTTATCTTCTGAAATCTGCCGAGGCCGGAACGGAGCTGTCTATACTATGGGATATCAGGCTGCCCAGGATTGTTTTGTCCGCACTCGTCGGGGCAGCCCTTTCCGGTGCTGGAGTGACGCTGCAGGGCATATTCCGAAATCCGCTGGTCGATCCTTTTATTTTGGGCTTGTCATCCGGGGCGGCATTCGGGTGTACTCTTTCCGTAGCCCTTTTCCCACAGTTTCCGATCCAGGCGGCGGCTTTTGTTTTCAGTCTCGTAGCCTCTTTCACGACGTACCTGCTGGCCAGGAGCCAGGGTGAAATATCCCGGCTCCATCTGGTGCTCTCCGGAATAGTGATCTCGGCTTTTTTCAGCGCGCTGGTTTCCATACTCAAGTTCCTCGTCGACCCCCATAAGTTGGTCAGCATCGTCTACTGGCTCATGGGAAGCTTTTCCCTCTCGGACTGGTCGTCGATTTGGGTTGCATCTTTAGGAATGATCGCGGCGTGTGTTCCGCTGGTGCTGATGAGATGGCGTCTCAATGCGCTTTCCATGGGTGAGGAAGAGGCCAGGTCGCTGGGAATACCCGTGGAAAGAGACAGATTAATATTTATCGGCGCTGCCTCGCTTGCGGTTGGCAGTGCCGTGTCGGTGAGCGGGATTATCGGCTGGGTTGGGCTCATGGTACCTCACCTGACCAGAATGCTGGTGGGACCGGACCATAAGCTCCTTATGCCCTTTTCGCTGGCAGCGGGTGCGGCGTTCATGATTTTTGCCGACACGCTTGCCAGAAATCTCACCTCTTTTGATATCCCGGTGGGGATCATAACCGCCCTTAGTGGTACGCCGTTTTTCATCTATCTTTTGAGAAGAGGCACAGGCGGGGAGAGTTGGGGCAAATGATCGAGGTCAGAGAACTCACATTCATGCACCAGGGAGCAAAGGAACCGGTCCTCCGGAAGATCGATTTCCAGGCCAAAGGGGGAGAGGTGACGGCTATACTCGGGCCGAACGGCTCGGGGAAAACCACCCTTTTCCAGTGCTTGCTCGGAATCTGGAAGTTCCATGAAGGAGAAGTGCGTCTTTCAGGGAAACCGATAAGCCACCTGAAGCGAGTCGAGATCGCCAAAAGGCTGTCCGCTGTTCCCCAGGAGCACGACGCTCCGTTTCCTTACTCTTGTTTGGATATCGTCCTCATGGGGCGGACGGCGCACGTCGGAATTTTTTCATCCCCATCCCTACAGGACAGGGATTTATCCAGGCAGGCCATGAAAGCTCTCGGTGTCGATCACCTGGCCGAAAGGCCCTATACCCAGGTAAGCGGCGGCGAGCGGCAAATGGTCCTCATCGCGCGTTGTCTTGCACAGGACGCCCCTGCGATGCTTCTCGACGAGCCGACGGCGCACCTGGATTTTAGAAACCAGATCACAATACTTAAAAAGGTCAAAAATATAGTTCGAGAAAAGGGCTTGGTGGCGCTGATGAACCTTCACGATCCGAACATGGCTCTTCTTTTTTCCGACAGGGTGCTTCTTCTGAACCGTGGAGCGCTCGTTGCACAGGGGCGACCGGATGAAGTCATCACACAGAAGAGCCTTCTGGAAGTATACGGGATCGAAGTCGAGTTCGTCGCCGAAAACGGCTACCGGGTGATCTGTCCTAAACTCTGATTACGACCGGAGAAACTCCAATAGAGGAAAAAGCATGAAACTTCTCACCATTATGTGGTCCAGTTTCATCCCGATTTTGAAGGATGCCGCCGAAGTCACGGCCATCTTCAATTTGAGGGCATATTCAAACAAACAACTCAACCTGGATCCCCTGATTGTTGAAGATATCGGAAAGGAAATGAAAACAGCCGATCTGATAGTGCTCTATCGCACTACGGAACCGTTCTGGGATGCAGTGGAAGATGAGATTGAAAGACTTGGAGGACGAATCCCGATTGTGGTGGTCGGACCGGAACCGTCCTACTGGAAAATTTCCAATGTAAGCCCTGAAATCGTCACAACGGTGTACCGCTATCTTCTTTTTAACGGTGCGGAAAATTTCAGGGAGATGCTGAAGTTCCTTGCATCCACCTTGTTCGCCATGGACCTTTCTTTCATCCCTCCGAAAGAGACGGCATGGGAAGGCATCTACCACCCTGAATGGGGCGGACCGTTTACAACTACACGGGAGTATCTGGACATTTATCCCTTGAGCAACCGCCCGCTGGTGGCAGTTCTTTTTCCCAGGTCCAACTGGGTGTCGGGAAATATGGACGTCGAACGCCGTCTCATCGAAGCTCTGGAAAAACAGCAACTGGGTGTTCTTCCCGTCTTTTTCTATTCGTTTAAGGACAGCAATCTCGGCAATCTTGGCGGAGAGGATGTAATCAGGCAATTCCTCATGAGAGAAGATGGCGCTTGTCTGATAGATGCCGTCGTAAAGCTCAGCGTATTCTTCCTCGGGCAGAAACGCGGGGATAATTCCGAATCCCAGGCGGGATCGGGCGTATCGCTGTTGAAAGAATTGAACGTACCCCTGATCAATCCGGTTATTTCCTATTACAAGGACGGGGAAAGGTGGCTGGCGGACCCCGACGGGCTGGGGCAGCAGGTAGCCTGGAGTATCGCGCTTCCGGAATTTGAGGGCGTAATTGAACCAATGGTGGTCGGAGCAAGCAAAGGGATCAGCAACCCCGAAGAAGAAATGTATGAAGCTCTTCCAGACCGCATCGAACGCCTTGCGCGAAGGATTCTCCGTTGGGTGGGCCTGCGGCACAAACCTAATGCTCAAAAAAAAGTTGCCTTTATCCTGCACAATAATCCGTGCGCATCAGTAGAGGCCACGGTAGGAGCGGGCGCTCACCTGGATACCCTGGAAAGTGTCGCCCTGATGCTTTTGCGAATGCGAGAGGAAGGCTATGAGGTGGAACCTCCCAAAGACGGCAAGGCGCTCATCGATGAAATTCTGGGGAGAAAGGCCCTATCGGAATTCCGCTGGACCACGACCGAGGAAATTGTAGCGAAGGGAGGCAGCCTTGAGCAGCTTGAGACGGAGAAATATCTTAGCTGGTTTGAAGAGCTGCCTGAAGCGACCCGCGACAGGATGGTCGAAGCCTGGGGGAAACCTCCCGGTGAGGAAAAAGACGGAATCCCGGCGGCAATGGTTCACGATGGAAAAATCCTGGTCACCGGGGTGCGGTTCGGCAATGCCGTCGTTTGCGTTCAGCCCAAAAGAGGCTGCGCCGGATCGAGGTGTGACGGTCAGGTCTGTAAAATCTTGCATGATCCGGCAGTGCCGCCGCCCCATCAGTATGTCGCGACATATAAATGGCTCTCAAGAGATTTTGGCGCCGATGTCATCATTCATGTTGGAACGCATGGAAACCTGGAATTTCTGCCGGGGAAGGGAACCGGACTTTCTTCGGGGTGCTTTCCAGACATAGGGATCGATGAGATGCCACACCTCTACATCTACAATGCGGATAACCCGCCAGAAGGGACCACCGCTAAACGCCGGACCTATGCCACTTTAGTCGATCACATGCAGGCGGTGATGGTCCAGGGAGAACTCTACGGCGATCTTGACGAAATCGAAAGACTTCTCTTTGAATACGAGAAGATCAAGAATTTGGAGCCCGCCAAAGCCCATACGCTGAGCCACATGATTAAGGACAGGCTAAAACCCGGGAACCTCATGCCGATGCTAAAAGTTGCCGAAGATGCGCCCTTTGATGACGTGGTGCGGTCCGCACACGAAGCACTTTCTTTGTTGAAAAACTCCTATATTCCCAAGGGCATGCACGTTTTTGGAAAACTCCCTGCGGATGAAAGATTCTCAGAATTCATCTACGCAGTGATTCGCTATGAGAACTCCCCCGAGTCGCTTCGAGGGGTTGTGGATAAG
Source organism: Syntrophobacteraceae bacterium (assembly GCA_003165235.1). Taxonomy (GTDB): domain Bacteria; phylum Desulfobacterota; class Syntrophobacteria; order Syntrophobacterales; family Syntrophobacteraceae; genus SbD1. Next base: position 54,528 of record PLSV01000024.1, read on the forward strand.
CTGATGGGAAAAGACCCTGAGTTTATGGCAACGGACGAAACCCTAAAAAAAGACCTCGTGGACCGGAAAGCAAAGGAGATTTGCACGGCCTATCTCGCTGGAGGAGGCCCTCTTCCCTGGATTTTGAAAACATACTTCGGCGAAACGTGCGGGCTTGAATCCATCATCTGCGACATTCAGGCAAAGATCGACGACGTGAGGATGAGAGTGCTGCAATCCGATGAAACAGCAGCTCTGCTGAACGGGATGAACGGAGGTTATATCCCAGCCGGTCCATCGGGAATAATTACCCGTGGAAGACCCGATATCCTTCCGACCGGCAGGAACTTCTATTCGCTCGACCCTCATAAAGTGCCGTCCCGTGCCGGGTGGGAGGTCGGCGTAAAGCTGGCGAAGATCACCATCGACAAGTTCCTGCGGGAAGATGGGAAGTATCCGGAAAATATAGCCTTCTACTGGCAGTGTACTGACATAATGTGGTCAGACGGCGAAGGGATGGCCCAGATGATGTATCTTCTTGGCGTGCGACCTGTCTGGCAGACAAACGGTAGGATAGGCAGATTTGAAATAATACCCGTCAAAGAGCTTGGGCGACCACGAATCGACATTACCGTCAGGGTGTCGGGAATCACGCGGGATAACTTCTCAGCGTCAATCGATCTGATAGATGACGCCGTGGTGGCCGTTGCCAGGCTCGATGAGCCCGCAGAGCAAAACTTCGTCAGGAAACACTTACTTGCACAAATCGAGGAAACGGGCGGCAGTCCGGAGGATGAAGAAGCTTTGCGAAAAGCTTCATACAGGCTTTTTTCATGCATGCCGGGAGTGTACCAGGCCGGCACTCAGCTCGCTGTATATGCATCTGCCTGGAAAGACGAAAAAGACCTTTCCGACGTTTTCCTCTATTGGAATGGCTATGCCTACGGCAAAGGCGTATTCGGCGAACCTGCCCATAAACATTTTTCCATGAACCTCAAAACGGTCGACCTCACTTTTTCAAAGACCGTCACCGACGAGTACGACCTTTTAGGGTGCTGCTGCTATTTCGGCACCCACGGCGGGCTGATCAACGCGGCAAAAGTCCTTTCGGGCAAAGAGATCAAAACCTATTACGGTGACACCAGGGAGCAGGGCGAAGTGAGGGTGAGGGACTTGGCTGATGAAATCCGCAGGGTCGTTCGAACCAAACTGCTGAATCCGAAATGGATCGATGGGATGAAGGAGCATGGCTACAAGGGAGCAGGAGAAATCAGCAAGCGGATCGGCAGGGTTTACGGTTGGGAGGCGACCAGCAGGGAAGTGGACGACTGGATTTTCGACGACATTTCGCGGACTTTCTTAATGGATGAGGAAAACCGCAAGTTTTTTGAAGAAAATAACCCGTATGCCCTTGAAGAGACGGCCAGAAGGTTGATTGAAGCATCTGAAAGAGGCCTTTGGGACCCGGCCCCCGATGTAAAGGACGCCCTGAAAGATGTTTATGTCGAAATCGAAGGCTGGATCGAGGAAAGGTCAGGAGAGCTGGAGGGAAACTTCCAGGGTGGTTCAATTGACATTATCACTTCCCAGGAAGTCCAGACCTGGAAGAAAAAAATGGAAAATACCCTCGGCGGAAAGGCATAGAGACATGGTTTTTCCCTTCACGGCGATAGTCGGCCAGGAACAGATGAAGCTGGCCCTGACACTGAATGTGATCGATCCGGGCATCGGCGGTCTTCTCATCATGGGCGAAAAAGGAACGGGCAAGAGTACAGCCGTTCGAGCCCTTGCCGAATTGCTGCCTGAGATCGGGGTTTCACACGGATGCGCTTTTAACTGCGACCCAGGCGGAACAGCTCTATGCAGCATATGCGAAGAAAGAGCCGCTAAGGAAGGCACTCTCAAGCGGGAAACGAAAAAAATGCGGGTCGTCGAACTCCCGCTCGGAATTACCGAAGACAGGTTGGTAGGCACCCTTGATATCGAACACGCGCTCAAACACGGGGAGAAGCGTTTCGAACCGGGAATCCTCGCCGATGCCAACAGGAATTTCCTCTATGTCGATGAGGTCAACCTCCTGGAAGACCACATTATCGATTTGCTGCTCGACTCAGCAGCCATGGGACAAAATACCGTGGAAAGAGAGGGCGTTTCCTTCAGCCACCCAGCCCGGTTCATTCTGGTTGGCACGATGAACCCCGAAGAAGGCGACCTGCGGCCCCAGTTACTGGACCGGTTCGGCCTCTGTGTGTACGTGGAGTCTATTCGCGACAAGGATCTTCGGATTGAAATCCTCAAACGCCGCTCCCGGTTCGATGATGATCCGGACGGCTTTTTTAAAAGCGTCGAGAACGATCAACAGGTTTTGTCCGATGAAATTATTCGGTCCAGGGAGCATCTTCCCAAAGTGGACGTTTCCGAAGAAGTTCTTGCAAAGATAGTAGGGATAACGACTGAAATCCATGTGGATGGGCATCGTTCGGACATCGTAATACTGAGGGCGGTCAAAGCGCTTGCTGCTTTCCGAGGGCGAAATAACATAACCGTCCGGGATATCGCTGACGTAGTTCCGCTGGCCCTGAATCACAGATTGAAGCGAGCCCCGTTTGAAGATGCAGGTTCGGGCAGGAAAAAACTGGAAGAGCTTATTGAAAGGCTGGATCAGGGCTGAGAGCATTCTGCGGAGGATAAGATGTCATTTTGCAAGCTGGTTGGCCACAAAGATGCAAAACTTGCTCTCATACTAAATCTCATCGATCCGGGGATCGGCGGGGTCCTGCTCATAGGCGACAAGGGGACGGGCAAGTCCACCTTGGCCCGTGCTGTGACCCGATTGCTTCCCGAACGGGTGCCCTATGTCGAGGCGCCGCTGAATGTGACGGAAGATGCTCTTATGGGAAGCATAAACCTCGAAGATGCGATCAGGTCCGGTGAACACATTTTTCAACCCGGCCTTCTTGCACGCTCACAAGGTGGAGTGCTCTACGTCGATGACGTCAACCTGCTAAATGTTGATATGCTAAACTTGGTTTTGAATAAACATGCATTCGGCAACACGACCTTGCCCGGAAACGGCATTCAAAGCAATGGGGATTTAGGGTTTTCTCTCGTTGCAAGCATGAATCCGGAAGAAGGCCCAATCTCACCCAAACTGATAGACCACTTCGGCTTGTGTGCTCTTTTCCAAACGTCCGCCGATAATGGCGAAAAACTCAGGGTGCTGAGGCGTTCGAGTCAAAACGGTCCTGCCGTGAACCGTTTTATTCGATTCGATGAGAGATTGAAGAAAAGGGTTGTCCTCGCTCGAAAATCGCTAAAACGGGTCGAAGTCCTCGCTGAACATCGGGCGTATGCAGTCGAGGTATGTTTGGAATCCGGGATTGAGGGACACCGGGGAGATATTGCTCTGGAAAGGGCCGCGCGCGCCTATGCGGCATTTTGTGGCTCACATGTGGTAACTAAGGAGCATATGGAAAAAGTTCTGCCTCTTGTCCTGGTTCACAGGAGACGGGAAGCCGGCGTCAACCAGGAGGAATATCAGGAGCAGGAATTGTCCGAGCGGGAAAACAGCAACCAACAGGAACAGGCCGATTCGAATAACAATGAAACACCGGACGGGGATTCCGGGACCGATTGCTGCGAAGCGGCGGTGCAACCTCAATCGGTTGAAGGGCGCTCGAAGGAGGAGGTATTCCCGGTCGGAAATCCCTTCGACGTGAGAAGGTTTCTTTTTCAAAGAGACCGGGTCGAGCGGCGCTCGTCAGGCAGAAGGACGAATACGCGCTTTTCAGGGAAAGGAGGGCGTTATGTCAAAAGCGTGTTTAACTCCAAAGCGAACGACATTGCAGCAGATGCAACTCTCAGGGCTGCGGCTCCCTGGCAGATCCAAAGGGGTCGTACTCGAAACGTCATTGTTTATAATAAGGATTTGCGCTTCAAGCAGCGTGAAAAGAAAATGGGACACCTGGTTATATTCGTGGTGGACTGTTCGGGTTCCATGGGGGCAAAAAAGAGGATGATCGAAACGAAGGGGGCGGTCCTCTCACTGCTCATGGATTGCTATCATAAGCGTGACAAGGTCTCGTTGATTGCATTCCGAAAGGACCGCGCCGAGATAATACTTCCTCCTACCGCCAGCGTCGACTTTGCGTCCAGGAAGTTAAAGGAAATCCCGGTTGGCGGCAAGACCCCTCTCTCGGCCGCCCTGTTCACCACCTCGAATCTTATAAAGCAGATTCGAATAAAAGACCCGCTCATAAGGTTTGTGGTGGCAATAGTAAGCGATTGTCGCGCCAATCAAGGTATTTCAGACATGCCTGTGCGGGAGGAAGTGGCAAAATCAGCCGGAATGCTGCGAGACGCCAGAAATACGGATTTCATTGTTGTGGATACGGAAGATAAATCGAACCTGATGCGGATGGACCTTGCAAGAAGCCTTGCGAGCCAACTTCATGCCGATTATTTCACCACTGAGGACCTCAAGGCTGAGTATCTCGCAGGGTTGGTTTCAAGCCGAAAGTTTTGAGAAAAATAAGTGCTGACTCTATCTTCGGCAACTCGCTAGCTTTTTTGTTCTCAGAAGCCGGATTTCATTTCCCGTTCTGTATCGTGCTCAAGTGAAGACAAAGCTGGAGGGTCAATTCTTGATTCGTATAGCAGTCGTAGATGGACAGGGTGCAAGCATCGGGTCCACCATCATCAAAAAGATCAGGGAAACTCATGGTGGAAAAGTTGAAATTTGGGCTCTTGGAACAAACGCCATCGCTACAGGACAAATGTTAAGGGCAGGCGCAAACAAGGGAGCAACGGGGGAAAGTGCAGTCTGTTACTCCGCCGGTCAAGTGGACGTGATAGTTGGTCCCCTTTCAATTCTCGTCAGCAATGCCATGATGGGAGAACTGACTCCCGCCATGGCACAAGCGATAGGGACTTCCAATGCCACAAAGCTCCTCCTTCCCCTCACGACCGAGCCTGTAACAGTGGTTGGGATGGTTCCAGATTCTCTGCCTCACCTGGTTGACAAGTTGGTGCAAGAGCACTTGTCCGGCATCATCTGGCCTAAAACTCGCTCCTAGCCATCCCGGAATTTGGGCCAATTTTATAGCAGGAAAGGAACAACATGTGTGAAGCCAATGTGTACTTGAGAGCCAATGGCAAAGAAGAGGTTCTGATGGAAAATGTGGACATCCTCCGGCCTGAGAGTAATGGCCTGTTTCTACAAAACATCTTCGGCGAACAGAAATGGGTAGGGGCAAGGATTGAGGAGATGAACCTTGTTGAACACCGGATTGTTCTGGCTAACAACAAGGTGCGCAAAAGCCGCAAGGCTCAAGCAAAAGAATGACAAGCGACTGTCACCTAATTTCTATGAACCGTGACGACATGCGACACGTAGAAAGCGAATATCATCTGCAGGGATTGCCATGCTCTGATCTTTTCGTCCTGCCCGACGACGAAATCGATACCGATTATACCTATGGGAATAGAATCAATTGCTTGTTTTTTGAGAAAAGAAACTGGTACGGTCTCGCACTGTCATTGATGATCCACTCGGCAATTCTTTTCACCTTCTGGATATTGCCCAAACCTGTAGTCTTGAAAACCCAAACGATTCTGACAGTCACTCTGGTCGGAAGCGGGGAACAATCGGAAGATCCAGCACAGGGCGGAGGAGGTTCTATTACAAATAGTCAAACATTGGCAGAACCCGTTCAAACAGCTTCTGCTTCTGACCGGGAAAGATCAATTGCTCCCCAGGAAATTCCTGAGCGCCTCATCCCGCCTACCAAAACCGCACCTCTCCCGGACAGAAAACCTCTGCACGACAAGCCTAAAAAACGTTTTCAAAACCCAAACCAATTTACCCTCTCTGATTCTTCCAACATCGAAGCGGAAAAGGCGAAACCATCCAATAGCATTGATCGTGAAGGAGAAGGTGGCCAAGACTCGGTCACTCAGGGCGATGCTGGCGGCAATGGTCGGGGAGATGGATCAACAGGGGCGGTTGGGATGGGACGCGCAGGAGGAAATGGCAGCAAAGGGCCGCTTGACATGCGCTTCGGCTCAGTGGATGGCCCGCGATTTCTTAAGAAGGCTTTGCCTGTTTATCCAGGAGTTGCCAGAAGAGTTGGGAAAGAAGGCCAGGTTGTTCTTCAGCTTACCATAGACGAACATGGCGGCCTCATAGATATTCAGTTAGTCAAAAAGGCCGGATTCGGGTTTGATGAGGAAGCGATGAAGGCTGTCAGGCAATCCACTTTCTGTCCTGCCCAAAAAGACGGTAAACCTATTTTGTGTAAAGTCATACTGCCCGTGAAGTTCGTGCTCAAGAACGGAGATGATTTTTGATTATCTGCCGTTAATGGGAATAACGAACGCCCGACCCTTATGAGGAAGTGTATCCAGCTCCGTTCCGAAGGCAGTCCTAGCCCCATGGCATGCAGTTTCCTGATGCTTGTGAATAACGTGAGGCATGAAGACGTTCCCTCGTTTGCGTAGTTTTTTAAACCCACATGATGCCGCAGTCAACACAAGGCTTAGGGGAGAAAGCAGTGAGGCGGATGCATTGCTGCACCCACCCCCCCCTTCTAATGAACTCAGCCACTTAGAGGATCAAAATCTCAGTGGGCGTGATCGTGGGATTCTGCTTCATGGCCAGAATGGTCATGGTCATGAGGGCCGTGGTCGCCAGTGTGATCATGGTTGTGTACCTGAGGAGTCCCGCCATGGGAGTGCTCATGGAGATGTTCGTGCAGGTGCTCGTGGGCATGCCCATGGGTATGCTCATGGCTGTGGACCTTGCCGTTATGGGAATGTTCGTGGGAGTGTGCATGAGAGTGATCATGCGCATGCAAATGTTTGTGTTCGTGCTTTCCTTCCATAACTAATCCTCCTTATCCTAATTCGTTAGGTTGCCGAGGTCCTTCATGAACCTGTTGCCTGTTTGTCTAAGCCGAGGATCGATGATTGTCAACAGTGATGAAAATGTACCCTGTCTGTCCTATTATGCTATCGGTAGCAATACACGAAAAATGTGACGTAAACTCGGGGGGCATCACAGCCTGATGCCGCCATAACCAATTGAAATTACACACTCTGATGTGCGCTCAAGTGTGAAGGGGGTGGTTTGTGTCTATCCCGAGTTATTTTCACGGTAAAAGATTACCAGATCATATGGCAGGAAACCTGCCCATTCAACATATAGACAAGCGATGTCGAGAATCAAATGGACCCGTTTCCAATACCCCAATGATCGCGTACGTCCTCGCCAAACGCGCAGCGTCATGTTTTGTGATTGACACCATTTCGAAAACTTCATATAAAAAGCGCAATATAGGTTTTTAGCATCAGGTACACATAAAGTTTAATAGGGAATCCCGTGAGAGTCGGGAGCGGTCCCGCCGCTGTAAACGGGGACGAAATCCGGTGAAACCACTGTCTTTCGAGATGGGAAGGTTCGGAGAGTAGAGCGATCCGTGAGTCAGAAGACCTGCCTGATGCCGTTTGGTGACCCCGTACGTGCGGATACCGGGTAACCACCATAAGGACCAAGTGAACCAGGGTGCAATCCTTAGGGCGTTTTAGCTCTAGGGATTTTTTTTGGCGAAAATTCCGCTTAGGTGCAGCACTGTACAGTTCTCGACTTTTTAACAAACCTTTCCATTTCCTGGAGGTGGTTCAGCTTCCGGGCACACGGCTCACACAATGGAGGTTTTCGATGAAGAAGGGCATGATTCTATATGTCACACAAGGGAAAGAGGAAGTCCCTTTGCAAGGGGTGGAGGAGTTGATCGAGACATCCCGGTCTTTCGGAGTCACAGCCGTTGCTGTGGCAATCTCGGAGGAGGATGCCGTTCATGGATGGTGGAGCCTGCTCACCAGAGGAATGCAACAGGTTCTGTTTATGACGGTAGCTTATAATTCCGTCCTCGACAAATTCGAATCGCGAGGAGAGCCAGTGCGGCTATGCGGATGATTTGTAGGAGATTTATTTGAGACTTTAGAGCCATGATTTTCAGTAGCCCGAGTGAATAGTTCGGAACCAGCGCATCGATTTCAGGGAAGGAAGTGCAAGTCTTCCGCCGCCCCGCGACTGTGATCGTGACGAAAGCCGCATGTATGCCACTGCCCGGTTTGATACGGATGGGAAGGCGCGGTGAGTAGGATGAACGTGAGCCAGGAGATCTGATCGATGCCACACGCTTACTCAAATCCCCGAGGGGGGAAAGGAGAGTTAAATGAAAAGCGCAGTAATTGCATCGGCTCTTGCCTGTTTCGCGTTTTGTGTTCCCCTGGTCAGCGGTGCCGAAGAGTCACTCCCAGAAGGTACCCAAGTCGTCCAGACCCAATCGGACACCCAATCGGGAAACACAGACAAACCCGATGAGGGAACCCAGACAAAGCTCGAAGAAATCGTGGTTACTGCCACGCTAATTCCCACACCGGCAAAAGAGCTTCCCGTTCCTGTGCAAGTCATTTCAAGAAAAGAGATCGAAGAGTCGCGCGCCAATGATTTGGCGGAAGTCCTCACTGAATATCTTCCTGAGCATTTCCAGACATATCCGGGAGCACTTTCATCGGTCAGCATAAGAGGATTTTCAAGCGACACAACAGGCACGGATATCAAAGGACAGGTGCTGGTTTTGATCGACGGCCACCGCGCCGGGACTGGAAACGTAGCCGAAATTCCCCTTGAAAATGTGGAACGAATAGAAATCGTACGCGGCCCAGGGTCCGTCGTCTATGGATCGGCTGCCATGGGAGGGGTCGTAAATATCATTACGCGCAAGGGGCAGGGGGCCCCTTCCGGAAACGTGGGAGTCGAGTATGGGAGCTGGAATTATACCAAAGGGTACGCAGGTTTTTCGGGTAGTTTCCTGGACAACAAGGTTGGAGTCTCGCTCACCGGGCGAACCATCACGCAGGGCAGCTACGACACTGGAGGAGGAGCCAGAGTTCCCAATACCGGCTACAACGATCAGGCTTATTCGGCGAGTCTTTTTGCAGCCCCAAACCCCGATCACACCTTTTTTGCCGTTGGGAACTTCTTTCAAGCCTGGGGCGTGGGAACTCCGAATCCTACCTATATGCCGCCCGATCTTGTAGACAATAAAGATATTTCAAGGTGGTACGGGTCGCTAGGCTATGACGGTTCTCTCCCGGACAGGGGAATGAACTGGCATCTTAGCTATTACAACGTTTTGGACCAAAACCAATGGAATTATCCGGAAGCTACTTATGGTTACACATCGGCAACGACCGAACAGCATACCCAGGGGGTACGAGGCCAGTTCAGTCTTCCCACGTTCTCATTCGGACGTTTGCTCCTCGGTTTTGATTGGGACCTTATTGACGTCAGCAGCTTCACAAATCCCGCAGGCTTTCCATGGAGCCCGGACTGCCACTACGACAATCCTGCCGTTTTCGCCGAACAGAAAATCGACTGGAACAAGCTGACGCTCCTTTTCGGCGTCCGCTATGACTATTTCCAGGAGCAGGTGCAGCCCACGCAGGGCCTCGAAGTGCTCCAGGAAAATCAGCAGTTCGGCCATACATCTTGGCGCACCGGGGTCACCTACAAGTTTTTCGATTGGCTGAGTGGCCGTGCCGCAGCCGGGAGCGCTTTCAGCATACCATCGGCAGACGAACTCGCCGGGCGTTTCCAGTCCGGGGAGTTTATGAAGGTCATTGGGAATCCCAACCTCAAACCGCAATCCGGCACCACTTACGAAGCAGGCCTAGACGCCGAACTCGCCGGGTTTAAGCCCAGCCTCACCTACTTTTACACCGACTACAACAATAAAATCACGGGCGGTTTCCCTGCCTGTGTCGACGGAGATTGCACCTGGACGACTTATGAAAATGTTGCTGGAGCTATTCTCTCGGCATTCGAAGGATCGCTCAGTTACAAAAAAACATTCACATTCAATGATACGCAGATAGGTCTGAGACCGTTCGTGAATCTCGTCTACTATACTCAGCGCAAACTTGAAGACCCAGGCTATGTCGAAATTCTAAAATCCGACACTGTCCCCTACGTGCCTCTTTGGGATGCTACCGGTGGCATTGAAGTTAGCTTCAACCATAAGGTGACCTTGCTTTTTACCGGCTTTTACACGGGAGACGAAAAGCAGGAGAATTTCAATTATCTTTCTTCCACTTACAGCCAAGCTATTGATAAAGGAGGGTTTGCCGTTTTCTCCGCCAAGCTTACCTACCGTCCCACAAAGGCCCTTGAACTCTTGTTGGCCTGCGATAACCTGACCGACAAAAATTATGCTTTCGTGGACGGCTATCCAATGCCCGGCAGAAGTTTTCGAGGAGGCCTCCAATTTCGTTTCTAGACCGAAAGAAAGGATAATCAACCATGTTGGGAGGCAAGGGCGATCTTTTACCAGAGGGAAAACCTGCTTGGACGCACTCCATTGAACTCCCTCTGTGTTACGTCAGATCGGCAAAGGTAGATGAAACCACAATTTTTGATTTCCCCAACAAGACGCTAATCGTCGAATTCACAGAGCCAATGCTGGTCACCTCCACACTTGAGGGCGAGAAGAAGGGCATTACAAGTGTAGGCAACCACTACTTCCCGCGCCAGTGCTGGAGCATAGAATACAGGCTCGGGTTCGAGAAGTGGAGGAAGCACATCTTCAAGACCATCGGAAAAACACGAGGCGGATGCTGTCTGCTGTTTACCGGTGCGGATATGGGAAATCTGTCGGTTCAAAAGGTGCAATTCAAGGACATGACCGTTTATGCGATTGTAACGGCTGGGGTCGAAGACAACGCTATGCGCTTGTCGGTGGATGAGGGGATGTTCTATGAACCAGGGACAATAAATATCATTCTCCTGACTAATATGAGGCTCTCGCCGAGGGCAATGGTACGGGCGGTAATCACTGCCACTGAGGCAAAGACAGCGGCTTTGCAGGATTTGGACGTTCGAAGTTCGTATAGCCCTGGCAAAAGCCAGGCGACTGGCACAGGAACCGACGAGGTGCTGGTGGTCGAAGGCAGGGGACCAGCCGTTGACAATGCGGGAGGCCACTGCAAGCTCGGGGAATTAATAGCTAGGGCCGTTTACGACGGAGTGAAGGAAGCCATCTTCCAGCAAGACGGGATCTCAGCCCAGCGCCACGTTTTCCTGAGATTGCAGGAAAGGCATATTAACATCTACGAGATTTTCAATGGATGCACTTGTCCTGATGATGGAGCCAATCCGCATCGACACCTTGCCCATTTCGAACAGGTTCTGCTCCAACCCCGTTATGCTTCATTTCTCGAATCGGCTTTTGCACTCAGTGATGCTAATGAGAAGGGGCTTCTGTCGAACCTCGATGCCTTTGAAACATGGTGTCGGAGTGTGGGTGAGGAGATCGCAGGAAGAAAACTGGAAACATGGACAGATTTCATAACATCCGAGGAGATTCCCGTCGTTATGAGGATGTCCCTCAATGCTTTGTTGAACGGACTTGTATCGGAGAAGCCGCAGTCTGTCGGTGGTGGTTCGCCAACTCTTTCTAATTGAGGCGCTCAGTTGTTGATTCTCGTATGGCAAGGGCAGGTGGACGCTGATTCTTCGGCTGGAAGATCTGAGCTATTGCAATGGAAGATATGAAGTACATTCTCGATTCCTTTACAGTGACATTCCCGTGGGTAGATAAGGGACATTCACTCCCTGCGTCTTTTCTTACGTCATTGGAGTTGTCGGATGGCAGTCTCATCCTCCCACCTGGACATAAGGCTGACAAGCGAGAAGTGATTTTGGGAACGGGAGGGGCCTTCCTGCTTCATGTGGTTGCGGCGGCGACTTTGCTGCTTTCGCCGTTCCTTCAGCCACCGAAACATACTCAGCAGCCGTTTATAAATGTTTATTTTGCGGACATGGAGGGAAGCAGATGCCGTTTGAGTGGCACTGGTCCTGCTGACGGTGCTGATGGCGGAAAACAACTTGAACAATCTCTACTGGAAGTGAAACCAAGCGAAAAAGAAGTGGCCCCTGATGTCACCAAAGTCAAGACCATGGGACAGACCAATTTGCCCGCAAAAAGCCGGAAAAAGACCTCTGCGCGCGCCGAGACAAGACATGCCCCTAATGTCGAAAGTCCCTTGATCGACTCACGGAAGATCGCCCCGGCTGCCGAAGATCACGCTTCGGAAGGCGTTGGAGCTAACTTGGGGGGAAGACAGGTAGAAGATACGGGAAACGGAAGAGGAGCGGGCGAAGGCTCCGGTGGTCCGGGGCCTACCAACTCATCTTCTGGGACTGGACTCTCCGGGGAGTTTGACACGGCCACCGTAGATAAGATCCCGCAGATCCTGAAGAAAATCGACCCGACTTATCCCGGAAGAGCCCGGAGTCTGGGTATCTGCGGCAAGGTGGTGGTAAGATTTCTCGTAGAACCTGATGGGCGTGTTTCAAAACCTTCCATTGTCGAAGCACATCCCAAGGGTTATTTCGAACAGTCCGCCCTGGAAGCCGTACGCCACTGGCAGTTCAAGCCCGGTTGCTTCAAGGGGAAGGATGTTGCCACATGGGTGATACTTCCTGTTCAGTTTCGGCTGACCGAACAGGATTAGCAGGGGTTGGATGCAGTTATGAGGTTTTCAGAAATGTTCATAATCACCAAGGCTCACCGGCGACCAGACCTAACACTCTTCACAGTGTTAATAATGCTCGCATTCTGTTTTCTGCTCGCTCAAAAGAGTGCAGCCAGACTTACCAGAGATCAGTCGGGCCGGACAGTGTCCGTCCCCGATAATCCCCAGCGTATCGTGTCTCTAGCCCCCAGCATTACGGAAATTGTTTTTGCATTAGGGGCAGGAGACCGCTTGAAGGGAGTCACCCAACACTGTGATTTTCCAGCCGATGCTCAATTTCTACCCAAAGTGGGCTCCTACGTGCACCTTGATTTGGAAAGGATCGTCGCGTTAAAACCGGACCTTTGTATTGCCGTTCGGGACGGTAATCCCCAAAATGCGGTGACAGAGCTTGAGGCTTTGGGGATACCTGTTTATGCGGTCGACCCCAGGAATTTGGACACTGCCGTGGATACCGTACTGGAAGTGGGGCAACTGCTTAACGCCAACACAAAAGCGCAGGATCTGGCAAACGAAATGCGCGCCAGAATCCAACGGGTAAAGGAACGCGTTGCCAAAACCGGACTGCGTCCACGGGTCTTTTTCCAAATCGGCTCCGCCCCCATTGTTTCAGCCGGAACGAACACCGTTATTCACGAACTGATCGTTACGGCTGGGGGACAAAATCTTGCTGACGGTCCGTCGTCTTATCCCCGGTTCAGCAGGGAACAGGTCCTGGCGCTCCAGCCTGAAGTCATTATCATCACTTCCATGACCAAAGAATCGGACCTCGAACAGGTGAGTGCCGAGTGGAGACACTATGAGGGTCTGCCTGCGGTCCGAAACAATCGCATCTTTATCGTTGACGCGGACCTTTTCGACAGGCCGACACCACGTATCATAAACGGCCTGGAGACCCTGGCAGGGATCATACACCCGGAGTCGTTCCGATGAAAGCGGCGGCCCCTCATGCTTATCCCATTTTGAAACGCATACTGGCCGTTTCCCTTTTGCTGGGTTTGCTTCTCATCATAAGCGTCTTTTTGGGGCTTTCGATTGGATCTACAGCGCAAAACATCAGGCAAATACTAGCCGTTCTTGCCGGCCATTCAGATCAGTATCCGACTTTGTCGAGCATCGTCTGGCGAATCCGGTTGCCCCGAGTCCTACTGGCTGCACTGGTCGGGGCGACACTGTCGCTCGGGGGCCTCGTCTTCCAGGCATTGCTTCGCAACCCCCTGGCTGAGCCGTACATCCTGGGGGTCTCAGGCGGATCTGCCGTGGGGGCCATCATCGGCATCCTACTTGGAATGTCTCCTTCCCCCGGCGTGCCTTTCTTCGCTTTTGCCGGAAGCATGGCCACTTTGTTGCTGGTGCTTCTGATCGCTTCGACAAGATCGGCCATGAAAAAAGACACCTTGATTTTGGCAGGTGTTATGGTCAATGCGTTTTGTTCCTCCGTTATAATGTTCCTCATCTCACTTACCCAGGACTCCCGGCTCCACAACATCCTTTTCTGGCTGATGGGAGATCTTTCGATGTCTGATACCCATCGGACGCTGATGCTCCTGGTTCCTCTGCTGCCGTGCTTTGCCGCTATATTTTTGCTTGCCCGCCCAATGAACATTCTCCTCATGGGGGAGGAAATGGCCGCCAATATGGGGGTCGACGTGCGCATCATAACGCTTGTTCTCCTGCTGATTACCTCATTTATGGTCAGTGCTGTTGTTTGTCATACAGGGCTTTTGGGATTTGTCGGACTGGTCATGCCGCACCTTCTTCGGCTGCTGTTCGGACCGGATCACAGGGTGCTGGTTCCTGCCTGCATTCTCGGCGGCGGTGCATATCTGATCCTGTGTGACCTCCTCGCTCGATCTCTTCCGTCACAAGGGGAAATGCCGGTGGGGGTAATAACGGCCATGGTCGGCGCACCGCTGTTCATCATTTTGCTGCGGAGATCCAGACGATGAAGATTTCCCTGGCTGTAAAAGATTTAAGTCATGGTTATGGAAGGATATCCGTTCTGAATGCTATCTCCTTTTCAGTGCAGGAAGGGGAATTTTTTATCATCATAGGCCCGAACGGCTCCGGCAAGACAACTCTTGCTAAAACCATTTCAGGATCTCTCAGGCCGCAAAGAGGACAAATGGAGATACTCGGTCGCCCCATTCGGAGCTATTCAGGAAAGGAACTGGCGCGCAGTATCGCGGTAGTCCCCCAGACGCCGCCTGTGGACGTACCTTTCACGGTGGCGGAAGTGGTTCTCATGGGGCGTTCGCCTCATCTGAGTTTGCTGGCAATTGAGAAGCGAAAAGATCTGGAATTGGCGGAGCGCGCTATGTCGTTCACCAATGTGCAGCATCTATCCGAGCGCAGGTTCGAACAGCTAAGCACAGGCGAGAGACAACAGGTCTCTATTACCCGCGCCATTTGCCAGCAACCACGCATAATTGTTCTCGATGAACCCACGGCGCCGCTAGATCTCGCGCATCAGATTCATGTCATGGATCTGTTGGAGCGACTCAGAAAAGAGGAAAAGATTACCATAATCATGGTTTCTCATGACTTGAACCTTGCAGCAATGTATGCGGACCGTTTGCTGCTTCTGAAAGGGGGTAGCGTTGTCAGCTTGGGAAAACCGGAGGAGGTGCTCACTTTTCAAACCCTTGAGCAAGCCTACGATTGCGTTCTACTGGTTGATGAAAACCCGGTCAAAAAGGTACCCAGGGTCACCCTGGTGCCGAATTCAATCATGCAGACAGGTTTTCGAAGCCTTACAAGGAAATAAGATATGCCGGTTTCTTATGGCTCAACCCCAATATTCCATCAAGTTGTTGTGAACTAATTATTAGATGTAGCAGGTTGCTGAAAACCCTAGGTGCCGGCTTCTATTGGGAAAGGGCTTTTGGCCCTTAAATTTAACTTTCTCGTCACGGCTTCGTAAAATTCTTCTGGGGCCACTTGAGGTGACGGTGGTTCAAAATTTTTGGTGACAAAAGCTCCAGGTCCTCGCCGCGGTCCTCTTTTGTCTGTCGCCATATTGTTTTGGTGACACCCGGGTCGCCGCGCGAGACCCACATTGTCACCATCTTAGGCCCTCGAAGTGCCCCTTCCCTGCCCCCCTGGAGTGCTGCCGCCCCAAAGTCCACAGCAACCCCTAAAAACAACCCCTCTAAAATGCCCCACAATCGATTTTCTCGACTTGCCCCATACTTCGATACCTCCCTTTTTTCACCTTCTGGCTCCCCTGGCCTGCCGCTCCTGACGTTGAGTCGGTTCCTGTATCACCGCCAGCTCAATGACGGCCTGTCGGTTCTTGGCCTGCTCTCTTGCAATGGCTGTGGACACGACCGCCCTTGCCTGGCGTTCAAGCCCCTCTTCTCCGAGAATGCTTTTCGTGGCCAAGTCATTAAAGTCCTTGAAGGTCTTCGAATCAGCCGTTTGTTCGCCAGGTGCAAAGATCGGAAACATAGCTACACCATTAACCGCCCTGGCCGCTTCCTGCGCTTTGGTCTTACCGGGGTTCACTCCTTGCGATTCCAGGTGGAGATCATTGTCGCCGGCGATGATGATAGGTTTATCCGGAAATTTCCCTCGAAGCGCCTTTGCAACGAGAGGAAGGTTGCCGCTGTCAAATGCTGCGACGGTCGAAAATCCCAGCGCCTCCGAAAGGCTACAGGCAGTCGCATACCCTTCTGCTATGACGATTGCAGGGGCTCTGGAGAGCTCATCCATGCCGCCCACCGCATGGAAGCATCCTTCCTTGCGCGAGTTCTTCGCAAAGCGCTTCGTTCCATCTTCCCATGTGTATTGCATGGTCCACACTTTGCCGTCTTCATCATGGGCGGGCACATAGGTTTTTTTTCCATCCGAATCGGTAAATATTCCTGCCTGTACCGCAATTTGCTTACTCGCGAGATATGTTGTCGGTGAGGATACAGGAATAAGCTTCGTCACCTCAAGAGCGATCCGCTGGGCAGTCTGTTCGTGTTGCCATTGCTCGCCTACGGCGCGCGCTTGCACATTTGTAGCCGCTTGCGCCAGCAGCGAGGCTTTTTCCTCAGGACTTAGCACGTAGCCCTTGCTCTTCCACCTGATCTCGACACCGGTGCGATTGTTTTTGATAAAGCCCGCGGGATGGCCGTCCAGGTGAGCTACATAGAAACCGGCCTGTTCCCCCCTTTTGTCGCCTGTGACCGCTATGCGGTGCGTTTTCCCGTCCATAACAGGGTGGATGCCGGCGACCACGGCGCCAACGCTTCGCAATGCATCTGCAAATTCTTCTGGGGGAGACATCGCCGCAGCTTGGCGTTGCCCAGGCACGTTTTCCGGCAGCCAACGGCTGAGCTTTTCCGCATCGCCGTCCGGCCCAACATACCAGCATTTAGCGGCCTTATCCCACTTTGCCCCAAGCGCTTTGGCAGCTTTCCTTTCACCATAAGGGACTGCCAGATATTCGCGCTCTTCTTCGCCTCGATGCGCCTGTGTATCCCCCTGCCCTTCTACGGCTCCACCGGCCCATCTGGCAAAGGGTCCCGGATCAACTCCAGGGGGTATATACCATGAGCGCTTCTGGCGATCCCAACGTGCTCCAAGCGATTTCACTTCCTCTTTTTCTTCGAACGGAACATTCAAACAGATCTTTTCCTGCCCGATTCCTTCATCCTTAACGGCAGTCTTAGCCGGTTTGTCCTGGAGCTGCGCCATGCCAATGGCCTCCTCATTTTCGTTTTTCGCATTCCGGGCTAGGGTCGTCAAAGCTTCCCATTCGGCTTTCAGCACACCGGCCGCACCTTGAAATGTTGGCCCGCTTATCCCGGCGTATCTTTCCTCCAGCTCGCCGGCATCCTCCAAGCTCGACAGGGCACCCTCATATGCGCCTTCGCGCATGGAGCGAACGGCCGATTGCGCCATCTGGGTGACCTCGTCGGCTGCAGCCTGATCTTCCCAATAAGCAGTGTTTTCCATTGCCCGTTCGATTTCCGCGATCACCCTGCCGGTCATCTCTTGCTCATGATTCACGATTATAGTGCTGCCTGTCTCCCTGGCCTCCTGCTCCCGGACTCGTTTTTGTTCAAGGCCCAACACAAACTCTTGTATTTTCTCGGCTGCCGCGGCAGCTCTGAACACTTCCAGCGGGTCATCCTCCAAGGTTTTGATCCAGCTCGCCACATATGCGGCATGCTGTCCCGGATCATGGCCGATCCCCAATTCATCACCAAGGATCATGCTCGCGATCTCGGCACGCAGCTCTTCCCGCGCGTAAGCCTCACTTCCAAACGGGTGGCCAAGGTCGCGAGCCAGGCGGGACTGATGTCCCGTCCAATGCCCCAGTTCGTGAAGTGCCGTCGCGTAATAACGATCGGCGCTTTCGAACTGGCTTTTATCGGGTAAATGAATGGTGTCGGCCGTTAACCTATAGAAAGCCCGATTACCTCCACCGTGGCTGATGGCGGCGCCTGAGGCCTGCAAGATGGCTTCGGCTCGGTCAACAGCATTCCACGCCACCGGATTTCGCTCCATGGCCGGTACACCGTCAATCTGTTCGACATTAAAGACGGTGGCAAAAAATGCCCGTGGGCGCTCAAGGGTAATCTCTTCTTTTATGGGCTTTCCCTCGGCGTCGAGAGCGGGTTTCCCCTCTTCATCAAACCTAGTTTTTTCTTCCGAAAACTTCCAATACTGAACTCGTGTGCCTTTTTCGCCGCGCCGTACCTGGTAGCCCGCCGTTTGAGCCTGATTGTAGGTCATCCAGCGGGGATCTCCCCTGCCCTCCATTATCAGCTCAATTGCGTTAATCCCCCTGTAACGCTTGCCGGTAGTCGGATTAATCGGCAATACGGCGTTGGGCTCTCCTGCTTGCCAGGGCTTCTGCCAAGGGGCTGTTCCGGCCTTTAATTGTTCTATCAGCTTTTCTGCCACGGCCTCATGGAATAGTTTTTTTTGATTATTCATCGAAGACACCCTACTTTCGCCGACACTCTTGGTTTTCATCATCGAGTCGCCTCCGGAACCTGCTGGGAGGACCTGCTCGGTTGATATTTTAGGGATTCCATATTCTTGTTCGACTTCATCAACTTCCTTGCCCCGATTTTTCTCGATCAGATCAACAACCGGTTTCGACGCAGTGATTCGTTCAAACGTCGCTATTCCGCTGCCACCAGTCGGAATAAACACTCGCTCCGCCCAGTTGATCCGCTCGACAAACGCACCCTGCTCTTTCAAGACACGCATTTCAGCATCGGTTAGAGAAACGCGTCCTTTAATCTCAAGACGATCTTCGTAGTTGACTTTGGCGGTTGAGATTTCCCAACCATTTGAAAGAATGGCCTTATTGCCATTCTTGATTGAGGAGAACAAATCGCTTGCCGACATATTGGATAGCCCCGAATCATGCCCTAAATTCTTGAGCGTTTGTTTTGATGCCTTTGCCCCCAACATGCGGCCCAATAACTGTTCACCATCATCTGTTTGCAATCGTTTAATGACTTCCGAACCTTCGACACGATCCCAAATGGGCAGGATCACACCGACTATCATCCGCTCGGTTTTGGTTATTGTTTTTGGCGAATTCGCAATTTGTTCCTTCCAAAGATTCTCGGCCTCAACCTCATCTATCGACCTGGTAAGGGTAACCTTCCGGTAACTACCATCAACGTTTCTGTATGCTTCGCCGTGACTAATCTCATCGGCATTATCGATGTACTTATGCTCGTTCTTTCTGATCGGGTACACGACGCCACGCCGAACGGTATTACCCTCTGGGTCTAATCTTTCTCCGATATCCTTCAGATAAAAAACATCTCCCTTGTTTTTCCCGAATTCAGATACGAACCAGCCGCTTAGGTCATCGGTTTCTCGACGCTTTAAAGACCGGAGCCTGGCGTCTTCCCATTTTTCATATTCAATCTTATTGGTGACGGCCAATTCGACATAACGGGTTTGCGCTCCGGTGTTCTTCTCCACGTGTACAACATCATCGCGTGTCTTCTTTATGCTCAGGGCTTTGAGGGTCTGAAGACCCACATCGTACAAACCTTGCTGTTTCGAGTATTCAACAGCCTCCACGAGCCGTTTTTCAAACTCGTTGAAAACAGCATTTTGCATATTCGTTTTGAGAGATAGCAGTCGATTCAGAAACTGGGGGATTGACGGGATCTTGCTTTCATTTAATCCACCGTTTTCATCAACTAGGTTCAGTCCCATCTGCTTCGTGACATCCTGAAAAGAGAGGCCGGTTTTTTCTCGATAGAGATCGCCAACCAGATTCTTCAAGGCAATTGAAGCGTGTTCACTTTCAAGATTATCTGACGCCGTAAATATCCCCTGACTGGTCGCTTCCCGCTGGCCGCGTGTCAACGCACCCAGTTGATCGAGTCTACGGGCAATCGATGATACAAACCGCTTTTGGGCCTTGAGATTTGTCGTGGGCAATACATAATGAGGTTCCTGAGCCTGGTTGGTCCGGTGTGTGCGTCCGAAGCCCTGTACCGCCTTGTCCGCTTGCCAACCCGGCTGTAAAATGTAGTGGATGCGTTTGCGCTGATTTTCGGCTGTGTTGTCGGCGTGGAATGAATATCCGGTTCCACCCGCTCCGGAAAATATCAGGATGTCCTTTTTATTATTCTGGAAGCTTTCCGCATCCGTCATGGATGCGTTTTTGCCGCGCTTTTCCTCAACAATTTTCAGATACCCTTCATCATCGCGAATCTGAACAAAACGCCTGCTACGGCCAGTCACTTCGGCTACCCTGTCGGAGCCAAAGCTATTGATGATTGAATCCAACGGATTTTCAGGCACACGAATTTGTTGGAGCGTTTCAAGCAACGAGTCGCGTAAGGCAACAGCCTCCCGGTCAAATACCTGGTTCCCTTCAGAGTCGCGAACCGGAACATAAACGACGTTACCGCTATCGTCTCTAGACTCTTCATAGGCAGCTACAGGAAAACCGTTTCTTACGTAATCGATCAGCAATTGCCGGGGTGTGAAATCCAAATCCTCGAGTTCAACGTTGTTTGCCGAGGCAAGGGCAATTATGCGCTCCTGGGCAGCCTCGTTTGTGTTTACCAACTGAATGACGGCAACGTTTCCGGCATCGAGCTGCTCGCGAATATCATCGATCACCTTCGGCGTTTGCATTGCCGTGATAATCTGGTTGAAGAAACGTTGATGCGCTCCCCAAAACTGCGATAACGCTGCGCTCTTGGCAACGCCGTTGCTTCCCGCCTGGGTGATGTCCAGTGCCTGCTCAACATTGTTTAAGACAATCTGCCAGGCCCCGGCCAATTCGTTGTAAATATCTTCCTGCAGCTCAGTTAGAGTGTGTTCGAGCCGTTCATAGCTCACGCCATCATAGGAAAGAGACCGGGACACATACATCCCTAAGGCCTTCATATCGCGGCTGATCAATTCCATCGAGGCGATGCCGCCCCTTGAGACATCTTCAATGAAGGCGTTCACATCGGCAAACGGCGTAGCTTCACCCCATAAGCCCAGACGATCCGCGTACCTGAGATTGCTGATCTCAGTCGCACCTGTCGCTGAAACATAGAGAACTCGCGCATGAGGCAACTCGTGTTGCAGGTTGATTCCGGCAATCGCTTGCTGCGATGGTTTTCTGACGCCGCGTTTTCCTTTAATGGCAATGGCGTTACCCATGCTGTGCGCTTCATCAAACGCGATCACGCCATCAAAATCTTTGCCCAGCCACTCTATGATCTGCTCAGCCCGCGTCTTGCCCGCCTTTTGGCCTTGGTCATTGGCCTGTTTTTTTTCACCACCACGCAGCGTTGAATAGGTGGTGAACAAGATGCCCTCCTTTTGAGTGATTTCACCTCCGGCCTTTGTTTTCCCCTGGAAAAATATCTTCCCGGGATCGCCGCCAACACCTGCAAAGTCCCTCCTCGCATCTTCAATCAGGCCTTCGTTAAAAGATATCCAGACGGCTTTGTTGCGGCCATGCATCATGTTGTCGAGGATGATGCCGGATATTTCCCGACCCTTCCCCACGCCGGTCCCATCGCCAATGAAAAAACCCTTGCGTGTTCCGTTCGGCAAAAAACCTGAATGCGCTTGCCCGGCGTAGACAACGGCCTCCAGTTGGGCTAACGAGAGCAAACCGTCTCGTATGAGATTCTCTGGCAATGTGGGTGAATAGGTCGGTGCTGGTGGTTCTACGGCTGACATCGCCGCGGCCTGCACCAGTCTTCCCGGATGCTGCCATGCGCCTGGAATGGTTAGACGCTGGGGGGTGTAATGCGCAAATACGGAATCGGAAAACTCGCTTACTTCACCGCTCTTGGTCTCTATTGTAACGGTGCTAACGTTGCTCCCTTTATTGACGCCATTATTTCCTCCAGGATCTCTGCCGCCGCTTCTTCCAATGTATCTGACAGCTCCATTTCGAACTCCACTCCCGGCTCCGATTCCGTCATTAACGACATGGCTAATTCCGGATTCACCGAGAGTTTTGCTATCAGTAGCAGAGGCTCCTGTATCTCCCCCGTCTCCAGGAGGCCTCGTTCCAGTGCTTCTCGGATCAGAGCCAGGCCCGCCAGTTCCGTCGATGGATCGAACGGTATCTGATACTGTTCGAGAATCCTTGTTGACTGTTGATTTAACGACGCTTCGTTGAATAGGCTTACGTTCATTTCTTATGCCCTCCAATAATATGGGTAAATCTGCAACCGATTCGACCCTGCCTGTTAATACGCCTTGAATGGTGCTTCCAGTTTTGTCGATAATCAGAATTTGATTATCGAAGGTCGTGCCATACTTCCCATACTCCTTGCCGGATATGCCAATGTTGGCACGGACATTATATCGCCCCTCTATCTCTTTCCACCATTTGCTGAATGCCGGTCGGTCCAAGGCCATGCCCTTCCCGACAACAGCAACCAACCGGCCGTTATCCTGAAGCCGTTTCAAAGCCTGCTCGATGTGACGGGCGCCAATCGACGTGTCGCGTTGACCCTGCACACGTCCTGCCGATGATGAAAACGGCGGATTCATCACAATAACGGTGGGAGCGACATCGAGAGGCAATACATTGTCTAGCTGTTCCGCGTTTTCTTTAAAAAGCGTTGCTTCCGGGAACAAATCGGCGAGCAAATCCTGCCGCCTTTGAGATAGTTCATTTAGAACAACCTCAGCTCCAGCGATTTTCGGCCATATTGCCAAATCACCGGTACCGGCAGACGGCTCCATCATCACATCCGTGGGCTGGATATTTGCCACCCAATTCGCCACGAACGATAAAGCAGGAGGGGTGCTGAATTGTTGAAACTCCTCCATCTCTTCATCACGCCTGGATTGCGTGGGCAGCTTTGAGACGCGCTGAGTTAATTCTTGGGCTTTGTTCCTCGCCCAATCCGCACCACTTCTATTCCAATCGGTTCTCTCCGTTTTGCTCAGATGAATGTTAAAGGCCACTTCCATCGCGTCGTATGCGTCTTTTGAAGAATAGACGCCTTCCGCCTGAGTGCCGCCGAAAACACGGTTGGCCTCAACAGTTAAGAACCTGGAAGTGATTTCTCCATCCTTGTCGAGCTTTTCAGCCAAACGCTCTGCGAGAACATAGCGGGACTTGTCAGGCGATATTGTTGTATCCCTGACAACCAACCAGTCATCGAACAGGTTCAGTTGTCTAAGAGATTGTTTCGGGTTAAATCCTTTCGCCATGTTCAATTATCCAGATTTCCCAATGAATCTGGACTGCTGTCTAGCGCGTCCTGCTCACTCAACGCGTCCTCAACGAAGGCCCCCGCGAGTTCGGCTTCCTCCGGATCAAACTCCACCTCAAAGCCGGGCGTCTCCATATCAGCCAGTTTCTCGCGTAGCGCTTCGGCCGCATCTTCCTTGGCGTCAAAAAGCACTTCTTTAGTTAGTTCCTTCATCTTGTCACTCCTCTTCTGGAATGTAGACCCCCTGCCCTACCAGGTTAGAACCGGACGGATAACGCTCCGGATCTGGGCCGAGTTAATCGGCCCGAAATACCTGCCATCAAACGAAAGCGGGTTATAGTCCGACATGAGCAGCACCTGGTTGTTTTTAAGCGTACAGTCAGTCTCATAATGCGGCATCGGCCGCCCTGCCCTGTCCTCGGTGGATGGCATGCTGTCAAAGATCGGCACACCATTTACGGCCACGCCCTTTTCAGAAATGGTCACTCGGTCTCCCTCTGTAGCGACTATCTTCTTAATCATTTCCCTATACCCGCCCGGACAAAATCCTGCCCCGATATAGCCCCGTTCTTTGGCTTCAGCAAAAACAGGGGTTTTTGGCGGACAGAAGATCACGAGATCACCTTTTTTAAATGGCGCATTGATTTTCCAATACAGACCGCGCGGGAAGCTCGCCGTACTGTTGACACGAGCTCCGTTCAAGATGAAGACGGCCACCAGAGCGAAAACACCCCAGGCCGTTAAGACAAACCCTTTGACCAGGCTCACAAAACAATCCTTTGGCCGGGCTGCGTTAAAGACAATAGCCTATCGGTCTCTTTGGGCGGAGGGACCTCTGCTCTGGCCTGGAAAACGGGATCCTGAAAATATAGAGGCTGCCGGCCATAAATCGCCGGAAATCCGGAGCAGTAAACAACCATGTCGCAGCCGCAAACGATGCGGTCGTGCGCGTCCTTTTTGGGTCCCGGCATCCGAAGCGCTTCATCAACCGTCAGGAGTGGACGCTGGACTTCCTGGATGGTCCTCGATACTTGGCCAAGAAGTGCGCTCATTCTCCGACCGCTGGTCGTGATCTGCTCTTTTACGATTGTGGTCTGCCCGGTGAGTTTTGATAGATGCTCGGCGGTCTCTAAACGGTTGGGAGCAAAAGAGTTTTGGATACCACAGGCGGATGTGATTGTTTCGTCTTTGCCGTAACCAGTCTCCCGGTTTTGGAGCTGGTTTATATCCTGGATGATGATGTAGCACTTTATGCCGTAGCCAGCGACGAAGGCCAAAGACTCCTGCATGATTTCAAGTTTTCCAAGACTTGCGAACTCATCGAGCATCATAAGCAAGCGGTGCTTGTATTCGGGCTTTGGCCGCCCCTTTTCAAACTTGATCTTATCGGCCAGAAGTCTCACGATCATGTTGACCAGAACACGGACCAGGGGGCGCAGGCGCGTCTTGTCATTGGGCTGAGTGACGATATAAAGGCTCACCGGGTCATCAAAGTTCATGAGGTCCCTGATTCGGAACTCGGATTTAGAGACGTTTTTCGCAACTACCGGATCACGGTATAAAGAGAGGTATGATTTGGCCGTAGATAAGACAGAGCCCGCCTCCTCGATGGGTCTATCCATCATGTCGCGGCCTGCCGCGCCAACTACCGGATGATTCTCGCCGTTTTTGTGAGCATATACGGTCATTTCCTCCCATAGCTTGCTCACAGGCTTCTTGGGGTCGGCGAGCATGGCGTCGAGCGCAGGCAGGGTCGCAAGAGTCCCCTCTTTTCCGCTCTTGTAGAGAATATGCAGAATGCAGCCTACCAGGAGTGACTGGGAGGTCTTCTGCCAGTGGTCGTTTAGACCCTTTCCTTGAGGGTCAACAATCAGGGTTGCAAGGTTTTGCACGTCCCCGACTTCATATTCCGTGTCCAGGCGGATTTCCTCAAGCGGGTTAAAACCAACGCAACCTGTGAGCCGCGCCGGCTCAAATCTCAGCACTTTGTTGTGACCATGGGTTTTTCGCCATCCTGAGGAAAGCTCCCAGAGTTCCCCTTTAAGATCTGTTATAACAGCGCTATGAGGCCAAGAGAGAAGCGTAGGGACCACCAAACCAACGCCTTTTCCGCTTCTTGTCGGTGCGTAACACAGTACGTGCTCCGGGCCGTTGTGGCGAAGATACCTGAGCCTGTTTTTCGAATCTAGCCAGCCACCGACATAAACGCCGTCGTTATCGAGAAGTGCTGCGCCTTTAATATCCTTCTCGCTCGCCCACCTTGCCGATCCGTGCATATACTCGTTTGCCTTGGAGGTGTTTGCACGCAGGAGCCTTCGCATAAAAAGGCCAACCATTCCGATCGCGCAAACCATTACCCCGATACTGCCGGCCTTGGAAAAGATATCCCAATATCTTGCATGCCACCTGGCGCCCCACAGAAGAATCATCCACGGAGGATAAAGCCCGTGAGCGCTTACACCGAGAGCGGGATGGTAATTGAACTGGTACGCCGCAAACTGTGTAGCGGAAAAGAGTCCCAAGGCGAGTACGGCAAACACCCAAGCCGCCTGCCCTACCCTGCCGGTATCCGTCTTTGGTTGCCGTATTTGCGGACCTACGGCGGTATTGCGTTTCTCAGAAGATTTCACTTACCTGCCTCGTATGCCGCCAGCTCATCGCCCGGGATCTCCATAAGCTTTGGCTTTACTCCAAGGTCATGCCGGAGGCGCTTCATTGCATCAAATGCCTCCACTAACCCAACAGGGCGAAGCCTGACGCCGTAAACTGTGCCGCGCTTGGGGTTTGAGCGCTCCTTTATCTCTGCCTCGTAACCATGCTTTGCGAGTTTCTCCTTCAGTTTCTCAGCCGATGGCCTATCAGTAAGTGTCTCTACCTGAACGACGTAACCTGTCAACCCGTGCGAGATGCACTTACTGTCCAAGGTCTCGGTCTTACCTGGGCACACAGGCGCTACTTCCACTTTGGGCGTTGAAACGGGGGCTGGAATGGCAACTTTTTCCTGAACCGGTTCGACTATTGGAGTCGAAGTTTTTGGTTCCGGAGGTGGTATCGGGGCTTTCGCTGCTACTATTTCGCGCTTTTCAACCGTTTTTCCGGAGGACCCGATGATGTCTACAGACGCGTTCCGGGTCAACATTCGAACCGTCAGCGACGCGTAAGTACCCGGCAAAATCACGTAGTGCTCCCCTACCCTCTCATATTTTACTTGATGTCCTTCGCCATTCAGGATGACAAAGCTTTCACCCTCCAGATTTGCAAACTGCAGCACCGTGGTATTTTCATCCTGGAAGGCCCGGATGAGGCCGACTCCCCGGGAATCATCGAACGTATAAAAGCTTAAGGCCGCAGAACCTGCCGGTACTGTGGCGCAACCCGGAAACACCACTAACGATGCCACAAACAAAACCGTTATAAAAATTCGCATGGATTTTACTCCGATCCTCAAATGACGGCGGTCAACGAAATCACGAAAGATCGAATAAGCTGAGTGAGAGACAAGATAAATGTTTTGGCCCAGGTGACGATGCTAGGAAATACGAAGTACAGGACCGCGAACGCCAAAACCATTAAGATCAGCCTCATCGACCACCACAAGTACAGCTCTTTGCTACTGAGACTGTATATAAGCACAACTCTCCTTCTGCTTCCGAAGAGAGAGAAAACCAGGAATACCCCAACTACAATGAGCAATAAACTTTCCATCTGCGAAGAAATCATGGTTCTCTCTGCGGTTCGGATAAAATCAATTGTCACTTGTTTCGTGTTGCAACAGTACCTGCCAATAAATCGCGAGTTTTAAACCGCTCGGTTAGCCAATTGCCCCATTTGCCGGAAGCTCGAATCAGCTTGGCTCGGTATTCAGCATTGTAGCAGGGGGTTTTGGAATGATAATTCGCTACGCGCGTCCAAAGATCGCCCGTATCATTTAGGATGTGTTCCCGGAGGCGCCAGGCGGCCAATTCATAGGAGTAACAACCAGCAGCCGCTACGTCTTTTGCTGTGATTCCATATTGTGCCAGATCTTGAAGGTAAGCCGTGTTGAACTGCATAGTACCGACATCGTATGTCCCGTTGGTATTTTCGACATACCGGCCAGGCTTGCCGCCCTCGATCTCAGCCACCGCGAGAATGATATTCGCCGGCACGTCGTATTTCACCGCCGCAATTACCGAGCACATAACGCGCTCATCCATTTCTCCCGGCTTAAGTATAGTTAGATACCCCGAGACCGGACCGCTGCCGCCCTGCCCTTCCAGCTCTGCGGCCAGGCACACCATGGGCGCACTTAATAGTGCAAGCATCACCAAGAGCAGGCACTTTCCCCTCATCAGAAACCACGCCCTTTCCCATCGATAAACGACTGAACTTCAGGGTTGGGATTCGTTACCTTTCCTGCGCCCAGGCTACCACCGCCCTCGCGCAGCTCTTTAATGGCACTCGCTATTTTCCCGCCGGTTGTCAGGCCGATGCTCTTTTGAACGGCATCCATCTTCTCTTTAACCGCATCACCTGCAACCTGGCGAGCGCCTCTATACAGGCTGCCGACAGCGCCCGCAGTCATATTGGCGCCACTACGAGGCTTGTCACCACACGCCATTGCCAGCGGGCTTAACCCACTACTCGTGCTACCGCCAGGACCTCCCGGCCCACCGCCAGACATATCTAAACTTCCAGGACTCGACATACTCTGTTGCCCGGACTTGCAAGCCGCCATCAATGCACTCGATCCTCCAGCAATGGACATTGCCCCACCTGCTATCATGCCGCCAGCCAGGCCGGCTGCGCCTGCCGCTAGTCCCCCCGCGCCAATAGCCGCGCCTGCCCCGAAATTCCCTATGCCCGCATTACCTATGCTTGCGCCCGTAACGATGCCACAAACCAAAGGAGGCACTTTCTCCACCAGAAATAACAAAATGATGGCAACGACAAGCATGACGCCCATGTCCGAAAACTCTACGTCCTGACCTTGGTTCATCTTCGAGTAGTAAGCGTCGATAAAGCTTTGTCCGACGCCAATGAGAAGAATCATCGTGAACAAACTTGCTCCAATTTCGAGTACTTTTTTGTAGTAGTTTATTGCGATGTCGGAGGTCCATCTGGAACCACCAAAGCCGAGAAAAAACACGCCCGCATACGCTAACAGCCAGGCAGAGCAAAGCAAGAGCAGCATGTTCGCCCCAACGAGAGCGAACACAACCATGATGAGTCCGCTCAACAAAAGACCAACGAAGCTGGCCACCGGGCTCCAGCCCGACATATTCTTTAAGGCGTTAAAAAAGATCTTAAAACCCATGTCTGCAATGTGACCTGGGTTCACCTGCGTACCTTGTCCTGTTGCCTCGCTAGCGATTTGTTGAAGTGATTCGATGATTGAGCCGGCATAGGAAGGCCCATTGCTGAGCAACCACCAAAAGAAACCGGTGAAGATCGTGAAGCGCACAAACTCGGCTACAAATTCTCCAAAATCGGCCTTTCGGAGCGCCATCATGCCGAACGTCCAAATCATACTGATTGAAACGAGACACCAAAAAAGCCAAGTTGCATGTTTCGTTATGGTCGTTGACCAAGCGGTTGCTACTGCCTGATACCGTTGCAATATATCCCCGAAAACATTAGAATTTGTCATCTGTGCCGAAGCGGTTACGGAAACAAGCAGCAGGCAGGAACAAAGCAGTAAACAAATGACGAGGAATCTGGAAGAAAAAAACCCTTTCACGAATGTGAGTAATTTCCCCATGCTTTTTCTTTCTTTATTAGTCGTGCTCATGTTTTTGGACTAGTTCTTACCAGCTTTCTCCTGTTCAGCCTTTTTGTCACTGGTATTGCTTTTATCTTTGGGTAGTTTCTGTTCGTCCTCAAAAGACCAACCGCTTTCATCTGTTGTGTCCGGGAAGCTTGAAATTGACTTTTTATCAGCATCGGTCATGCTCTTGTCTTTTGACTGGCTGCAGCTCAAAAGTCCCAGTGAAAGAATAAAAATCAACAAAAGTGTCAGATATTTTCCCATCTATTTTCTCCCCTCAAAAGACCAACCGCTTTCATCCGTCGTGTCGGGGAAACTTGAAACTGACTGTTGATCGAGGGCTCCGCTCTGGGCCTGCTTGTCGGCATCCGCTTGCAGCTTGGCGGCCGCGGCGTTTCCCTGCGCGACGAGCAAGGTTCGAATTTGGAGCAATTGCGCCGCCTGATTGCTTGCCAACTGGTTAGCCGCCTGGAGTGCTTCCATACGCCCGCCCGCGCTTTGCGCCGCATTCTGGATCAGCACCAGATTGGCCGCGTCCTGGCGGAGCTGGACTTGCTGTTTCTCGATCGCTTGCACGAGGGCATCGTTTGCCTGTTTTTGGGATTGTGATCCCAGTATAGCCACATTCTGCAGTGCTGCCCGTTGCTGCTGAGTGCAGCCATTAGGACCGAAACAGGGTGAGCTTCGGTAATAATTTATATCCTGGAATTTATTAAGATACGCTTGCAGGCTCCCGGCCTGCTGCTTGTAACGGTCTACAACGTCAATCGTTTTCAACACATCATTTATGGTTATATTCGCCTGGTCCCATACATAGGCTACAGGCGCAACAGTATTTTTAACCATGTTTGCAGATTGTGATAGTTGCTGCTCATACTGTTGCAGTTGAAGACAATATTGTTGGATCTGTTTTAAGGTCATCAGCACATTCTGTTTCGCTGAAACCAGGTTCTCAGAGAAATTGCCGGCGTCGAAGACAGCCATCTGCGCATGGGCCTGCACAGTCATGCAAAGCACCACAACGCACACATACTTACCTACACGGCTCATCATTTTCCTCCTTTTCCTGAAAGCGCATAATCAAACGACTTATACGGCTTCTCGAAGGTCAAATCCTTTACGGCCATCACGTTGAACCTAAACCCCGGGCGGATTTCGAGCGTTGGGCTTAAGCTGAGATTTTTTTGCATCATTTCGGCCATCGTAGATCCCAACTCCTGGCCTAATGACGCGCTCAAAACGCCGCTGGTACTCTGCGTATTGTTAACGCCGTTGTTCTGGTTAGGCTGGCTGAGGCTGACGCCTGCGATTATCGCAGACATGAGGAGCGCCGAACCGAATGTCCTGAGGTAGTGGTTATTCACCTTATCGTGAAATCCGGCATACCCAGCGCCATCAGCCCCCGGCATGGCCCCTATGTCCATCGCCTTTCCGTCCGGAAAGACGATGCGTTGCCAAGCAACGAGCACGCGCTCCTGTCCATAAACCACATCGCTTGAGTACGCTCCAACGAGGCGCGACCCCTGCGGTATCAGCAGGTACTTTCCGGTTGGCGTGTCGTATACGTTTTGGCTGACCTGGCCTATGACCTGGCCCGGCAAGCCCGAATTAATCCCTGAAATCATCGTGGCCGGAACCACAAACCCGGCCCGCAGCTCATAGCGTGTGCGCGGCGGTTCCGGCTTGGAATCCATACGCCATCTGTCGCCCTGGCCAATCCCCGCAAACTGTTTGATGTCGTTTCGGGAAACTCCAGTCTTGGCAACCCCCCCACCTGGGATTTGTGCCAGCGCTTTAATAGAGTCTTCGGTCTGTGCCGCGATAAGCTTACTGAGCTCCACCGCCTCAGGAGTGTTCAACCCGGGTTCACCCAGCGTCCTTTTACCGCTGAGGTCCGTCACCTGGACCACGGTTTTAGCCGTAACGGCCTGCTCGAAGGCCTGGAACTTCATCTGGCGTATGCGTGCCTCCTCCTCTTCGGCTGAGGTTTTCGGCTTATTGGTATCTCGCTCAGGTGGAGCCGGCGGCTTATTGAGATCATTGGGCTTTACGATGGGCACCTTGAGTTCTTGCTCGCCGGAAGCTTGCGCCTGCTCCTTCGGGATCTCCGGAGGACCCGGCTGCCCCGCCGCATCCGGTATGATGCCATCGTTCCTGTCCGGCAGTATCGCCTTTACGAACATCGCTGTGTCCGTGTTTCCGGCTTTTTCGGCATTTACTTTGTTCGCGTGCTGGTGTTGCGATCTGTCCATCGCGACCAGGGCCATAACGAGCACGAACAGCCCAAGGACACCAACGAGGATGTAGACCGGCAGGTTATTTACGCGACGTCCCGCAGTTTTACCCTGTGCCTGAGGGGAAGTGTTTGCTGACATATTTG
Organism: Syntrophobacteraceae bacterium; assembly: GCA_003165235.1. GTDB lineage: Bacteria > Desulfobacterota > Syntrophobacteria > Syntrophobacterales > Syntrophobacteraceae > SbD1. The sequence continues at coordinate 85,894 of PLSV01000024.1, forward strand.
GCATATCAGTTGCCTTCCCTTACCGCAGCGCACCTTGTGATGGTGATACGGTCTTGACTGCCGCCAACGCCAGCGATAAGGATGGCCCGGTCGAACACGCTATCGACAATGTAGCGATCACCCTGGACACGGTAATTGACGAGGACCTCCTCGGGGCTTTTAGCAAAAGATAGAAAACCCTTATTCTTTCGCGTTACAAGTAGAGTCGGCGCTTCGGTCTGCGACATGGTGGAGGGCATCTCGATTATGGTTTTAACCCCGTCGTTGTATACACGAACGGGTTTCCATCTGCTGTGGCCCTCGATCGTATAAGAAAAGTTCAGGTTTCCCAGGTAAGCTTTATTCTCCGGCTGCGTGCCATCACCCTGTTCCTGTGTTTGCCTTTCTTTTATTGCGTCCCATTTTTTTGTGGCATCATCAGTTGGATAGACAAAGGTGACATACGGCATGAACTTGGTGCGATGGGAGCGCAAGCGGAGGTGATAGGTGCGCCGGTTCGTCGTCACGACAAGGCTTGTGTCAAGGCCCACATCCTGCGGTTTTATAATAAGATGTTGAACCTCATTTGCCCCGTATCCGGTAATGGCCGGCTCCACTGTCCAACGAGGATCGCCCACGTTGATGTTATTTACCTGTTCTCCCGGCTCCAAGGCCACGTCGCAGACCTGAAGCACCGCGCAAAGGATGCTCGGCTCCGAGACGCCAAACACAAAACGGACCGAACCATCGGTCCCGGCAACAGCCTTTGTGCCGGTCGCACTCGATGCTCGCCATCTGTCCGCAATACCAATGCCGGTCTGTTCCTGGGGTGTGAGTTCCGGGTTTTTGTGTGAAAAATAACCATCGTCCATGTTGTCGCCGGGGCCCGCAATCGCCAGCACCGGCATCAGGCAAATCATTAAAGCGGCAAGATATTTCTGCAATGACCCCTCCTAAAGCTGCTTGGTCCACGAAAAATCACGCACAAAAATACCTAATGGATTTTGGCGGATTTGCTCCTCTGCGGTTGGCGGCGTCACATAAACCGTGACCAGTGCGCGCATCCGGCACGGCACGCCCTTTATGACTCCTTTGCGGTCGCGGACCGTCTCGACCCAATCAATTTGCCAGGTTGAATCTGTTTGCGGCATTACGCTCTTGATGTCGATGCTCACCATTTCAGTGGCAGCCCGTTTAAAAGGGTTTGATTCGGGGGTGCCGTTTAGCCACTCGTTCATCTTGATGGTGGCCGGATCGTTGGATGAAAGCACGGCATATACATGTAGGACAGCCTCACGTTGCAACGTCACATCAGGCGTAACCAAACGGGCCTCGCTAACAAAGGCGGCAACCGTAGCCTCTATTACCCTCGGGTCGGCGGCCTGAGCGGCCTGGGCCGGTCGTATGGCGAGCGCCTCGCCCAGTTGGTTAACTTCGACAACGTAAGGCACGATTTTAGATTGACGCCCGATCTCAACGATTCCACCCACCGCGACCAACGCAATCAAAAGACACACCATGGCAACCATCTGCCACATCTGGCGTGAGGACATAAGCCTGCCGACATGATCATTCCAGGTCCGTTGTGCGTTGAGATAAGGGTTCACACTTTGTTTGACGGCGGTCTCCGCCTGCTGTTCCACCTTGCCTTCAACTGGATCTTTCTTCCTAAAAAGGCCTGGCAACTTCATCTTCATGACCGCTCTCCCAAATAGTCGGAAAGATCCAAATCCCGTTGTCTTAGCCATTCGTCAACCCAGCCCTCGCCATACTTGTCCTCAAGCGTGCGGATAGCAGCCAATGACTCCTTGTCCGTAGCCCCGACAAAAGAGAGCGCCAGCGGGCCAAGCGCCAACTCAAAAAGCCGGCGCCCTTTTTCCGAAACGTAGTAATATTGCCGCTTCGGGACAGCGGTCGCCAGGATCTCGATCTGCCTGTTATTGAGCCCCATACGCTTGTAGAGATTTGCCGTGTCCTCGTCCCTGGCGTACACATTAGGCAAGAACACCTTGCTAGCTGTGGACTCAACAATTACATCGAGTATGCCCGATCTAGCGGCATCGGTAAGGCTTTGGGTCGCCATGACCACCATGCAGTTCGCTTTACGCATGACCTTGAGCCATTCCCGGATTTTCTCCCGAAATACGGGGTGCCCCAGCATAATCCACGCTTCGTCCAGGATGATTGCGGCGGGCTGGCCGCCCAGTGATCGCTCGATCCTGCGAAACAGGTAAAGAAGAACGGGCAAGGCATATTTCTCGCCAAGGTTCATGAGCTCTTCAATCTCAAATACGCTAAACTCGCCAAGCGACAAACCATCTGCGTCGGCATCGAGCAGATGTCCCATCATGCCGTGACGGGTGTATTGCATCAAAGCTTCCCTGATCTGAATGTCCTGTATCGTATCCACAAACTCGCTAAGCGTTTTCGATCCGGTGCTATACATACTCATGACGGCATTACCGATTTCGTTGCGCTGTCCAGGATTGATACTTAGACCACTCAAGGCCAGTAGTGTCTCGATCCATTGCATGACCCAAGCCCTATCCCCCGGCGTCTCCATATATTGCAAAGGGCAAAAGGCAAGGGTGTCGTTATCGCCGGCGATGGAGTAATGATGACCACCGGCAGCCTTGCAGAGCGGGTACATGGAAAGGCCCTTGTCAAAAATGAAAAGGGTCATGCCCTTATAGCGCCGCAACTGCCCGGCAAGCGTTCCCAAAAGCGTGGACTTGCCCGCCCCGGTTGGACCAAATATTATCTGGTGCGCCAGGTCCCGGACATGCGCATTGAACCAAAATGGGGTTCGCCCATCCGTTACACACTGCAAAAGAGCCGGACTCGATGGCGGGTACATGGGACATGGGGCCTTGCTTTCACCGCTCCAAATGGTGCTGACCGGGAGTAAATCTGCCCCGTTCATGGTGTTCATCACGGGCCTGCGGATATTTTCGACACAATGTCCCGGTAGGCTCCCAAACCAGGCGTCCATGACATTGATGGTCTCCACGCGAGCGGCGAACCCGAGGCTGTTGATAGTTTTTTCGATCTGCCGCGCCGCTACGTCCAGCTTGTCCCGGTCCTCGTCCATCAAAACCACGACACTCGTGTAATAAATCTGCCCAACAACGCCGCTATTGACCTCGGATATTGCCAGTTCGGCATCCTCGACCATGTCGGCGGCATCCCGATCAATACGACCATGACCCGTGTTAAAAACCTGGTCCCAGAATCCCCTGACCTTTTGCTTCCATTTTTTCCGGAATTTGTCCAGATGGGCTACCGCCTCGTGCTGGTCCATGAAAATAAACCTGCTTGACCAGCGGTACTCAATCGGGAGTTCAGCGAGTACTGAAAGCATGCCCGGATACGATTCCATCGGGAACCCGTCGATAGCCACGCACTGGACGTATTTTCGGCCTATTTTGGGTATCACCCCGCCCCACATTTCCTGACCACCGATCAGCGCATCCAGGTAGATAGGATTTGACGGCAGCATTATGGGGTGGTCGATACCAGTGGCACAAAAATGCAAGTGGCGTAAAAAATCATCATGTGTGACGATGCTTCCATCCTCATTCACAGCCTTATGGCTTTGAAGCCTTTGCATCCTGAAAACCGAAGAAAGCCGCGACTCCAAGTTGGCGCACTCATTCTTGAACCCATCGATCAGACTATATGTATGCCCCTTGTGGTCCATGGCTTTTCGGTCATCATCGAACATCAAATCCACAAACTTCTTTTGAGCCAGTAACGGGGGATACCACGTGAGGGTCAATACGAAATAGCCCTCGAACATAGTTCCCAGGCTCTCAAAATACCTGCGTCTCTCCTCATCGATGGCTGCAGTAACACGATCCGGAAAATGAGATAAACCTGGCTCGCTGTAACCTGGTGCATTACGCCGTATTGCGTCCACGTGGATCACATATCCACCGCCAAGCATCCCAATCGCCTGATTGATGCGAAGAGATGTTATTTCTCTTTGCTCTTCCGTGCTGCTCGCGTTATCGTCACCCTGATAGAGCCAGGCAGCCATAAACGCTCCGTTCTTGCAGATGATCACTCCATCATCGACTACAGCGGCGTAGTTCAAAAGATCCACGAACCCCTCATCAGTGGCCCGGTGTCTCTGGAGTTTGTTGTGCTTGTGGGCTTGGCGCACCTCAAAAAAAAGCATCGAAACCAAAAGCAAACCCAAAACACCTATAACCAGCGTGAGACCTTCGATAACAGAGGGTTGGGCCAAAATACTCATTTCATTTGTACTCCCTCTCATTGCCTCGGAAAGGCGTGGACCTGGCCGGGTAGTACGCTTTGTAGCGCCGATGCCGCATATACACGTGCCGCATCCGAGGATCGGCTTTAGCCATCAGGCGAAACAGGAACAATGCAACAACCCAAAGCCCCACGCCAAATGCCGTCGCTCGCAACTCCTGGGCTGAAAAAATCAAAGCGAACGCCAAAAGACCCGTAAACATTACCAGCTCCCGATCCCCACCCAGGAACAGATTGGGCCGGTTTCCGGCCCTGTGAACCGTAACCGTTCGAAGCGCCATGTCACACCCTTCCACACAAAAGGAAGCTTTGAGCCGCGCCAATCAGGGCCCCCTGCCCAAAAAAGGTTGACATCAGATTTTGAGCACCCACGAGAAGCCCCATGACCAGAACGACGAAAATAAGTGTCCGCACAAATGCGTTTAACTCGCCGCCAAATATCAGCACTCCACCTGCGGCCACAATGCCGATAATCGATATACTGAAAGCCACGGGTCCCGTCATGCTTTGCTGAAGCTTAGTCAGCCAGGCCTCATAGGGAAGCCCGCCTCCTTGTGCTGCCGAGGCCATGGCATGCGGAACCACCGCGAAAAAGGTCAGCAAAAACAGCAGCCCACAACACCAGGCTAT